>JBOHGX010000432.1:0-21090 GCA_050700255.1 Pseudonocardiaceae bacterium
ACCACATCGGGTGGTTCGACTGGGAGCTCGTTGATAAAAATGTCGACATGTTGCGGTTCTTCAGGCACACGATTGCGTTTCGCAAGCGCCATGCGGTTTTTAACCGGCGGAACTTCTTCAACGGTGCGGTCAACGATCGTGGCCTGGCCGACATCACCTGGCACGGCTGTCGCCTTAATGCGCCGGGCTGGGAGGACGCCAACGGTCGAGCACTGGCGTTCACATTGGGCGCCCGGGGTGAGGAACCTGACGCCCATGTCCTTCTCAACATGTTTTATTTGGGACTGGATTTTGAGCTCCCGCACGTGGAAGGGCGGCAGTGGTGGAAGTCGATCGATACCGCGCAGTCATCCCCAGCCGACATTCTCGAGCCGGGCAATGAAACGCTTGTCGACGGCAATATCTGTCACGCGCAGGGTCGCAGCGTAGTCGTTTTGCTTTCGAAGCCTTCTGAAAGGCCGCCGGGGTGACTGCCGGGACGCTCCTCGGTGGATCCGCGGCTCACGAGATGTTAGCGACCCGCGACCTTTCTCCGCCGTGTTGTCCAGTCATCAGCTGGCGACGGGAGCTGATCCCAAGCTTGGTGTAGATCCGTTGGAGATGGTATTCGATGGTCTTGACCGACAAGGTGAGCTTGGCGGCGATGGCCCTGTTGCTGTGCCCAGCGGCGGCCAGCTGGGCGACGCGTTGTTCCTGAATGGTCAACCTGGTCGCCTCCTCGCGACTGCGGGTGCGGCGGCGCCTGCCACCCGCCACCGCGAGCTCCTCACGGACCTGATTGGCCAGCCAACCGGCCTGGTGGGCGTCGGCAATCGCAGAAGCCTGAGCAAGCAGCGGACGCGCCCGGCGGGGACGCCCACGCCGCCGCAGGAACGCCCCGTAGCTCAGCAGCGTCTCCACCTGCTCCAGCGGCAACAGGACCTGCTCGTGAAGCACGAGAGCGGAACTGAAATGCGCTTCGGCAGCCTCGTAGTCACCTTCGACTTCGGCGAGGCTCGCACGCCCCGTCACTGCGGCGATTCGCGGATATCGGCAGGGCAGCCGGGCGGCGCAACGATCCAGCCAGGTGATCACGCGGCGCGCATCTTGAATGCGGCAGGCGCTGAGATGGGCGGTGATAGCGTACCGGGCCCAAGGAATCCAGCAAGGCTCACCGATGCCCATCTGGCTGCCCAGCTCCTCGAGTTGCAGGTACAGCTCGCTAGCGGCCTCAGGCCTCCCGTCGCGAAGCAGGTGCTGACCGCGAATGTTCCAGAGCCGAAGCAGCGTGTACGACTCCCCACGAGCAGTAACGTCCTGCTCGTTCCGGTCACACCATTCCATAGACTCGGCGCCTCGACCCATCTGATGGAGGATCTCGGCGCGAATGGAACCCGCATGGGACACGTGTGCGGGTAATGGATTAAACAGAGAACTTGGCTGTTCGGCGAAGCCGAGCGCTTCCGCGAGCCGGCCCTGCCGCGCTGCTACGATCGCCTGCGTCATGGCTGTCCCGCTGCTAATCGCTTCGGCAGCATCAATACGTTCTGCAGCAGATACAAGCATGTCGAGAACGTGCTGGGCGTCATTGAAGCGCTCGGCGAAGGTGGCAGCAATGCTGAATGTGCTCAACGCCTCCCACGACCAGCGCAGGTCGCTCAGACTTGCCAGAGATTCTGCCTCGACTGCACTGGCGGCCGCCTCGCTCTCAATCAGTCCTTGCGGATCTCCGGAGATGAACGCGAGGTAGCCCCATACAGACGCCGCTCGGTTCGACAGCGATGTTTCGGCATTGGCGGCGAGCGTGTAAGCGCGTTCGGCGAGCGGTAGAGACTTAGCCGGGCCCGCCGATATCCAGGACGCCAGCGCGGCGTCCAACAACACCTCGATGGTCACTGCTGGGTCGTGAGCCTCGGCTAACTCCACGGCTTGCGCGAAACAGGTCGTCGAATCGTTGTGTGCGCCAGTGGCTGAGAAGGCACGGCCAAGCATCCACAACACCTTTACCCGTTGACCAGACGTGAGCTCCTGTTCAATGCGGAGCCGGTCGCACACCGGGATCACCTCGCTCGGACGGCCGGCAACCAGCAGCGACTCAGCCATGGCCAGCAGCAGGTCAGCGCCAGCTCGGCTGCCGGCCGCGCGCACGGCGGCCTTCAGCTGGCGCGTTGCCATGGTGGGCGCACCGGATCGCAACGCAGCTATCCCGGCACGTGTCATCGCGCTGATCGCAACATCGTCACCGGTGAGATCGGCGCGGATCGCATGGTCGACGGCCTCCCCGTGCAGTCCCCGTGCAGTGAGGGCGGTGAACGCTCGCGCGTGCAGCCGAGTCCGCACCGGTGCCGCCAGATCGTCATAAAGGGCTTGGCGGAACAGCGGGTGCACGAACTCCGCTGCCAGCTCCGTCTCCGCCTTCGAATGCACCAGTCCGCTGCGACACAGCGCGTCTAGCGCCATGTCGGCCTCGCGGTCGTTCAACTGGGCAACCGCCGTGGCAAGCTCAGGGCGAAACCGCGTACCCAGCACGCTGGCCGCTTGCGCGCAGCGGATTGCCGCCTTCGGCACTCCTGCAAAGCGGGCCAACACGATCTTCGCTCGGTTAGCCCTTCTCCCGGTCCGGGTCGGCGCGCCCACGTCCTCGCCTCGTCCGATAGCCGCCGCCACCTGTTCCAGCAGCAGCGGGTTGCCGCCGCACAGCTCCAAGGCCGTGCGCAACAGCGCACCACTGACTGGAACACCGAGTCGGGCCGCCAGCAACGCCGCTGCGGCGTCCCTGCTCAACGGCGCCAACCTCTCCACCGCGCCATAGCCGTCATAGGCCAAAGCGGCTGCGAGCTCATTGGCCGCAGGCGGCCATGGTCGCAGCGCGCCCAGCACGGCTACCGGCAGCCTTCTGATCCGACGAGCCAGGAACGACACGAGCGCGAGAGAATCCGGATCGGCCCAGTGCAGGTCATCGAGAACAAGCAGGACAGGTTCGGTAGCGGCCTCCAACCAGCGCAGCACGCCATCAAATCGGGCCGCCTGAACCTCGCGGTCCTTTGAACCTGTCCTTGGCAGGTTCAGCAGGTCGCGCGGCCCGTTCACGGTATCGAGAACCACAGCGAATAACCCGAACGGCAGCGACGCCTCCATCACGTCCCCGCGGCCCCATCCGATCCGGACGTCGGGACACGCCAGCTCCCTCGCCTGGTCAAGGATGGTTGTCTTGCCCAGCCCTACCTCCCCGACCACGAACAACGCACCGCCCCGTCCCGTCCGCGCCTCGGAGATCAGGTGCGCCACAGCGGCCCGCTCCGTCTCGCGCTCCAGCGTGGCCCCGACACCCACGATGCCCCACCCTCCAACAACGGCCGTGTCCTCCATAGGCGCCATTGCCCATTACAGACTGCGCAAAATGATCCTTCGGTTTCCCGCACCGTATCCGAAGCGGGTGAAGACCCTGAAGTGGCCTCGTTGCAACCTCACGCCTGTGGCCCGCTTTTCACTTTATTTCCAGCGAACAACTCCCCGTCACCCAGGGCCTATTTATCCGAATTTCAACCTGCCAACTTTCGACCTTCTCGCCTCATCCCTGGGACAGCTTTAGACCCGGTAACCGGTACTCACCGTCACACCTTGGTTACCTGCCGTAGCAACACCGCACAGTTCTCCTCACCATGGGACTTCCGATATAGACAGGAGACCCGAGGCGCGCGCGTTGATACATAGAGCGCAGCGGTAGCAAAGGCGAACTGCGTGGGACGAGGTCGGATCGCTGCCGGCGGCCGCGGGATCCTGTCCAGGTCGCTGCCTGCTGGCGGCCGGGGGTTGTGCCCAGGATCTGAGGTCTGTACGACATGGTGTCCGCCTGCCTCTTGCCTGCTGGTTCTCGGCCCCGCCTTCGGTCCGTTGAGGCGCCAAGCTCGCTCAGGGCCCGGTGGGGGGACGAGCCGAGTCTGCCGAGATGATCATGAGAATTCTAGAGGCATTAGTATGACCTAAGTGAATTCTCACTGGTTCCAACCTGAACGTGGCGAGCGGATCGGTGCTCGTACCATCCTGTTGCTGACCATGTCGCAGCGAGTAATGCGGCGTGCTGACGGCGTGGTGGCCAGACGGTGTCTCGTCGGTGTCAGCGCGGGCGTCGAAGCAGCGCCACAGCTGGTGGCGTTACGGTCGGGGACTGCGACCCTGACGCTGTCGAACGCCGCGGCTACTTGGTCCTGCACGGTTGGATCCGGCGATCGCCTTGGCCAGATGGGCATGATCCTCGCGCGCTACGTCTGCGACTCCGCACTGAGATTCAGGCCATCCCGCCGTTGACGCGGATCGTCTGGGCGGTGATCCAGCACGCCCCGGGACCGCACAGGAAGGCCACGAGGGGGACCACCTCGTCGATCTCGCCCAACCGGTTGGCAACCGACAATCTCTTGGCGAAGGCGATCGATCCTTCATCCTCCACCGGATAGTAAAATGATGTATTCAGCGGGCCGGGAGCGACGCAGTTCACGGTGATGCCGCGCCCACCCACCTCCTTCGCTAGCCCCTTGGTGAAGTGCTCGACCGCGCCCTTGCTTGCGGCATACACTGAGTAAAAGGGAATCGTTGCCGCGACGATTGTGGTGATGATGTTGACGATTCGTCCGTCGTTCTCCATGCGTAACGCGGCCTCACGCATGCTGAGAAACGTGGCTTTTGTGTTAACCGCAAAGCACCGGTCGAATTCCTCGTCGGTGGTTTCGCACAGGGGTTTCTTGACGATCAGGCCGGCATTGTTTATAAGGATGTCGACCCGTCCAAGCTTCTCCACCGCACGATCGAAGAGTCGCTTGACGTCGCCGGACTGAGTAACGTCGGCCTGCTCGACCAGCACTCGGACGTCGTGCGCGCGCAGCGCCTCAGCTGCCTCCTCAGCCTCATCGCGCCGCGCGTCATCGTGGTGGTTGATGACGATGTCGGCCCCCATGCCGGCGAGTCGCTCGGCGATGGCCCGGCCCAGGTTACGGGTCGAGCCGGTGATGATCGCCGCTTTGCCTTTAAGCGGCCGTTCGCTGGCTACGTAAGAAGCTGTCGCCGGGGTGCTAACCACTGTGACCTCCCAAGTCGTCAGGACGCAAGAGCTTCCTGAATGGCGTCGTCTACCGCTTGCCTATCCTGCTCGAACAACGCGAACGTCGCCAGGTGGCCACCAAGAGTGCTGATTTCCCGGAACTTCGCGTGAGGAATCCGGTCCGCGTCCAGCTTGCACTCCTCTGCCGGGAACATCGGGTCGCCAGTGAAAGCGAACACAAAGGTCTTCGCCGTGATCCGGCTCAGTGCCGCAGCCAGGTCGCCTCCGGCGCTTGGGTCGGCAGCGTGGGTCTTCCGCGCGACACTCACCAGGTTGCCGGGGTGCTGGGGGCGGGTGAAGCCTTCGAAAATGCCACGGATGAAGTCGTCGACGGAGGCAAAGCCAGCGAAGCGCCAGAGTTCCTCACGGTACAACCGTGCCGGTACCAACGTCATGGCCATCTCATGCGCCACATGACGCAGTGAAGCCTGTAGAGCGAGCGGATCCCCGCAAAAGCCGTCGTTCCATGCTGGGTCGGAGGTGATCGGCTCCTCCCAGACTGTACGCAACCAGAGCTTCGTCCAGGTCGATGGCTTGGGCGCTCCTGCGATGGAAGCGAGGCGTTTGACCATGCTGGGAAAGCGGATCGTCCATTCGTAGGCCTGCAGCGCGCCCACGGACCAACCCAGGATCAGCTGCAGCTCATTGATGCCCAGCTTCTCGGTGATCAGCCGGTGCTGGGCGACCACGTCGTCAGCGATGTTGAGTGCCGGGAAGGCGCCCCCGTCAAAGGGCGGTGCGGTGTTGCTGGGCGATGACGAGGCGCCGCCACCGAACAAGCCGGGCAAGATGATGAAGTACTTGCGCGGATCGAGCGGGCGATCCTCACCGATCCACATCTCCAGGGCTGCCGGTGTCCCACCCAGGAAATTCGGAAAGAGGATCGCGTTGTCCTTAGCTGCATTCAGGTCGCCGCGCGTGTCGTACGCCAGCTTGGTGTTCGGAATCGTCAATCCAGTTGTAGTCTGGAAGTTTCCCAGTTCGAAGGTCTCCATGCTGTGCCATGCCTCCTGCGTTCGGTATTGTCATCATTGTGGGCGAGCGTATGCCAGTCGTGTGGCTATTTCTTCGCCTTGATGAACTCCGCCGCTCGCTCACCTATCATCACGACGGTGGTGTGCGTGTTTGCAGATGGAATGGTGGGGATCACCGAGCCATCCGCGATGCGCAAACCGTCCACCCCATACACTCGCAACTGCGGATCGACCACTGCTAAGCGATCAACGCCCATCTTGCACGAGCCGACGAAGTGGTAGTAGGAACCGATGTTGTTGACCACCCACTCCCGGAGCTGGGCGTCGTCGCTGACCATGGGGCCCGGGCTGAGCTCCTGCAGTCCCAGCTCGGCGAACGCCTTGGTGCCGTAGATGTCACGTGCGATCTGCACCATCGTCACGATCCGGTCGATGTCGGTCGACTCCGCACCATAGTTCGCATTGATGTCCGGGGGCATGGTCGCATCGCTGCTGCGCAGCCGGATCCAACCCCGAGACCGCGGTGCCACCAACCCGGGCAGGCTGAGGATCAGCGTGGGGTCGACGAGTTGTTGCACGGGCGCAATGGGCTCGCCAGTCTGCAGCCGCCTAACGACATTGGAGAAAAAAGCCTCGCCGAACGGAGCGCGATGTACCAGACAGATCTCGAGATCGGGTACCAACATCCCCGGAGCCGACTCCCAGAACAGGCCGACCTCAGTCATGTTTCCTCGCGGGTCCGCTCCCGGCTCGGCCATCTTCCCGACCGGGCCGATTACCAGGGGATGGTCATGGAAGTTCTCACCGACTCCTGGTAGGTCCACGGTCACCGGGATCCCTAGCTGGTTCAGGTGCTCGGGGTTGCCGATCCCGGACAGCATCAGCAGTTTCGGTGATTCGATGGCGCCGCAGCAGACGATGACCTCGCGGTCGGCCCGGGCCGTGAGGTGCTGTCCGTCTGCGACGTATTCGACGCCGATGCAGCGGTTGTTCTCAAACATCAGCTTCGTCGCGAGAGCCCCGGCCTTCAGCGTAACATTGCCTCGGCTCAATGCAGGCTGAAGATAGGAGGTCACGACACCGGCGCGTTTCCCGTTCCTGATGTCGACATGGTGCCATCCGACGCCGAAATGCGAGGCGTTGAAGTCGTCGACGAACGGATATCCGAGTTCCACGCAAGCGTCGATGAAAGCTTGCGAAGCAGGATTGCCGGTGTCCTTGGCGTTGACGACCGTGATAGGGCCACCCTTTCCTGCGGTCGGATTGGTATCGTCGAGCTGGTTCTCCAACTTCTGGTAAAAAGGGAGTACGTCTTGAAACGACCACCCCGAACAACCGTTATATGCCCAGTTATCGAGATCCGCGGGTCGGGCGCGTACGTGCATCATGTGGTACAGCGCCGAGCCCCCGCCAATAACCCTTCCTGCGGCGGAGTAGACCTGCCGGTTACCTAGCCCAGGCTGAGGCACGCTGTTGTAGGCCCAGTCCAATGCGGTGAGCAGCAGCTCATTCCAGCGGTATGTGACCTCGACGGCCTCGGGCAGCTCGGATCCACCCGCCTCCAGGAGCAAGATCCTGGCATCCGGCAGCTCACCGAGCCGGTAGGCGAGAGTCGAGCCGGCCGCTCCCGAGCCGACGATGATGAAATCGAAGTTGTCCACCGTGGATGCTCCCTTGGGAATAATAACTCTGTTCGCCTGGACAGTCGATGCCCCCGATCCCATTTCCTGGAAACCTGAACCATCTCATCATTGGCTCTTCGTCCCTGTCGTCATCGCCGCGGCGTAGTCCGCTTCGGTGAAGCTGGGCATCAAATCGGCAATCAGGTACTCGAGGTAGTATTTACCCCACATTGTCGACCAGAGTTTGAACTGCTGATCGAACTTCTCCCCCCGTTTTTCGGCCAAGTGGACCTCGAGGTCCCAGATCAGCGAGTTGAACTCTGGCTCGGAGAACGGATATCCGAGCTGCCCGGCAGCGTCGATGACCTCGCCCTTGCTCTTCACCTTCAGATGCTCGAGGAGGTCGGCCTGCGTCGATACAATGCGTAAAAACTCAATTACGTTTCTGCTGCTCATCCGATCTCCTGTCCTCGGGCATCGACGAGCAACCGCAACTCCTCGTCCGTGTGCCGGCTCACCACGTGGGTGACGAGATACTCGAGATGGCGCATTCCCCACATTTCCCGCCACAGCCGGCTGGTCCCGTCGTATGGGTCCTGGTCCTTGCTGAGGATGACGTTGGCCTCCAGCTTGCCAACCACATCTGCCACCTCCTCCGCGGTGAAGTCGAAGCCCTCGTTCTTGGCGTGGAACAGCACTTCACTGAGGTTTCGCCGGTTGTAGCGGGCGAGCACTGCTGCATTTGCATGCGCAGCAGAGAGAAACTCTAGAAAGCTTTCCTGGGACATCGGTCTCTCCGTGGGTCATGCGGACACGGTCGTCTGTTGACCGTCATAGGAACGTGGCTGTGGGCCAATGATCCAATGCTCCTGGACGAGCATCGTGTGGATGTATCGCTCTTCCGTGAAGAGCCGGTAGTCGGCGCGTACAATATCCTGCTGTACCGAGCGCTGCGCAGCGAGTGCGGCGTCCACACCGTGGAACCAGAGTTGCTCGACACAGTCAAGTACCGCCTCTCCGACCGCGTAGGCGCCATCTCGGACATGGCCCTGGATATAGCGACGCAAACCTGGCAGCTCCGTCACTTTGGCCGCGTGGGTGTCGAGACAATATGAACGGAAACGCTCCAGCGGCAGACCCTCCCTGCGCTTGGAGAGGACCAGCAGTTTGACCATGCCGCTGTCGCGCGTCTCTTCGGGCCCGGGACGGATGGTGTGGGCCGTGGTGTCCAGCACCACGGTCCGCCAGAAGGCCGCCCAGTTCGGTTCGTCGAGTCGTGCGCCCTGCAGGAACTCCTTGGACTGCAGCGACTCGATCTGCTCTTTTTCGTTCTCCAGCCAGAACTCGGCGACGCCACACCACAGCGGATCCCTGTTGTCGTCCGGTAGCGCGACGCGTGTGGCGACGAGGTACCTGCGGGCCTGCGGAATCTTGCTGGCGTACTGCACAGCGTGGACCTCAACCCAGTAACGCTGGAATTCTTCTTCGGTCATCCCCGGGCGTGGATAAGCAAAGATAAACTGATGGATCATGACTGCCCCACCACCGCGGTTCGAGTGGACGTTCGATCAGACAAAAGTGAGCCGCTTGCGCTCAGCGAGTTGTCACCGCGGATCAAATCAGCTGCCTTCTCGGCAATCATCATAATCGCGGCATTCGGGTTGCCGTTGACCAATTCGGGCATCACCGAAGCGTCGGCGATGCGTAGTCCCTCCACTCCGTGGACCCGCAGTTGGTCATCAACCACGGCCTCCCGGTCGGTGCCCATTCGACAGGTACCGACCGGGTGCCATACGGTCCCAGAAACCTTGCGAATATAGTCACGAAGCTCGGAGGTGCTGGTGACGGCTTCTCCGGGAGCTAGTTCCCGTGCCCGCAGCTTATCGAACGCACTGGTATGGGCCAGCTCTCGCGCATAGCGGATCCCGTACTCCAGCACCGCGAGATCTTCGTCCTGGCTCAGATATTGTGGATCGATCCGGGCCAGAGCCGTCGGATCGTTGGACGTCAGCGCCACCGTTCCTCGACTGTGTGGCTGCGTCAAGATGGGCGCAAAGGTGAAGCCTGGGCCGTCGGTCAGATACTCCGGCGCCATGAATTTCACGGGTCCAAAGAAGTACTGCAGGTCCGGAGAGACCCGATCGGTCTGGGTCTCACTCCATAGGAAGAGCCCGCCTTCGGCCAGCAGCTCTGTAGGATCGAGTGGCACCAGGCTTTCGAATGCGACACCGAGCAGGAGATGGTCCGTCAAGTTGCGACCGACACCCGGTAAGTCGCAGACCACGGAAATGTCATGAACTGCCAGCTGCTCTGCGGGTCCCAGGCCGGAGAGCATCATCAGCTTCGGTGTCTCGAAGGCGCCGCAGGATAGGATGACCTCGCGCTCCGCCCTGATGGTCGCCACGCCGTCGGTGCCCACATACTCCACACCCTGAACTCGGCCTTCCTCGATGATCAGACGCGTGGCCCGCACCTGGGACAGCAGCTGAAGGTTCTTGCGACCCAGTACCGGTTTGACGAATGCAGACGCCGCGGTGGCCCGGATGCCGTCTACGGTCCGGGTGGACTGGTAAAGGCCTGCCCCTGCTTCCTGTGAGGCTCCGTTGAAGTCGTTGTACTTGTGGGTTGCGCCCAGTTCGGCGGCCGCCTCGACGAAGGCATGCGATACTACGGATGGCTTCTGCAGATCAATTATCGGCATCGGCCCGTTGTCGCCATGGTACTGCGACGCGGGTCCGTGATAGGTCTCTGACTTTTTGAAGTACGGAAGGACCTCCGCATAGGACCACCCATGGTTGCCGAGTTGGTCCCAGGTGTCAAAGTTCCGGCGATTTCCCCGGATATAGACCATCGCGTTGACCGCGCTGGAGCCACCGAGAACCTTGCCTCGGGCGATGTCGATGGACCGTCCGCCCAGACCCGGCTGTGGCACGGTCGCGTAGCCCCAATTCTCGGTGCCGTTGGGTGCCCACAAGCTGAACATCGCGTCCACCCCCGGGGTATAGATGGCTGGATTGGTGTCCATGCCACCCAGCTCCAGCAGAGTGACGCTGCACTGTGGATCCACGCTGAGCCGGGCGGCCAGGACACAGCCGGCCGTCCCGGCACCGACCACTACATAGTCGACGTGGCTGTCGGGCATCGACGCCTCCTTGTCTGCGTGGTCCGCGTCAGCTCATCGGGTGTTGCTTCAAGAAGGCGTATGTGCCCTCACCTACCGCGACCGGGTTCATGCTCTGCAGTCCATGCGTGGCGTTTGCGATGCCACACCGCTCGGCCTGCGGGAGCCAGGTCATGAGGAACCGCTGGACTTCTCGGAAACCGGGCATGACCGACTCGCTGTCGAGGCCCATCACCGCCAGCACCGGCATATCCGGCTTTTGCTCCACCAGGTTGTCCGCTTCCGACATCTGGAACTTCCAGGACACGACCGCAGGAAGGTCGACCGTAAACGCGGTATCGACGCATTCTTCGACCCGCCGCCACACGTCAAGTGGACCGGTCATCTCGACGGCGCTAAGGAAGCTCGGCCCGGCCACGTCCACCATGTAACTCCGGGCGGCCCCGAACTTGTCCCCTGATTGGTAAAGCGTCATGGCCCGGTTGAAGGCGTTGACGTTGGCTGCCACGGCATCCGGCGACTCGCGATTCAGGTACGGCTCCAGCAGGATCGCCGAATGCGCTCGCTCCGGATAGGAGAGCAGGAACTGGAAACCGATGACACCGCCGAACGAGAACGCCATGATGTGCGCCTTCTGGATGCCTAAATGGTCCAGGAGTTGCTTTGCGTGCTCGGCACCCTCCTCGATGCTGAGACTGCTCTTCTCCAGTGTGCTGCCGTTGTAACCGGCCCGGTAGTAACTGATGAGCTGGTATTCCTCCAGTAGCGGAGGGTAGAACCGCAACGGGGTGATCAGGCTGTCCGCAATATTAGTGCCGTGTATGCAGAGAATCGGCTCGCCGCTTCCCAGCACGGCATACCGTAACTCACCGTTGCTGACCTGCACCCGTTGGTCGTGGTCGACGTTCCATTCCCGACCGAGATAAAGGGTGTTCGGATACATCGGATTATCCTCCGGAGCTAGACGCTGCTACCAGCCATAGCGGGTGAGTCCAGACTCCAGAGCCTCGACGATGCGCTCACCTGCCGCGTAGGAGTCCCTGGCCGTCCGTGCTGTGATAAACGGATAGTCGACGACCACCGAGACCGGCCGGCCGAAGTTCCCGTGGAAGCCGCCGTTGGGCCCCGTGGCGTCGCGCATGATGTACTCCAGGACGTACGGTGGTGGGCCGATGACGAAGTCTGTTCGCTCGAAGCCGGTTCCGTCTTCCCAGTCGTCCTCTAGCGGGTGGCCAGTGACGTGCTTGCCCCAGACGATGGACTCGCGACGGTCGATTTCCCGGGCCATGGCTAGACAGGTGACGGCGTAGCACTCGGCGGCGATGGGCTTGCCGGCCTTGTAGAAGGCCAGGATCAGGTCATGAATCCGGAAGTTGTTCACCATGTCCAGAATGGGTCCGCTGCCCCCGACCAGCAGGACCGCGTCGTATGCGGTGGCCTGTTCTGAAGCCTTGACGAGCGCCGTGTAGTAAGCCTCGAGCTCGTTGAAATAGTCCTTCGAGCTGACGTAGGGCCGGTCGGGGAACCACTCGAACAGGTTCACCGGATTGTCGTATCGCCCGGACGTGTCGATTTCACGTACGCGGTCGGCGGTCCCTTGTGACACCACAGAATAGCCCCGCGGCGCGTCGACGTGGTTCGGGTCCATACTGGGGGCTAGTGGCCGCGGTTTCTTGCCCCTCGGAGTCACGAATGCCGACTCATAGCCAGCTTTATCGAAGTTGTGCAGCGGGCCTACGAGTTCCTCGCCCCAGTAACCCCATTCCGACAACACGATCAAGATCTTTTTCACCACTGTCCCCTTTTTTCCGCTTCAGCCTGCGGGTGCTGGGGCAACCGAGCTTGCTGTGTCGTATTCATCCAGCACCGTGACTCCGTCGAGGGCGCCTATGTCCTGCAGCGTCCGCTTCACTTCCGGGTTGGCGCCGACGACGGAAATGGTCGTGGCCATCTCAAGATCCTGCTGGGCGAAGGCGAACGCTCGGGCGCAGTTATCGGAGATGCTGCGTAGCCTGGCGAGTTGTAGTACCACTTCCTTCGGCCGCGCGGCGATGACCCGCTTCAGCTCCTGTCTCAGGGCAAGCACGGCGCTGTCGTCGAGCTCGCCATTCAATGTGAGCTGCGCTATTCCACCGATCAGGTCGAACCCGATGTCGAATGGAAGGGCCGCCGGCACTATTCGTACCCGGATCTCCAGGTCTTCGGGAGTCCTGGTGGGCACGTTAGGGTCGTCCGTCCCCAGCTTGATGGTAATGGGATGGAGTTCCCTCGACTGCGACGGCGGCTCCGGCAGGGTCACCGTCATCGCATCAGCATCGAAATTCGCGTAGCGGTTCCCGTTGACCCACACCGCGTCTATCTTGATGCTTCCGGGTGGCAGCAGGTCCGGCGCCACGCGCAGAATGTTGTCCTTGAGCGCACCAGGCTGGGGCTTGAAGTAGAAGTTCATCGGCTGCTTAGTGAGCAGAAGGTTCGTGTAGACGGTGGCTAGATAACACAGCTCGAAGGAGTGGTATCCCGACATTGAATGGCTGCCCTTGAGCCGCTCCGTGCCCAGCAGATACGGGATACCGTTGGCCAACACGTTGAAGTACACGCCACCCGAGTCGTTGTCCGGGAACCAGGCATTGTAGAACGCCGATGATTCCCGGGCCATCCGCAGGTACTCCTTCTGCAGATCCATTGGCTCCTGGAGTGACCCGGCCAGGATAAGGTACGCCAGGATGCCCTGTTCTTGCTGCCACCACGCTTTGCGGTCGTGCCAGATCAGCCGGTGGAATTCCTGGCCGGGCGCCAGCTCCCGCTCGACCATGTCGTACCAGCCTCCGCGCTGCTTGTCCCGCCCGACGTCGGGGACCACGGCGGCGATCTTGCGGGCGAGCTCCAGGTAGCGATCATCCGGATGCAGATGATGGACACGCATCAGATTCCAAGCGATTTTCAGGTTGTGTCCGACGATGGCTCGGTTCTTTTGCAGGGGTGTTTCGTGGTCCGGGGTCCAGTCCTCGAAGAATTTCTCGTTGACGAACGGGCTGTGCTCGTAGTCGGGGAAGTGCGTGACGATCAGGTCTGAGCAGGAGGCGAGCATGTCGGCGTAGCGCGGGTCAGCGGTTGCCAACCAAAGGTTGATCAGATAGGCGGGGGCATGGTCGCCGACCGAGTTCCAGTTCTTGCGCGCCCGGTTGTGGGCGAGCGACTCGTCGCGCGGGTCCAGCGTCACCGGGTCCAGGTGGGAGAAGTAGCCTTCCCGGTCCTTATCCAGGAAGTACCGGTCGAACAGGTTCACCGTCATTTCGGCATCGCGCAGGATGCGCGGGTCTCCGGTCACACGGTAGGTCTGGACGGGACCCGCCAGCGCATAGATCTGCTCGTAGGCGGGGATGGCGTCGAGGTCGTCGCCGAACTCAGACGCGAGGATGTTGCGCTTGTTATCACCGTGAATGTCCGCCGCGTGGTACCAGTAGACGATCTTTTCGTCCTCGTCGATCGCCCGCATCTGCTCCCGCAGGTATTCCGTTCCCTTGTCGGCAGCCTGCAGGTATCGGTCCTCACCGGTGAGCAGGTACGCGCTGGCGAAGCCGTAGACCATCCGCGAGATGGTGTCCGTCTCCTGCCGGGTGCTGGGGACCTGCTGACCCTCCAGGGTCAACTGGGTACGGTAGTTCCGGTAATCGATGACACCGTCGGGAAACTGGGCTCTGAAGTAGAACTCCGCCAGGTGGCGAACCTGGGTGACCCACCAGTCGGGGGATTCGAAGCGCCACTCGTTTTCGGTCCGGCCCACGAGCATGAGGCGCTTGGCTTGAAATGTGTAGTCGCTGCCCTCGGGATAGAAGACGCCGTAGGCGAACAGGAAACGGCCAGGTGTCAGCAGGCTCTGTATGGGGGCGCCCGGGTCCTGGTACGGCTCGTTCGGATTGCGGATCACTTCCGCATAGGTGACGTCGGTCAGCCTCACCTGGAACTCGCGTCCGTCGCTGGTCTTGAGGCCGAACATTCCCTCTGGTGCGTCCTCGATCGCGGTGACGTAACCGGCGATAGTGTCCGAGAAGGTGAAATGCATTTTGTCCATGATGACCCTCATGTCGGCCGGGATGATCAGTTCTTCTCGATGAGCATGTCGATGATCTTGCGAGCGAAGAGGTGGCAGACTGGCCCTGACCGGCCGGTGACGAGGTCGCCGTCGACGACGACGTCTTGATCGGTGTAGACAGCGCCCATATTGCGCACGTCTCCGAACAAGTTGTTGTGCGCGACCACTGGGCGGCCCCGGACCAGCTCGGGAGCCGAAGCCACCAGCCACAGGCCATGGCAGATGATCCCCTTGAGGATGGCCGCGTCGGCGAAGGCCCGCTGTAAGAACTCGGTAGCGGGCGGCAGCTTGGTGACATCTTCGGTGTAGCGCAAACGGTCGGGGACTATGCCCGACGGCACGATCACGGCGTCGAAGCCGTGCAGCTGCTCGTCACTCATGTCCTCGAAGCTTTCCTGGCACTGCAAGGGAGCCTTGTACTCGTGACCGTAAAAGGTCAGCGACGGCTGGCCCCAGAGCCGACTCAGGAGGTGGAGTTCGGCACCTTCCTCAGCAAAGCGATGCTGGTAATAAGCGATCTCGGGTTCGTAATAGTCACTTTCAATGAGAACGCCGATTTTCTTTCCGTTCAATTGCATGGGTAGCTCCACTTACTGGCCGCATTTGACGTGGTCGACGTCGCCGGGAACATCGCCGTCGATGACGAGGTCGATCAGGAACGGACCGTCGGTTTCGAGTGCCTGCATGATGGCTGGCCGCACCTGGGACCCGGTTTCCACCCGAACCGCGGGCACACCCATTGACTCAGCCATCCGGTCAAAGCGGAGTTTGGGGCCACCGAGATCGAAGGAGGCCGGGAAGTCGTGTTCCGGCAGCCCACGCTCACGCCAGTACTGTTGGATGTTGAGTTTGAGGATCCGATAGCTCTGGTTGTTGCAGACCACGATCTTGGCGCCGATCCGGTGGTGCGCGGCGGTCCACAGCGCCTGGATCGTGTACATGGCGCCGCCGTCGCCAGTGAAGCCGAACACGGTCCGCTCCGGATGAGCCAGCTTGAGCCCCAACGCACCGGGAGCGCCCACTCCCAACGAGCCGCCCCGGGTCTGGAAGTAGGCACCGGGCCGTGTTGGGATCAGGTAACGGACCACGTCGGGTGAGGTGGTGAGCGCTTCGTCGAAGACGACGACGTCGTCAGGTGCGAGCTCAGCCAGTTCGGCCATGAACCGGGAGGCCGGCATCGGTATGTCGTCCCAGCGCGCCCGATCGGCGTGGCGCTGGGTCTCTTGCTCGTGGCGTTGATTCGCAGAGAGTCGACTTGAGCGCTGCGTGGCCGCCTGTTTCTGCGCCGAAGACATCTCCCGCTCGAGCGACTCGGCGAGCCGCGCCAGGGTCAGCTTGGGATCGCTGACCAGCCCGAGATCGACCCGAAAATTCTTCGCGATCGCGTCGGTGTCAAGGTCGATGTGGACGATCGGCGCGTCGGGCGCGAACGCCTCGCCCAGCGCGGGGAAGACCTCCGGGAACACATAGGTACCGCAAATCAGGACCGCGTCCGCCTGCACCGTGATGGGCTGGCTGTACTTGGCGAACATGTGCCCGAACAGCCCTCGATGATGCGGATGCGCTGCGCTCAGGTTCACCTCGGACGCATCCGCCTCCCAGACCGCCGCGCCCCAGAGCTCGGCCACCCGGGCCAGCTCCGGCTGGCCCTCCGAGAAGGCCACCCCGTCACCGACGATGACGATCGGATTCTCGGCCCCGGCAAGCAGCCTGGCGGCCTGGGTCACCAGCGCGGGCTCCGGCACCGTGCGGGTGGCGAGGATCGAGGTCGGTATCACCTTCTCTGTGTTGGGGGCGTCGAGCACGTCCATCGGCAGAGCCAGGAAGACCGGGCCCGTGGGTGGGGTGGTGGCGATCTTGATGGCCCGGCGCAGCATCCGCAACAGCGACATGGGATGCGTGACCCGTCCGGCCCACTTAGTCACCGGCTGTGCCATGCCGACCAGGTCGGCCGCCATCTGCGCGTCCATCGCGTCGTAGCAGACCCCCGCGTCGCCGGCGAGCACGACGAGCGGCGCATGGCCCCGCTTGGCCTGGTACAGCATTCCGATGCCGTTGCCGAGACCGACGCCGCTGTGCAGCTGGATCACGGCGGGCCGGTGGGTTGCGCGGGCGTAGCCGTCCGCGATAGCGATCGCCACCGTCTCCTGGAGGGAAAGGATGTACTGCACAGCCGGGTAGTTGGCGACGGCGTCGAGGAACCCCTGTTCGACGGTCCCCGGATTGCCGAACAGGTAGCGGATATCGTCGGCGAGCAGCTGCTCGAAGAGTGCGAAGCGGCCGGTGCGGCTGCCCGCGGTCGTACTCGCCACCTGCCCGAGGTCGACTCCGACAGGGGCGCTCATGACTGGAAGGCCGGTGCAGCCGTACCGTCGGAGCTGCCGGTCCGTTCGGGACCGCGCCAGCCGTAGTAGCGGAGCCCGTGCTCGAGCGCCTCGACCAACACCCTGCCGGTCGTGTAGGAGTCCCCGGTGGACCGCCCGGTGATGAATGGGTAGTCCGCGATTACCGAGATCTCGTGCCCGACGTTCCCATGGAATTGGCCCGCAGGGCCGACGGCGTCGCGCAGGATGTACTCCAACGGATACGGCGGCGGTCCGATGTTGATGTCGGTGCCGACGAAACCCGTCCCGTCGTGGTAGTCGTACTCGATCGGGTGCCCGGTAACGTGGCGACCCCAAATGATGCTCTTGCGGTCGTCCTGATTACGCGCGAAGGCGAGGCAGGCGACGCCGTAGCACTCTGCGGCCACCGGCCGATTGAGCCCGTAGAACATGAGGATCAACTCATGGACGCGGTAGTTGTTGACCATGTCGATGATCGGACCGCTACCCCCCACAATGAGGATCGCGTTGTACTCGCGCTCGATCTCGCTCCGGATCTCGTCCAGGCGGTTGTTGTAGCTCTCCATCTCGCGTAGGTAGTTGGGGGAGCTTCGGTAAGGCATCTCAGGCAGCCAGGTCGAAAGATTCAGCGGATTGTCCAACCGGCTCGACTCGCTGATCTCGTGGGTCTTGCGGGCGTTCTCCTCCGAGGTCACGCCGCGGCCAAGCGGGGGGTCGATGAAGCTCGGGTCCATGCTCGGTGGCAACGGCTGCGGTCGCCTTCCTTTGCTTGTCGCGAAGACAACCTCGTAGCCGTGCTTGTCCAAGGCCTCGAGCGGACCCACCAGTTCTTCGCCCCAGAAACCCCATTCCGAGAGAATGCAGAGAACCTTGCGTGACATAGATTCAGTCCTTCTTCCACTCGTGACTTGATTTCATGCGGTGCGCACGAGTAACCTAGCCCCGGATTCCGGTAGGACAGCCGCAGACGTCATCGCAGCAGAAGGTCAGTGGCTGTCGTGCAATACATCTGCACGTTAGTTTCTGGGACGGATCCCGAACATCGGGAATCCCCCTAGGTTTTAGGCTGCGAGGAGTGAAGGCGGGCGACGGTGGCTGTTATCGTCGGCTCGGCCCCGCCGAACGCGCGCGCGTCCTCGCTGGTCAACGGCACCGCGTGGAGCCGGTTGACCATGAGGATCTTGATACGGTCCACGCGTGGGACCGACGCCCGGTTGGGATCCAGCCGACTAGCCGGGCTGGATCGGTATAGCGCGCGGTGACCTGCCAAGTTTGACGGGGCGAGGCCAGGTCGAAGGCGCAGCCGGCCCGAAGGTTATCAAATCGGCCTAAAAACTAGGAGAACCCCTGGTGTTGGGTTCGGTAGAGGAATCTACAATCCAAATACTTCCCTGGCGTTACAGCCGTTCACCCGCGGACGGCAGTAGGGCAGATTTATGGCCGTAGAGCCAGGCTGATCGAGGTGGTGGAGATTCGTCGTGAGCACCGACGACCGTATTGTCGTGGGGGTAAGCGGCTCGGCAAACTCCGCGGCAGCTCTACGATGGGCTGCCGCCGAGGCGCGCCTGCGCACGGCGGAGATCTGGGCAGTCCACACCTGGTCGTCGCCAATGGAGATGTTGGCTCCGTATGTCTCTATGCGTGGGGTGCCTTCGTACGACCAGCAGCGGCAGGTGTCCAGGGCACTGCTGGCCGCCGCCATCAGTCACGCCTTCGGGCCCGGATCCGACGGGTGTGAGGCCGGTGTGCGATCCATACTGGTCGAAGGTCATCCCGCGGCGGTGCTGCTTCGCTACGCCGCTGGCGCTCGCCTACTCGTCCTGGATCGCAGACTTCGACCTCGTCACCCTGGGGGCGTCGTACTAGGTGTGGTGGCGCGGACCTGCATCGCTCATGCTCCGTGTCCGACGGCGCTCATCGCTGCCTCGGAAGTGGCTGACGATGTTGAGGCTTCGTCGTCTTCTCAAGAGCATATATGCGTAGGGCGATGACCGCACCCGTTGGGACTGTGAAGGGATGTGCAAGGGCATGGGTTCGGAGTGCGGACATGTGGTCTCAGTTGCTGAACAGCATCCGCCAGTCGATACGAGGACAGTGATATTAGCGCAACGTCGGCAAGGCAACCTCGCCCTCCATCCCGACTACGCCCATGTTCACTATCTGACTGTATATCTGAGTGCGGTGGCCAGCTGCCTTGGCCAACGTGGAATGGTGATTCGCGCTGCTGAGCTGACGCCCACCCTGCAGTGGCGGGCTTGCAGCATCACCTTCGATCTGCCCCGCCAGCCCGCTGGCTTCAGCGCGCCGACCTGGGTGGCTTACCAAGCCAACTGGGACGAGCACCGCGGCTGGTGTTGCCGGCTTCACCACATTGCCAACGATCAGTCCAAGGTTCGCCGCTACCTGGGCGAACCCCTCGTGCCCGCACCAAAAGTGGTCGCCGACTTCATCGCCGGGCTCAGCCGCGTGCAGACGCTTGGAGCCCTAGGCTCTGCGCGTTCCGTCACCTACCGCCGTCGCGCCCCACAGGAGCTAGCGGATGAATTGATTCGCTTCACTCCGACCTGTACCTGGATCGGATAGTGGCCTATCCATTCGGACAACTGGGGCAGCGCGGTGAGATCAGTGCTGCCGTCGACCTTCTACCAGTCCGGCCGCGGCCATGGGACAGCAGCGCCATGTTGGGGCGGGTTTAGCGGGTGCGGCGCGGAAACTCCATCCTGATCCCATCCCGCGGCAGGATAATCACCGTGCCACCGCGTGGCCGCCAGTTCCGACCGATGAGGAAGTAGCGATCGCCGTCGACGAAGGCCAACCGTAAACCCTGGTACCTGTACCGGTATGCGGCGTGCTCGCCGCTGGGCAGTTCCTGCCTCACCGCCGCGACCGGGTCGAGCTGCAGGTCCTGCGCACTGTAGAGCAGTACCGGTCGGGTGTTGCGCTGCGGTTGCTCGATGATTCCTGCGGCCCCGCCACGTCCCACCACTCGAGCGAAATTGTCCATCCCCACGAAGAGCAGCAATGACACTAGCAGCCCGATCGATGCATTAATCGCCCAACGACGGCCAACACTGTCCTCATTGTCGGCGTTGCGGCCGGCCAGGCGACGCAACGAGGCCCCGTAGACTCCAACGAGTACCGCCAGGGCCACCACGAAGGGCCAGAAGACAAGCACGTAGGGCTTGGCGACGGGAGAGACACTCGCTAGGAGCACGGTGGCCAGAACCAGTACTGCTGCGCTGGCTGGTAGCGCCCAGGAGATGCGGGATACGGTTCGGAGATGGACGCGGTTGCGCCTCCACCGGCGCAGCATCCGGTCCACCCATAGCCACAGCAATAACCCGATGCTGGCAACCAGCAGCGGGAAGAACACCGTCAGCGTACTGCCAAGCAGATAACTCAGGATCGACGCTTCCTCCAGCATGTCGACGTTGAGTCCCAGTGCCAGGGCGAACGAGGCTTGTCGCACCGCGGCGAAGTAAATGAGCAGTGCCGTGATCAGGCTTAGCGGCGAGAGGACCATTACCGCCACATCCAGCCACGGCGGCCGCTCGTCTCCTCGCCCGCCTTCTGTTTCCTCGCTCATCGCCCCGTCATTTCAGCTCAGCCGGCCGGCGGGCCGTGAGGTGGAGTCTGCCGAGCCTGGGAAGCGCCACTCGAGTTGAACGATGTTGGGGTGGGGGTGACTGATGTTGGGGTGGGGCTGACCGATGTTGGGGGCGGCGAGGAGTCATCAGGCGGAGGGTTGACGATGCGGATGTTGGCGTTGGGTGCGCGCTGGTGGGCCATGACTCAATGCCGTTAAGTTAGGCATGGGACCTTGAAGATGTGGATCTTTGGTGGGCCGTTGTGGAGTTGACC
>JBOHGX010000433.1:0-2519 GCA_050700255.1 Pseudonocardiaceae bacterium
GATACCGGAAGCGATCAACCCCCACGGCGCGACACGCCGGGTGGTCCCATCACTGGCAACCGGGTGGTCCCATGCTCCTGGCAGAAATCCGCTCAGGGCGGTCCCATGATCGTGGCGGGCGACAAACAAGGGGGTGAGGCCAGAGATGTAGCTGGGGAGATCGGCTTGGCGGATGCCCTGCACTCTGGCCCAGGCGGCTCCCTTGTCGGGGTGGGCTTGCAGAAATTCGATCATCGCCTGGCGGTCACAGGTGGAGTTGTTCAGTGTTCCACCATAGAGGCCGGAGGTGTTGCCGTCGAAGGTTCCGCCGGTCCGCGGTGGCGGAGCGATACCACGCTGGTCATCGCCGGCCGGAGGCATAAACGGGTTGCCGTTGGTACCAGGATTTTGAACCGGCTCTCTGTGAATCTCGTCGGCGGCTACTTTTCCGGCGCCATATAGCACAATCCAGCCGCCGATGATGGCGGCTAGCAGTAGGCCTATTAGTAGACCTATGACACCAGTCCCGCTCACTCTAAGTCCACCGGGAAGGGTGACGTTAAAGCTGCCTAGACGCATTCTCCGGCTAGGTTGTCTATTCTTTTTTGGGTTATCGGGGGGCTGTTCTCCGGCCATGAATACCTCCCGTTCGCATACTGGTCCGTCGGAAGGTCAGCGAGAGGTCCACCGCGCGTTCCCAACCGGTAGAAACCGCTTCCTTGATCAACTCTCGTACGTCGCCGCCGGAGAACAGCACCGAAACGTGCAATAAGCCGGAAAAGGGCAATAGCGGCACGGCTGTGTCGCATATGTCGACTACAGGGTCTACGCGACGCGAAGGTGCCTGGTCGTAGGTATGGGTTGGCCAGTCCGCTGATCCAAACGACATGGTTCACTCCACAGTGCTCGACGCAGCCAACGTTGCCCTGACTGTCTCATCGTGCGCCATACAGGAAACGTTTCGGAGCCATGCGGAGGGATCAGCGGCCGCTACGGTACGAGAAGAAGTGTCTAGCGTCCACACCCGCAGGATCAGCTGCAGCATCATCAGCGGCATGCCACGATCGGCGGTGGAGGAGGGCCGTCGTTGACCAACCATGCTTCAGCGCCGCGAATAGTTCTGCCTGTCCGCCGACGACCGCATCCGGGCGAACCATCCTTGCTCTACGGAAGAGCCGAGTTGCGCCAGGCTCCGGGGCCAATGCGCAGGAAGGTGCGAATCTGGTGCGCCAGGCCGGTTCAGGCACTGGGTGCTCGACAGCGGCAGCGATTGCTAGCGCAATGAGCTCCTCATCCGACGGTTCCCCGCACGATCCGCAGTATTTGCCCCTCCGGTGCTCCCCAGCGCACCTGATCGAGGTCACCGTGGCGCCAGGCAGGGCGAAGCTCTGCATCCTTCGATATCTGCAACGAGGAGCAGCAGCAGCTGGTGGATGAGGCGGCCGTGCTCACCGAGCACAACCGATACCGTCTGCGGCATGCCCGACGGTCCTTGCTCGACGGGGACCACCGCGGCGGTGGATCACAGCCGCAGCGATGCCGAGCCGGTCATCGCCCAGGACGAGGAGCGGCCCGCCCGCCGGCTCACCGGTCCGGTCGCCGCCGGGATCACCGCGGCCAGCGCGCTCATCGCGGTATTCGTGCTCTACCAGGTGTTCTGGCCACTGGCCCAGGGCAACCAATTCGCGCTCATCCTGTTCTTGGCCTCGACGCTGCCGCTGGTGTTCCTGTGCTACCGCTGCGGCATCCACCTCGGCCGGCGCGGCCACTCGGGGCGGGACAACCCCACCGTCGCCGACTACGCGCTCGCGGTGTTGGCAGTCGCGGTCTGCCTGTATCCGGTGCTCCCGGTGTCGCTCGGGACCGGCGGTGGCGGCTTCGACGCGTTTCTCGACCGCCAGGGCATCCTGGCCGTACCGGACGTGCTGGCCGGCGGGGTGTTGCTGCTGTTGGTGCTGGAGGCTTGCCGCCGGACGACCGGTTGGGTACTGCCCGCCGTCTGCCTGCTGTTTGTGGCCTACTCCTACTACGGCGGGCTGGTGCCGCAGAACTGGTCGATCGCACACCAGGGACTGAACTTCGACGAAATCGTCAACGCGCTGTACAACGACGCGTCCGGTTTCTACGGGGTGCCGCTGGACGTGGCGGCGAGCTACATCGTGCTGTTCGCGATCTACGCCGCACTGCTGGACCTCTCCGGTGCGGGCCGGTTTTTCATCGAGCTGTCGCTGGCGGCGTTCGGCCGCTCCCGCACCGCACCGGGCCGTACGGTCGCACTGTCCGGGTTCCTGCTGGGCACGGTGTCCGGCTCGGGCGCGGCGACCACGGTCAGCCTCGGGTCGGTGACCTGGCCGATCCTGCGCCGCGCCGGCTACCCGGCCGAGCATGCCGGCGGGATGCTGGCCGCGGCGGGCATCGGCGCGATCCTCTCACCACCCACGCTCGGCGCCGCAGCCTTCATCATCGCCGAGTACCTGCAGGTTTCCTACCTGCAGGTACTGCTGTGGGCGATCATCCCGACGCTGCTGTACTACCTCGGC
>JBOHGX010000434.1:0-2802 GCA_050700255.1 Pseudonocardiaceae bacterium
GGGGTACTCGATGCGGCCGGCCGGGCGCTCGTGGCGGGCAGCGGCGAGCCGATGCTCGCCAGCCTGCGGGAAAACGTGGTGGACCGGGCGCTCGCGGTACCGCCCGACGCCGTCGAGCGGGCCGGCACCGGCGACCTGGTCTCCCGGGTCAGCGGCGACGTCGCTGCGGTATCGGAGCTGTTCGGCGAGGCTCTGCCAGCGTTGGCCCGGTCCGCCCTGATGGTCGGGCTGACGCTGGTCGGCCTGGCCGTCCTGGACTGGCGCCTCGCGCTCGCCGGTCTCGCTGCTGTCCCAGTGCAGGCCTTCGCGCTGCGCTGGTACCTGCGCCGGGCCGGGCCGATGTACGCCGCCGAGCGCAGCGCCGAGGGAGCACGTGCCCAGCAGATGCTCGGCTCCATCGAGGGCGCGGGCACTGTGCGGGCGTTCCGGCTAGCCCTCGCGCATACCGAACGCATTGCCGAGCGGTCCCGTGCTGCCGTCGCGATCTCGCTGCACACCACTGCCGAGCAGACCCGGTTCTTCGGCCGGCTCAACGTCGCCGAGCTGATCGGCACCTCCGCGGTACTGCTCGTCGGCTTCACGCTGGTCCGCGCAGAAGCGATCACCCTCGGCGCCGCGACTGCGGCTGCGTTGTACTTCATCCGGCTCTTCGACCCGATCAACACGCTGCTCGGGCTCGTCGATGACGCCCAGGAGGCCACCGCGGGCCTGGCCCGGCTCGTCGGCGTCACCCAGCTTCCCCGGCCGGACCCCGACGGCCGGGCCGGTGAGCCGGCCGACTCGTCGATCACCGTCGACGCCGTCGGGCACGCCTACATCCCCGGCCACGATGTCCTCACCGGCATAGACCTCACCCTGCGACCAGGCGAACGGGTCGCCCTGGTCGGCGCGACAGGTGCCGGCAAGACCACCCTTGCCAAGCTCATCGCCGGCGTGCACAACCCCAGCACCGGGCAGATCCGGATCGGTGGCGTCGCGGTCGCCGCGCTCGACCCAGCCGCCTCGCGAGCCGCCGTCGTGCTCGTGACCCAAGAGGTGCACACGTTCGCCGGCACGCTGGCCGACGACCTGCGGCTGGCCCGTCCCGGCGCTTCCGAGACCGACCTGGCGGCGGCGCTGGACAAGGTCGGGGCCCTGGCCTGGGTCCGCGCGCTGCCCGATGGCCTCGCCACCGTGGTCGGCGCCGGCGGGCACCGGCTGACCGCCACCCAGGCCCAGCAGCTCGCGCTGGCACGGCTGGTGCTGGCCGACCCTCTGGTGGCCATCCTCGACGAGGCCACCGCCGAGGCCGGCAGCGCGGGCGCTCGGGTCCTGGAAGCCGCCACACTTCGCGCACTCGACGGCCGCACCGCGCTCGTCGTGGCCCACCGGCTGACCCAGGCCGCCACCGCCGACCGCATCGTGGTGCTCGACGACGGTCGCGTCGTCGAGATTGGCCCGCACGCCGAACTCGCCACCGGCGACGGGCCTTATGCTCAGCTGTGGACCGCCTGGTCCCGGGCCCGGGGAACCGCTGGGTAGCCGCCGCTAGCTCGTCGCCCTCATCGAGCACTCGCAGGACGTCGTTTAACGCGCAGCGTCGGTCGACCGCTGGCCGGTCGGGCCCCACGGTGGCCATCGGAGTCCGAGTCGAGTCGACATTCGTTCATTGCGGCGCATCATTCAACCGGGGTCGGGTCTGGTCTGTGCCAGAGGTCAGCCAGCCTTGCGGGCGGTGACCAGGGCGAACGAGAGGTACCCTCCCTGGTCCGCCTCGAGCATCCGCAGGCTCGGGTTGTCGACTCCCTGGTTGTTGCCGTGGGCATCGACCACCTGGGTCCAGGTGAGCCAGTCCCGCCAGCCGGACTCCTGCAGCCGCGCCGAGGTGACGGTGACGAGCTCGGTGACCTCCCAGTGGAACCGCCACCACTCGGCGGTGTGCCAGCCGATCGCCTCCCAGCCGACGCAGGCCTTGATGTGATCGGGGAGCGCCAGCAAGCCGCGCAGCAGGGGTCCGGTGACCTCCTGGCCTCGGCAGGACACCCGCGACAGCAGGATCAGCTCGGTGGTCACGCAAGGCCGACCGCCCCCTGGAGCAGCGGCTGCCGCAACCTGACCTGCCCGCTACTGCCGCCCGCCGGGCAGCGGTGCGCCCCGCCGCGAGCCGACCAGCTGGGCCAGCGGTCCGGGCTGACCGCGGCGAGTGCGACCGTCGTCGTCCAGCTCGACCTGCCGATGCCGTCGACCTGGTTTGGGCCGCGAGCAGCAGGCCGCCGATCAGATCACGGCCTACGATCTGGCCAGGCCATTGAGCACGCACTGGCTTCGTGAGTTATTGCCGTGCACGCCAGCGCGGCCGAGGGTGCAAATGCCGTCGGCCAGTCCGCTCGCCGCTCACCCAACTGCCACCACCCGGACGGCACCTACACCGGTTCAACCGCTATGTGGCGGTAAGGGGCGCTGAGAATGCCCAGGTCGCCCTCGTCACCGGTGACGACGACACCGCCGCCCGACTCCACGGCGACTGCGACAACGTGCGCATCAACGATCATGGCCGAGCCTGCACCAGCGGCGGCCAGCACCCCGCCCACGATCCGCGCGAGATTCCGGTCGGTATCTCGACTGTCGAGCGAACCGCGCTCACGCGCCAGGCAGGCGTCGACGAGCTGGTTACGCCCACGCTCGCGGTAGAGCTCGGCGAGCACGAGCGACGGGACGAACGCGTCACGCCCGAGCAGTCGCGCTCTGCGCAGGATCCGTCGGACCTTCTGCTTGCGGATCGAGTCCGGGCCCGCCAACGCGTTGAACGCTTCCGCGTCGAGG
>JBOHGX010000435.1:0-4449 GCA_050700255.1 Pseudonocardiaceae bacterium
GTGGGCCAGCACGGCGCCCGACCACCACATGCTGCTGTCGGTGTGTCGCATCCACCATCCGTGTCTGTTCTCTTCAGACGCAGCGGGAAATGCGCGGGCCGCCCGGTCCAGTAGACCTCCGACAAGCGTTGGGCTGCCCGGGTCGACCCGCCTCGATGTCTCCCCTCCGAGCGTCGCAGGAGAATGGACAGTCCGAGTCTGTTCATAGGCGGCGGCGTCCGACGGCCTGTCATTCACGCGTCCATGCTCGCATCTCGATCGTTGTGCATGTGATCCGTAGTCGCGCCAGACTCTCCACTTCGTTCGTTGAAGCGTGCCGAGCAAGCACGCCTACGGTCGCGCATTGCGTCCAGCATTGGACCACCCCGGCTCTGGCCGGTGGGTGCCTACCGACGCCTACGACACCGGCTTCGTCGACCTGGTCGACTGCCAGGGCTGCTCGGCCAGCCAGCGGCCGCCCCAGCAGTTGCCTAGTCACCGTGGCTGCAGGCACGCCTGCCCGAGTTCCGCGAGGTGATCGGGTTCGTGGTGACCGACCGGGCCGCGGTAGACGCCCAGGCGATCCGCACCTCCGGGCTGCTGCCCAACGCCACCCTGGTCCTCGACTACTTCCCCTGGTCAAGCTCGCCCACGACGCCGTCACCAAGGTGCGGCGTCGGATGGTCTGGGAACAGCACGGCCGCCGTGGCCGCAAGATCGACCTGCCTGCGCCAAGCCGCCGCCTGCTGATCGAGAATGCCTGTCAACCACAGCGTTCACCACGATGTGGAACAGCCTTATCGACTCCGATGAATCCGCCCAGGTGCTCACCGCCTGGATCGCCAAGGAAGAACTGCGCAGCCTGCTTGCGCTCGCCCGCACCGGCGCGCAACGCGACGACTGCTGGTGGTCCGTCGCTGATCGACGCCGGCCAGGACAGCACAGGCTAGCCGCCGAGCATGCGCAGGCCTTCGTGTGAAGCGAAGTCTTCGAAGTCTTTGACGTTCCGCGTGGCCAGCGGGAGGTCGTAGGCCAGGCAACACGCAGCTATCCATGAGTCATTCGTCGGCCTGGGCCGGCCTCGAAGGTAGGCGTACGCCGTGATGGCGCCCCACGTGCGGGCCACGTCGTCGTCGCTGTGAAGAACGTGCTTGCCGAGCAGCCAACTGGCCAGTCGCTCACGTCGGTTCGTTCCCCACTGACGCTGCTCCACCCACCGCGTGAGTTCAGCGAGCGTCACAAATGTGATGAGCGGTACACGGCCAGCGAGCAGGCGCGATACATCCGGAGGAAGCTTGCCCTTCAGGCTGAGTGACGCAACGTCGGTGTCGAGTACGACCGGTTCCACGGTCACGCGATGTCGGCGCGCCGTGCGGCGTAGGTGAAGCGCAGGAACTCATCGAGTTCGTCGTCGGCGTCGAAGATGCCGTCGCAGACGAGATCATCAGCCGACTGGATCGGCTGCACACCCTCTCGGCGCAGAGCTTCCTCAAGAGAAGCGCGTGCGCCGGGCCGGGGCTCGACGCGGTGGGCATGGTCGCCGGTTGCGGTCACTTGACACCTCCTAGCAGTTCCAGTCTAGTGCGTCACGTCGACCGGGACCGACCGACGACGAACCTGAGCCCTGATGATCCACAGACCTCCGGCGCCCGGAGTCCGGGTGTGGCGGGTTGCGGCGATAGAAACGCAGGCGATAGAAACGCAGTGGATGATCGGGTGGCGCCGCAGGCGCGGGAGGGAGAGCTGTTCACTCATGGCGTTAATTCCTGAGGATCTCAAGTACACCAAGGACCACGAATGGGCGCGCCAGCGCGAGGCCGTGGTCGTGGTCGGCCTCACCGATCACGCCCAACGGCAGCTCGGGGACGTCGTTTTCGTTGAGCTGCCGAGTGTCGGCGACCGCTTCGAGGTGGGGGAGCCGTTCGGGTCGGTGGAGTCGGTCAAGGCTGTGAGCGAGATATACGCCCCGGTCAGCGGTCAGGTCACCAAGGTCAACGAGGGGCTCTCCGACTCTCCGGAGATCATCAACGATGAGCCGTACGGAGAGGGGTGGCTGATTGAGCTCCAGATGGCGAACGCCTCCCCAGTAACAGAGCTGCTCACCGCGGCTGAGTACACGGCCTACATCGACGACGAGGCAAACAGCTGACCCGATCAGCGGGCGGCCACCACGCGCCGCACCGCGGTATCCGGTCAGTGATGTCCGGGCCGGAGCGCTGCGAGTGACTCGAACCCAGAGAGCTCGATGAGCCGGCGGGTGGGCGAGTCGAGCGGCACGATGAGTTCCAGCACGATCCGCAGGGCCTGCAGTCGGGATGCCAGCGTGAACAGGATCCTTATTCCAGCGCTGTCCAGGTAGGTGAGATCGGTCAGGTCGACCGATACGGTTGTCGGCTGCTGGGAGACCGCCTCGCGGAGCTCGTCCTCGACGGCTGCGGCGTTTGCCAGATCGATCTCGCCGCTGACAGCGATGTGCATCGATCCATTTTCGGCGTTGGTCTCTACCCTCGCGGCGGTCATCGAGATCCTTCCTCACCGAGACGGCGACGGATGACGTTGGTTCCGGTAGGGCCATGATCGATCCGTAGATCGTCGCTGCAGTTGCGCATGAACAGCGTGCCGCGTCCGCGGCCCTCACCGCGGGGCGGGCGCCAACGGCCCGTATCACGGACAGTGACCAGCACGTCGGGTAGCTGGAGCTCAAGATGCACCGTCACGGTGCCGCCACCTGGTCCGTAGGCGTGCTCCACGGCGTTGGTTGCGGCTTCCCCGACCGCGATGAGCAGGTCGGCTACCGTTCGGGGGGCCGCGCCGACTGCCGACAGCCAGCGGCGCACCGCAACACCGATATCCCTCAGCGACCATGGCAGTGCCGGCATGACGAGGTCCAACGGACCGACCTCCCCGCTGTCTTGGCGGCGTACCGCTAGCACAGCTACATCGTCACCGGGTGGGTCATCACCAATGAGCTGGGCCATGACCGTCCGGCAGACCGAATCCACCGGGCCAGCCACTATCGACTCACATAGCTGCTGCAGGCCGGTGTCAAGTGAGGTGTCTCGGCTCTCCACCAAGCCGTCGGTGTAAAAGCAGAGCAGCGCGCCTGGCCGCAGGGTGATGGTCGTGGCCCGGGACGCGACCGGCGAACCCCTTCCCCATCGGGACGCGGATGCCCTGACGGACCGCCGCTTCGATCCCCCTGGCGGCGGTAACGACAAGCTGCTGGGAGAAGGCGTCGAGCAGCAGCACGGTGGCTGTTTCGACCTGTAGGAGCTCTCGTACCCGGTCGAGCAGCTCGGCCAAAAGGTCCTCGACGTCGAGGTGAGCGAGTGCCGCGTCGGTGGCGGACTCGAGCTGGCACAACCGGTAGTCGTCAGCGCCCGGGACGTTGCTCGGCTCACCCTGCGTTGACACGACCAGAGCGTAACCCACTTTCGGGTGAAATACGCTTGCCTGGCCTAGCGCACAAAGACGGCTCCGGACAGCTCAAAACTCTTTGTGATCATACGTTGCGAGGGGGTGACGACCGACCTTCTCGCGGGTCTGAGTATGCCCCTGAAACAGAGGTGCTTCCGGTGCACAGATCACCGCGTCGGTTCGGCGGCCACCTCTGGGACCCCGGTCTTCGCAGGGATCTTGGCGGTGACTAATGCATGCTCGTCGGGCATCACCGCCGGTGCCGGCGTGCTGCCGAAGGAGAACCCCAGGCAGACCACCGCCGCGAGGAGGTAGCCCAGCGCGGCACCAGGACTGGCCGCCCACGCCACCTGCTCGCCGTGGATCAGGCCGATGAACGACAGCACCGTCCCGGCCACGCAGTACCCGGCTACCCAGTAATAACGCTTGTCGATCATGAACGCTGCGATCGCGCCGAGCACCATGCCGGCCAGGATGGCCCCGCCGCCGAGGCTCTTCAGGCCGTCGTAGACAACCCCGGCCTGGGCCAGCGCGTCGCTGCCGACCGTGGTCGCGCTGGTGCCGGCCGCGTTCAGCACGTTGTCGATCTGGCCGGTCGCCCAGGCCGCAACGTTGGGAATCACCGCCAGGACGACGGCCCACCGCGTGCGCCTTGGGTACCGAGACGAATGCCTGCGCCCCGATCAGCAGCCCGATGTAGAGCAGGATCGGCACGATGGCCGGCAGCGGAATTAGCGCGCCGAGCAATCCGAACAACCCGAGAAAACACATCAGTGCGATCACCACCCCGGACGCCAGCGAATACGTGGTGCGACCACCGGCCTCCTTCCAGCCTGGGTGTCCGATGTAGACGGCCGGCGGGAACGGGCTGCCCAGCGCAGCGCCGACCACTGCGCCGGTACCGTCGGCGAGCAGCACGCTGCGCAAGTTGTAGTTGTCTCCGGCCACCGCGGCGCTTTCCACGTTGGTCATGCCTTCGCAGAAGTTGTAGATGCCCAGCGGGATCGCGGTGGCCAGCAGCGGCGCCACCTCAGAGAGGCCGTTGACCAGCAG
>JBOHGX010000436.1:0-6203 GCA_050700255.1 Pseudonocardiaceae bacterium
ATTCGGCCGTCCGTAACCCCGCTGAGCCCGCTGAATGCGTTCGCCGCGTCCAGGGGTAGGTGATGAGGGCCCAGAAGGTGGCGCCCAGGGCTAGGGCGGTGACGATGTACCAGGGCCAGGGGCCGAACAGGTCCAGCAGGGATGTCGCGGTCGGCTTGGCGTTGAGAAAGCCGTAGTTGGTTCCGGCGACGTGGTTGAAGGCGAACATCACGACCGTCCAGCCGACCGTGACGAGCAGCGCGATCCGGTAGCTGCGCCAGTCCGGTCGCAGTCCCGCCCCCCAGGTCAGGTAGATCGCGGCCCAGAGCACCAGGCTGTGCATACCGAAAAACGACAGGAACTGCAGCGACGGGAAGTCCGGGCCATTGAGTTCTGGACTGAGAAACGCCTGCGAGGTGAGCGTCAGGCCCCAGAAGTAGGTCAGCGCAAAGGCCATCGCGGAATGCGACCACAGCGCCCACAACGTGGCCATCGCCGCCAGATCGCACAGTTGCAGCGGCAGCGAATGGATCACCCCTCCTTGACCGGGCAACAGCCAGTAGACCTCGACCGGTACCAGGAACGCAGCGAAGACCACCGCAATCGCCCGGCTCAACAGCAGTTCGGTTGGCGTGCCGCGGTACCGTCGGCCCAGGGTGATGAGTGCCGCCGCCACCGCGGCCAGTACGACCACCGCCACACCGTGCGACAGCCCGAAAGCCATGAACGGGCGCGCCGTCAGCAGCGGGTCCACAACCGCAAGCGTAGTGGGGCTGGGCTGGTCACCGCTGTGTGTAGCGCACTGCCGCCGGTCCCCTCCGCAGGACACGGTGAGCCACTTCATCCGACGGCGCCCACCCGGTGTTCACGCTGCGTGGCGGGCTAACGTCGGCTAGCCACCGGTTCCGAACTGGAGGTGGGACGTGCTGCTGGCTGACAGCATCGACAAGGCCATTGAGGTCCAGTACTCAGTGGTGGCCAACCATGTGCAACGGGTACGTCGCCGCCATCCCGGCGCCGAGCCGACCGAGATCATCGCAGCGCTCGAGAAACAGTACCTGGCCACGGTGACCTGCGCCGGAGCGGCCGCGGGCGCAGCCGCCGCCACGCCTGGGTCCAGATCCGGGGTGGCGCGCAAGCTCATCGCCGCGGAGGCGGCCGCATTTTGGGAAGCCACCGCACTGTTCACGCTGGCCGTCGCCGAGGTGCACGGCAGTGCGGTGCACGACGTCGAACGGCGGCGGATGCTGCTGCTTTCCATCGTCTTCGGCAGTGGCCGACCGGGGTTGGCCCGCATCGGCAACAGAGTGCGCCGGTGGTTGGTCGCGAGGTACCGCACCAAGCGCTGGGTCCTGGCGCTCAGCAATGTCCTGCCGTTCGGCATCGGCGCGGCGATCGGCGCGGCGACCAACCGTATGCACGGCCGGATGGTCGTGGCCGCATGCCGGCAGGTGTTCGGCCCTGTTCCTGCAGCTGAGTCGCTGAACCGTCCGGCGGCGCACACGTCCGTGCCACTCGAGAACGGTGAGTCTCCGGCTTCGGCAGTCGAGATTGCGACCGCGACGCGGATCACCGGGAAGTATCGGCCGCTATTCGACTACCTCACCTCGCACGACGGTGATCGCGTCAACGTTGGCTTCTTCGAGATCGACCAGATGGTGACCGGAGGACTCCCGAAGTCGGCGTCGGCACAGCGTGGCTGGTGGAGTAACTCGCCCGCCCGCGTCCAGGCCAAGGCGTGGCTGGCTGCAGGCTTTCAGGTAGCCGACGTCGACTTGGCAGCCACGACGGTGCGCTTCGAAAGGCGCGGCAACTGAGAGTGACCACCCTGGGGTGGCCTGCACCGCGGAACCGATGCAGCTTCACCAGCTCCTGCGGGGCCTGATCGAGCACGAGCCGGAAGCTGCCGTCACGAAGCGCCGCGTCCAGGTTGGCGCGGAAGTCGTCGGCGTCCACAGCCTCTGCCTGAGCTGACTCGCGCACGACGTCAAGGAGAGCGCGGCCATCGAGCTGCCGCGCAAGGATGCGGCGCTCGAACTCCTCCGCGCTCGCGCCGTGCAGCGCGGCCGCGTAGGCAAGCACCTGCGCGACAACTGCGCGCCGGGACTCCGTTTGCTGCGCAGTTTCACCTCGACCACCACCGGGCGCCCGCTGGGTTCGATGGCCAAGACGTCAACGTAACCGCTACCGAGCAGGACCTCCCGTCCCAGCACGACGACCCGCGGGGTGCCGCTGAGAGGGAGGAGGTCGGGAGCCGTTGCAACGAGCTCCTGCAGCGTCCGCTCGTCGGGAAATCCGGTCGGTACCAACAACTCCCAACCCTCGGAGCCCTCAGACCAGATCGCCGTCACGAATCACCTCCCGGGAAGTGGGGCGCATAGCGTAGGCAAACGGCATGAACGGAACGCCAGCTCGCCAACATCACCAAGGTCGCCTCCCTGGTGCTGTTAGCGACCCGCCTGCACGAGGTCGTCAAGCAGCGCCGATGCAACGCGTTCTTCCGGGACGGCGACGGCGCGCTCTGTCAGCGCCGCGGCGAGGTCGGGATCCCAGGGTGCGTCGGTCAGCCGCCCGGGCGCAGGGCCGTGATCGGTGACGGCGGCGAGGTAGTCGGCGGTCGACATCCGCCAGGGTGTCGCTCCGGTCCGGTCCATGACGTACGCGGCGATGCGCAGTCCCTCGCCGTCGAAGTCACCGTGGTAGCGCAGCGCCGCACCACCGTCTCGCAGCCCGCGCAACAGGGTGACGGCCGCGGTGTTCGGCCAGCCCGCAGTGCACACCAGCGGCGGACACGCCGAGCCGAAGCGGTGCACCGCCATGGCGAGCACGGACGGATTCTCGACCACGTGCACCGACGTCACGCCGGGCAGTTCAGGCGCCGTGCGCAGCTGTGCGAGCGTCACGACCGCCGCCTGGCCGGCGGATGCCCAAGTACGCAGAGTGGTCGCCAGCGCGCCCGAGCTGGGCGTGGCGAGTCCGGCGACGAGTACCGTGGTGGACAGCTCATCGCCGGTGACGCCGTGCAGCGCCCACAGGTCTCGGCGACCCGCAGCGTCGGTTGGCGGCGGCTCGTCGTGCAGCGCCGCCAGTGCTCGCAGGACCGTGTTCGACAGCCGGGTGCCCTCGTCCAGCGCGTGCGGGTCGCCCAGGACGTGCTGCGCCAGCACCGGAAGCGGCGCCCCTTCGGCGGGCAGCTCCGCCAGCACAGCCAGCGCGGCGCGACAATGCTCGCGGGTGGTTGCCACGGACCCACCGATCAACCCGCCGCGGCGCATCCCGGCCACCCAGTCGCGCAGCGCCGGAAGCGCCGTCACCAATGGGTGGCCGTCGAGCTCGACCCACAGCTCAGCGCGCTCTGCTGCGGCCGCCGCCCGCTCGGCGGGCCGGTCCCGCAACGGGCCGTGCAGGCGCTCGGTCAGCTCCCGGGCACCGAGCCCGCACCCGCGGCGCACTGCCTCGTCGACCCGGGCGACGGCCACCGTGGCAGGCTCGCCGGGCAACCTGGTCAGCCCGAGCAGGTCGGCCAGCGCGGATCGCTCCGCTGGACCCAGTCCGGCCAGCCGGACGGTGCGCACTTCGCCGTCCCCGGCGGCCTCGAATCTGCGTCGCAATTCCGTCCACAGTGCACGCAGTTCTGGACGGTCGAACGCCTCCGGGCCGGCCACAGTACAGAATTGATGGGACGCGTCAGTCGAACCTGTGCCGCTAGCGCGCATCCGGGCCTCCTCTCAGGCCGCACAGCCCGGCCGTACCGTCCACGTCGAGCGAGGTGGGCGAGTCGCTCGAAGTTGTGGTGTAGCGCCACGACCGCCGGTGATCAACACCACCGTGAATCAGAATGGGTGGCATGCTGCTCAATGCAAGAGAGCTCGCGGGCATCGCCGCCGGAGACATCACCCTGGTCTTCCGCCGCTGGCAACGAGCCAGCGTGAAGGCCGGTACCCAGCAGCGCACGAGGATCGGCGTGGTCGCCGTTGACTCGGTGGACGTGCTTGAGGAGTCCAAGCTCACCGACACCGACGCGCGATCCGCCGGGTATCCGGAGCGGGTCGCCCTTCTGACGGCACTGGACAGCAAGGGCGACGGTGACATCCATCGGATCGAGCTGCATCTCGCCGGCCCCGACCCGCGGATCGCGCTGCGGGAACGCGCCGAACTGACCGCGGACGAGGTCACCGAGATCCAAAACCGACTGTCTCGGATCGACCATCGCAGCTCGTGCGGCCCGTGGACGCAGGAAACGCTGCGTATGATCGCCGAGCAACCCGGCGTACGGGCCCCGGACCTGGCCTCAAGCCTCGGCCGTGAGACGGCACCGTTCAAGATCGACGTACGCAAGCTCAAGGAGCTCGGCCTCACCGAGAGCCTCACGGTCGGTTACCGCCTGTCTCCGCGGGGCCGCGCCTTCCTCGACCATATCGGCTGACCGGCCGGCGCCAGTCCCGTGGCCCTCCTTCCCGGAGGCCAGGGCGTCCGAAGAGTCCGCTGAGCAGGTAGCACCGCATTGCGGGCACGTGCGGCGCACCGTAGGGGCGTGCACCAGCGGCGGACACACCGTGCATGACTGCCGGACACGCGGGATTAGGGGGAATCGAACAGTGCGGGTGCCCCTGCGGTGACGGGGGCGCTGGTGACGGGTTCGGGTAGGTCTGCCTGCTCCAGCGCGCTGCCGGTCCAGATGAACCGAGCGGTGGTCACGGCCTTGTCGATCTCGTCGGTGAGCAGCTGGTGGATCGCGATGCCGTCCAGCTCGGCGTAGGTGCACCACTCGTGGTCAGACGTCAGCACCGCGTCGAGGTCGAAGCCACGCAGCAGGTCCAGCAGCTGGCCGCGATTGGACGGGTCGATGCCGACGAATACCTCGTCCAGCAGCACCAGCCGGGGCGCGGCAGGGGCGACCTCGTAATGCGCGGCGAGGGCTGCGAACAGTGGCAGGTGCAGCACGATCGCCTTCTCCCCGCCCGATAGCGTGCCGTGCAGCTTGCGGGTGACCTGCCGCGGTCCGGTGCCCTCGCCCAGATCGACGGTGACGATGAAGCGGTGCCAGGCGGTGTAGTCGAAGACCTGGGTGAGCTGAGCTTCCCAGCTGGCCGCGGCTTGGGCGTCGCGGGCCTCGGCGATGCGTTCCCGGTAGAAGCGGTGCAGCGCGTCCCGTTCACCTTCGGTCAGTGTCGCCGGGTCGCGTAGCAGAAGGTCACGGGCTTGACGGGTGCCCGGGGGTAGCTCGGGGTCGACCTGCCAGGACAGCTGCACCTGCACCTTGGACACGGTGCGCACCTTGCCCAGCCGCCGGTTCATGCTGCGGACCAGCTCATCTGCGGTGCGAATCCGGTCGGCGACGTGCCGGCGGGTGTCGCCGGTGAGGGTGCGGTCGAACAGGTCGCGCTCCTCGGCGGTGAGCGCCTCGGCGGCTGCAGCGTGCTCGTCGGCCAGCAGTCGATGCAGCGCGGCGGCACCCAGCGGCCGGCCATCGACGGTGGCGGTGAGCACCATGGCGTCATCGCCGGCCTCGGTCTGCAGGTCAGCGCGGCCGGCCAGACGCTCGCGCACCTCGTGCACGGCCTCATCCAGACGTCCCTGAGCGTCGCGGAGGTGACGCTGCTCGAAGGGCTCGCCGACCCGCTGGGCAACCACCCTGGCGGCGGCCAGCGCGGACGTGACGCCGTCAGTGAGATCCAGGTCGAGCTGAGTGTCGGCGCCCAGGGTGCCGGTGGCCAGCCGGCGGAATGCGTCGGCGGCGGCATCGCGTTCGGCCACCGCGGCGGCGGAGTCGCGCTCGTCGGCGTCACGCTGTTCGCGCAGGCGACCGATGCGCTCGCGCAGGTTGAGCTCGCGGTCGCGCAGTGTGGCCCGCTCGCCCTCGATCGCATCGATCCGGTCGGTGATCTGCCGCAGCTGCGCATCCAGCTCCCGGAATGCGACCCCGACCGACGCCTCCACGGCGTCCAACCGGCACTGCAGGCGGGCCGCGGTGTCGGCTAGCTCGTGGGACTGGGTCGCGGCCGCCTGCGCCTGGGTGGCGGAGCGGTCGGCCTGCTCGGCGACCAGTGCCGCGCGCTCGCTCAGCCCATCGGCGCTGGCCCGGTCGTCCAGCCAACTGCGGGCGGTGGCGCCGAACACGCCGAGCTCGTCGCGGTAGATCTGCAGCCCGTCGGCCGTGGCGGGCAGGGAAAGCTCGGCGGCACGCTGGCGCACCGCCTGGCTACGGGCCCGGACCTGCTCGC
>JBOHGX010000437.1:0-18529 GCA_050700255.1 Pseudonocardiaceae bacterium
CAGCCAACGGGCGTGATCTCCGACGCCGGCATCAGACCGTGGCCCAACCACGTCAGATTCGCCGCGCTACCGATCAAAGTGATCCGCGTCTCGGCGGTCCGAGGCTCGCCTCACTGGCCGATCCGCGTCGTTTAAGGAGAAAAGGGTTGATGACCTCGTTGAGCGTCAACAGGTCGCAGTCGGTACTTGACCCGGCTGGCTGAACTCGAGCCGTATCGCTTCAGTGCGGGGGATCAAGATGGCCGCGCCGTGTGCGTGTGTCCAACCGGCGGGAAGGAAGAGATACTGATTCCCAGACTGCGGCACGAGCTTGAGCCCGTCATAGCGGAATCGATAGGCAGCATTCGGATTCTGGCAGGTTATCTCTCGAACGCCCGGGCCTTGCAGGCTCTGACCTTTCTCGCTGTACACCAGCACATCCGGGGAGTACGGCAGGTCGGCCTCGAGTGAGTGCGCATGCCACTCGCCAGCACCGGTCGCGTAGCTTCCCACCGCCCAGAACAGTCCGACGCTCACCAGGATGAAGACCGTCCCCCACTTGGCCACGACCACCGCTTCCGGTACGCACCGTGGTAATTGCCCTGGTCGCCGCGCCGCCGTCAACATTCGCCGGAGTCGGGCGGCATAGGCCAGCAACAGGACGCCGATCGAAAGGCTCAGCCCGCGAGCTTCCCACCAAGTCGCGGGAAACACGGCGGCCTCAAAAGTAGCATTGATCATTGCTAGACTCACCAGGACCACGCCGGCAATGGCTGTAGACGGCATCAGCAGTCGCAGCACAATCCGTTGGGATCCGGCGGACAGCGTTTTGAGCGGCAGCTGGTAGAGCCAAAGTGCCAACAACGCAGCCCCCGTGACATAGATCAGCGGAATGAGTGAGCCGCCCACGCTCAAGATCAGATAGTCTTGGACTGGCAGGTTGAGGACTGTGAAATTCACCCCGAAGTACCGGAAGAACCCGATGGCATACACCAACCCGAAGTAAAAAAGTAGCGCGGTCAGCAGCGTTGAAGGAGCGACAACCGACCCTACGATCTTCAGGACCTGGGGCAGTGCGGCGGCGACTTCGAACACAGCCGACTCGGCCACGGCGCCGGCTTCCGATTGCTTGGCGGTCCTGCTGTCAGGCGCGCCATCGACACCAGCTGCTTGAGCCCCCGCCGCTGCCTCCGGACGACCCGCTTCGAGCGATCTCGTTTCGGAGGACGGTTCCGCGGAACCGTCCTCGCGCGCCGCTGAGACGGTGGTCATTCTCCGGACCCGTCCTCGGTGCTGATCTCGCCTTTTTGATCATTTGACTGCTGTCCCGGCGTGTTCGTATCGCCCCGCTCGGTTGTGTCGTCTTCCGCATTTTCCTCGTTTCCCGTCTGTTGGGCCGGCTCACCCGACTCGTCGGACGTGCTGGATGTGGACGACTCGTCCTTCTTACAGGTGGTCACAACCAGTATCTTGTCTCCAAGCCTCATGTACTCATCGTCATTAGGGGTCCTGTCGATTTCGCAGGAGTAGTACAGACCTCCGTACAGTCCGTCGTCGTCTTGCGGTCCTGGATCACCGATTCGCTTCCCGTTCTCGTCTAAAAATCTGTAATCGACACCCAGGCACCGGGGCTTGTGGCCCTTGCACGCCTTGGCAATTTCACGGTCCCACTGGCCTTTGTCCAGCTGGTTGCCATCGTCGGGTATGTCAGGAGCTCGAACCCCGACCGGGACGCCCGCGGGCCGCCGCTGTGCAGGCGGAGACTCCGGCGCCTTCTGTTGGGCAGCCGGTGGGGATTGGCCTGCCGGTGCCGGTGCGGCCCTGGGTGCAGGTGCGGGTGGGGGTACGGCCTCGGGTGCCGGTGCGCGCGGGGCTATCTCAGTGAGCCCACGCTCCTGTGCGGGTGCGTCCCTCGATTCCAGCACGGCCACCTGGGGCGGTGCCGGCGCGGGTGCGGCCACGTCAGCGGGCGGACCCGCGCAAGAAATCACTAACGCGCCCAGGAGCGCCGAGCAGATCAGCGGTGTGCGCGGTCCCTGTGCAGACATCTCGACCCCCGCGTCGACATACGCGTTCCTGGAGTAGATGCCGCTGCCGCCCGTCCTGATACAAAAATTTTCATCGACTTCGACCGGTATCAGCAGGTTGTCACGCATCACCTTGGGCCGGAAACCAGCTCCGGAGGGAACCGAACCCAGCGAACCTGCCTCGGTGCTGGGCTCGGCCAGGGCGACGAAGCGTCGACTCAGCTGCTCGAGCCGGTGATCCGTCAACCATGATCCGCCCGCAGGTAGCCCAGACCGTCGAGGCGTTGCGCCGGACGCTGCGGTCCGCCGACATCGGTGCGGAGGACCTCGACGCGGTGCTGCTGGTGGGTGGGTCCTCGCGATGCCCCTGGTGACGCAACTTGTCTCGGCCGAGCTCAGTCGCCCGGTGACCGTCAGTGGATGCGCTGGGTACTGATCTCCTGCAGCGGGGGCGGATTGTCGGTGCTGGCGGTCGGCGCCATCCAGCGCACGTCGACCCGCTCGCCGTCGATCTCCAGCGCGCTGAGTACGTTGCGGAAGTAGGGGCCGCTGGTGACCGTCCAGTCGAACGGCGACCGTGGCACGCGGGCGGTCTTGGCGAGACCACGACCCACGAGCCCGGCGACGACGAAGCTCGCGGCGGCGTTGAGCACCCGGACCGGCCCGGACAGCGGGTTGCGGATCGGTGAGCAGACGACCTGGTAGACACTCGTCGCTGAGCCGGCCGCAGCCACAGGGAGCGAGGCGCGGGCCAGGTAGGCGTAGTGCACGTCGCCGGAAAGGAACCCAACGCTGGCCGGCGGCCGCCCGTACCGCCCCGCCACCAGATCGATCACCAGGTGTGCCACCGCCTCGAACGAGCGGCGAAACGCCGCCCAGTGCTCCAGGTCGATGCCCTGTCGCACCTTCTCCCCGACCCGGGCCGCCCGGTCGCCCCACGCCCCATCGCAGACGGCCTCGTTCCAGGCTTCCAGGTAGTGCAGCCCGGCAGGCAGCAGGTAAGGCAGTGACGTTCCGATCACCAGGTGCTCGTACTGGCCGGTGGCCTGCTCCACGAGCCACTTCCACCCGACATCGTCCATCATCGCGCGCTCGCCTGGGTTCAGCAGCCGCCCGCACCGGCTGTCGAGCATGACGAACCGGGTAGGGCCGAAGTCGCGGACGTAGCTGAACTTCGTGCCGCCCGGTTGGTGATAAGACCGCTCGGCGAACTCGTCCAGCAGCGCGCCACCGTCACCGTCGGTGTCCCGTAGCGCGGTGAGCAGCGTGTCAGCGGCCCGCTCGCTCGCCGACAGGTTCCCGAGGTGCTGGTAGATCCAGTACGAGCCCAGCGCGCCAACCACACGTTGATCCCACCATGGCACCTGGGCCATCTGATTCCGCCACGCCCGCGAGGTATTCCAGTCGTCCCGCAGGTCGTGATCGTCCATGATCATGGCGGTCGGCACGGTGGACAGCAGCCAGCGGATGTCCGGGTCGATCCAGGCGATCCGGTAGAGCTCGGCGAACTCGTCGAAGTCCCGCAGTTCGTCGTTCGGTGGGTCGTCGGTGCCGCGTCGCTGCTTGATGTACTCCAGCATGATGTCGGGCGGCTCGTCGGCGTAGACCTGATCTCCCAGCAGGATCAGGGTGGTCGGCCACGCCGGCCCGTCGGTGTGCCGTAGCTCGTTGGCAAAGCAGCGCAGCATGTCGAACCCGTGGGTGAGGTTGTGCTTCACGTCGTGCGGCGCGCTGGTCCGGCAGGAGCCGAATACCAGCCGGACCGGCGCCTCCGGGTCAACTGTGTGGATGCGGCTGGGCGGCAGCTCACTGCCGGGCTCCGGCCACGCCTGCTCGCCGTCCACGTTGACCGTGTAGGGCAGCGAACTTCCCGGTGCGAGATCGGTGAGTTCGACGAGCCCGTAGTGGTGCCCGTGCAGCGCGAACGTCGGGCAGGAGACGCCGAGGATCTCCACCCGGCACGGCGCGTCCGTCTCGACCCACACCACGGCGCTGGTCGAGTCGACGTAGCGCAGCATCGGACCGAGAACAAGCTGCGCCATCACTACCTCCACCGCTTCGTGCTCGAGCTTTGTACCCTAAATCAGCAGTCTGTGTCAGCGATATCGACATTCGCTGGTTTTCTGGGCGGTATGGAGCAGGATCTGCTGGTCATCTCGAACGCCAAGGCCGGCAGCGCGGACGAGCGCAGGCTGCACGAGGTGCTCGACGTGCTGGGCCGTGGCGGCGCCGACGTGCGCAGCGAACCGCTGGGTGGCCCGGACCAGCTGGATGCCCTCCTCGGTGCGTACCCGCACCGGCTCCCGGTCGCAGCCGGCGGCGACGGCACGCTGCACCTGCTCGTCGCCGCGCTGCACGCCCGCGGTGAGCTGGCGAGCCGGGTCATCGGTCTGGTGCCGCTGGGTACCGGCAACGACTTCGCGCGTACGGTGGGCATCCCGCTGGACGCCGCTGCAGCCGCCCACGTCGTGCTGCAGGGCTCGCCCCTCGAGGTGGACCTGCTGACCGACGACGCCGGTGGAGTGGTAATCAATGCGGTGCACTTGGGCATCGGCGCTGAAGGCGCCCGCGAGGGCGAGCCGCTCAAATCAGTGCTCGGGATGCTCGCGTACCGGATCGGTGCGCTGCTGGCGGGGCTGCGCTCGCCGGGCTGGCCGGTCCAGGTCAGCATGGAGGGCACAACGATCACCGACGGGAATCGCCGCGTGCTGCAGATCGGCGTCCTCAACGGCCGCACGATCGGCGGTGGCACGCCGCTGGCTCCACAGGCCGAGTTGGATGACGGGTTGGCCGATGTGGTCGTCAGCACCGCGGTGAGCCCGATGGCCCGCATGCGATACGCCTGGCTGTTCCGCCAGGGCAAGCACTTCGAGCACCCCGATGTCGTGCTGACCCGGGGCCGCCGGGTCGAGCTGGCCGGTCCACCGATGCCGATCAACAGTGACGGCGAGCTCGGCGACGGGATCAGCCACCGGAAATGGACCGTGCAGCCACGGGCCTGGCGCGTCCTCGCGCCCGCGGCGATCCGCGAGGCCAACCGGCCCGCGTAGACGACAGCAACGGCGGGATCAGCCACCCTTTCAGACCCTTGGTCCGGTCAGCAGCATCGGTGTGAGGCTGCTGACGAACGTGGTGATCGTTCGTTCCAGCTCGCGGAGTCGATGCAGCGATGTCGGGGACCTGGCGATCAATCCGAACACCGCGCTGCTTTGACCTGGTCGACGCGCCGCCGGCCGTGCCGCGACCAGGCCGTTTTGACCTGGGACCGTTGCGCGGGCGGTGACGGCCGTTGGTGACTACATTGAGCGGGTGTGGGGAGGGTCGGCCTGATTCGACATCAGTGGTGGCTGATCGTCGTCATCGCCGCTGGCCTGGTCGGCATGCACCACCTAGTCCACACGCACACCGAGCATACGAAGACCGTGGCGAGCGCGACGCCCACCGCACCTCCCCACCACGCCCCGATCGGGCCCGCACCGGTTGCGATGACGTCGCCCTTGGTGCCGCACGCCGACTGTTGTGATCCGCTGAACATGATGGGGCATCTCTGCTTGGCCGTATTGACCGCCATCACTTCTCTTGTTGTGGCGCTGCTCTTTGCAGCAATGTGGCGCCGACCGCTCCAGCTGGGGTCTCTGCTGGCAACCGTCAGTGCTGTTGCGGCGCGGGCGCCGCCCAATGGAGGGCCTCGACTTATCCAGCTCCGCGTACAGAGGTGCTGATGGCTGCTGAGTGATCAGCGACCCATCCGGCATATCTTTGTACACAGAGGAGCAGAACTATGTCCACACGCACGATCTTGACCTTGGTGGCGACTGCGGCTATCGCTCTCACTGGCGCAGCCGCGCTCGGCGGCTGCGGTAGCACGGAGACCGCACCTCCTGGCAGTTCGGCAAGCTCACCGCAGGTTGCCCAGGCTCACAACCAAGCCGATATCACGTTCGCCCAAGGCATGATCCCGCACCATGCCCAGGCCATCATGATGTCTGAGATGGCGGCGCAGAGAGCCGGGTCACCGCAGGTGAAAGACCTCGCTGCCCGCATCCAGACCGCGCAGCAACCCGAGATTGACCAGATGAGCGGATTCCTGCGCGCGTGGAACACCCCGGTGCCGGATGCCAACAGCCCGATGGGCGGTATGGGGAAGATGGATCATGGTGGCGGCGGGGGGATGCCGGGCATGATGTCCGGTGACCAGATGCAACAGCTTGGGCAAGCTACCGGTGACGCGTTTGACCGGATGTTCCTGCAGATGATGATCACCCATCATCAGGGGGCCATCACAATGGCTGAAACCGAGCTCAAAGACGGGCAGAATCCCGAGGCTCGCGAACTCGCCCAGCGCATTATCGACGACCAGCAGCGCGAGATCACCGAAATGCAGAGCCTTCTCGGCTGATAACTCCGGTGGTATTTTATCGTCGGCACTGAGTTCTATAACGAGCTTGAGGATCTGGTACTGTATCCACGTTAAGGTCACGATGTCTGGGCTTATATCCGCAATCACAGCGCGAGGTCGTCATGAAGCACGATCGATCCTTTCCGGTTATTTTTTGCCTACCATTAACCGACTTCGGTGGGGGCGCTGAGCTGCGCCGCCCTGGCGTCGGTCATATGACTGACCAGCTCACAACGGTGATGCAGGGCAGGGCAGATAAATGAGCGACGTCATGATTCGCAGCCTGTTCGCCACGGTCATCGGGCTGGCGCTGATCGTCAGCGGTTGTACGGCTGTCCAGCGCCCCGACCCGCCACCTCCCGCCGCGGCGCCCCCATCCAACCAGGCCGGACCGCTGCCGGCGGACTGCGTCGATCGAATCACCGAGCCTGACCAGGCGAGCTCGGCCTTGGAGGAGGTCCGACCCGGCGACAGCGTGTGCTTGAGTGGTGACGACCCGACCGACACTGAGCTGGAGGTGACGAGCTCGGGAACTCCTCAGCAGCCGATCACGATCGTCGCCGATGGCGCGACCGTGCGAAGCATGGACGTCAAGGCCGACTACGTCGTCATCCAGGGTCTGACGCTGCGCGACGGGGATGGCCTGACGATGGCGGGTCGGGGACTCGTCGCTCGCAACAATGTGATCTATAACGCCGCTGAGAACGGCCTGGCCTGTCTGGGCTGCGTCGACACGATCATCGAATCGAACATCGTGCAGCGTGCCGACGGGACCGGGATCTATGTCGCCGGCGAGCAGATCACCGTGCGGGACAATACGGTGAGCGAGTCGGTACTGCGCACCCAGAATGACGCCGACGGCATCCGGTTTTTCGGAGTCGGTCACCGGTTGATCGGGAACACGATCAAGGACATCAAGGCCAGCGGCTACGGCGACGAGGGGCCACACACCGGCTGCTTTCAGACTTATGACACCGGCCACGACCCACCCGTCTCCGACGTCGTCATCGCCGACAACGTCTGCACGAAGGTCGACGTCCAGTGCCTGATCGCCACCATCGACGATCGCCGTGCCCGCCGTGCCCCGTCGGAGCAGCCCGCAATCATCTTTGAAGGCAACACCTGCGCGGTCAACGGTTCCCAGGCCGTCTTGTTACGGAACTTCTCCGACGTCGTCGTGCGTGGCAACAGGTTTTCCGGTTCCGGCGACCGCGCGGTGCAGCTCAGCGGGGAGTCCACCGGGGTTGCCGTGATCGACAACATCATGACAGGTCGGATGCGACCGTTCGAGATCGACCGGCAGTCCGAGCCGGGATTCCAGGAATCCGGCAACACCTCGCGCTGAGTCGGGAGGCCGGGTGCGCCGGTGCCGGCGCCTGGTGTCTGGAGCACAGCAAGCCTGAGTCGGGAGGCCGGATGCGGTGAATGGGTTCGTGGCAGCGTTGTTGCTTCTCGTGGTTGCGGTCACGTTGGTGGGCGCCGGATATGGGATCGCCGGGCTGGTCAGGGTGGCAGGGCCAGTCCCTGCGGTCGGACCGTTCCTCTCGGGAAACGAGCCGACCGAGCACGCGTTCTCCCGGTTTCACGTCCGCTGGTATCCGTTGTCGATGGTTTATCTGGCATTCGAGATGGAGATGCTGTTCATGTACCCGTGGACGCTGGTCGTCGCGAACATCGGCGCTGTGGCGGTGATCGAGATGTTCGTATTCCTCGGCATCCTGCTTGCTGGGGTGGCTTATGCGTGGCGGGAAGGGGCATTGCGGTGGGTCTAACCCGTTTCCTGCTGCGTGTCGCCGCGGACCGCCCGCACGTGCTACTGATCGAGGTGCCGGGCGGTACCCGCGTCCGGCTCGCTGTGGAACGGGAGTTACGGCAGCGGGGGTGGGTGGCCCCAGCAAACCCGGCGGATACCGATGTCCTGGTGATCGCTGGGCCGCTCGGCCCGCGGTTGCAACCCCGCGTTGACCGGGTCTGGCAGCAGATCCCCGGCCCGCGGGTGTACCTGCATCTGCCTGAGTCAGACCTCGGGTCAAGCACCGTGGCCGCCGCGCTCGACGATGCGCGCAGCAGGTTGGCCACCGGCGGGGAGCCGATCCCCACCGCCAGCAGCCAGGTTCCGGATACCGCGCAAGGCAGCGGCCAGCGTCATGCGCCGGCGGGCCGGCACGACATGCACGGGAGCCATGGCGACATGCACGGAGGCCATCAGGACATGGAGATGCCTGGTGGTCTGCCGATGGCGGATCGCGGGGAGGACCGCGATGGGCTGATGCTCGACCAGCTACACGTCCCGCTCGGCCCGCTGCTTCCGGAGTGGCCAGCGGGCCTGGTGGTCCATACGACTCTGCAGGGTGACGTGGTCCAGGCTGCTCGGGTTGAGGTACTGCGCGCGGACGGACCGTTGGACGATTTCTGGGGCGAGCCCTGGTGTCGCGCGGCGGCCGGTGCGCCGGTGACCATGGGTGACGCGGCCCGCTGGCGGGTGGCTGCGCACCTGGACAGTTTGGCCCGGCTGCTCGCCGTGGTTGGCTGGCCCGACGCTGTGGCGCGCACCCGGTGGCTGCGCGATGACGTGCTCGGCGGCACCCCCACCGAGCAGGTGATACCGCGAGCGCGGAAGCTGGCGCGGCGGTTGCGCGGTTCGCGCACGTTGCGCTGGCTCACCGACGGCGTGGGTGTTCTGCCCGCTGGCGACGCCAGTGCTCGCTGGCTGACCTGGCTGGCCGACATCGAACAAGCACTCCCGGATCTCGCGAAAACGGGCTCAATCGCCGGTGTGCGAGAACCCGTACGGAACTGTGATGCGCTGCTTGCTGCGCTGCCTGGGCTGCTGGCGGGCGCGGAGCTCGCCACCGCGCGGCTGATCGTCGCCAGCCTGGACCCCGACGTGGCGGGGCTGGGGACAGCTGCGGCGGTGGCGGGTGGCTGACTCTGCGCTGTGGACGGTATTGGTGCTCCCCGCAGCACTGGCCGTGGTGGTGGTCGCCACGGCGGCTTTGGATGCCGTGCTGTCGAGCCGTGCTGCGGGAAGGGCCGGACCGGTCATGGGCGCGGCCAGCGCGCCGCTGCGCGAGGTGGCGCGGCTGCTGGTGGGCCAGCGCCGCAGCACCACTGCTGCTGATGGGGTGCTGTGGCGCGCCGGTGTGATCACCCTGCCGGTCGCCGGGTTGCTCGCCGCGCTGGTGCTGCCATTCGGCTTCACCAGCGTGGCTGACCTCGCGGTAGGAGTGGTGTGGTTCAACGCGATGGAGATCCTCGCCTGGGCCGCGGTGTGGATGGCCGGCTGGGGACCGAACTCGGCGTTTCCGCTGATCGGCGGCTACCGCTTCATCGCCCAGGGGCTGGCCTACGAGCTGCCGCACATGTTCGCGCTGATCACCGCCGCCACCGCGGCGGGCACCCTGCGGGTGGGCGGCATCGTCGAGGCACAGGCCGGCCTGTGGTTCGCGGTGTGGATGCCCGTTGCGTTCGTCGTGTACCTGCTCAGCGCGATGGCGATGGCGTTCTGGGGGCCGTTCGCCGCCCCCGCCGGCGGCGACATTGCCGGTGGCGCGGCGGCGGAGCTGTCCGGCGTGGACCGGCTGCTGTTCCTCGGGGGCCGCTGGCTGCTGCTCGTGGTGGCCGCGGCCATGGCGGTGCCGCTGTTCCTCGGCGGGGGCAACGGTCCGCTGTTGCCGGCGTGGCTGTGGACGATCGTCAAGACCGGTGCCGTGCTGGCCGCGATCGTGTGGGTGGGTCGGCGGTTCCCGACGGTGCGGATGGATCGGTTCGTCGAGGTCGCCTGGATGGTGCTCATCCCACTGACCATCCTGCAGGCGCTGGTGGTCGCTGTCGTGGTGCTGGCCCGATGAGGAGGTGAGAGCCGTGAGCGCCGTGTTGTTCTGGGTCTTCGCGGTGGGAGCTGTGGTCACTGGATACCTGGTGTTCCGCTTGGAATCGATGGCCCGGGTGACGTTCGCGCTGCTCGCCTCATTCCTGTTCGTCGCCGCGGAAGTGGTGCTGCTGGGGTTGGGCTACCTCGGCGTCGTGATCATCCTCATGATGGTGATGGAAATGGTGATCATGGCCGTCTTCATGATCATGTACATGATGAACCCGGCCGGGCTCATGCCGATGTCCATGGTTCACAACAAGACCGGTTCAGCGGGGATCGCCGCCGTGACGTTCGTCGGGCTCGTCGCCGGGATCCTCCTCGTCGACTGGCCTGCGCGGATCGGGTCACCGCCCGCCGATCCCACCTTCGCGCTCGGTGAGGCGCTGATGGGCACGCAGATGCTCACGATGATGACGCTCGGGCTCGCGATCTTCGCGACGATCGTGACGACCGTGCTGCTGGCCACCTCCCGCGGCCGCTACGACCGGTTCGGTGACGACCTGGACGCGGCACGGGCCGACGACCCGGTGCCGGGAGGGCTCGGGCGATGACTCTGGATCTCTTCCTTCTGCTGGCTGCCGCGCTGTTCGCTATCGGGCTGTACGGCGCGCTGTCCCAGCAGTCGATCGTGATGCTGATGATGGGCTTGGAGCTGATGCTCAACGGCGTCATCGTCGCGGCCGCCGCGTTCTGGTACTTCGTCGCCCCAGCGAACGCGGACGGGCAGGTACTCATCATCGTGCTGATCACCGTGATGGCGTTGGAGATGGCGGTCGGTTTCGCGGTGGTCACCGCGATCTTCCGGGCCCGCGACGTCGACATGACCGACATGGCCGCAGATCTGAAGGAGTAGCGATGCTCGCCTGGCTGCTGGTCGCGGTGCCGCTGGGCGCCGGGGCACTGCTGGCGGGCACCGGCTACCGGACCGACCGGGTCGCGCGCACGCTCGGGGTCGCCGCGGCGACGGTCACCTTGGCGCTGGCGATCGCCGCGGCCGTGCGGCGGCCGGAGGCAACGGCGCCATTCCTGGCCGGGATCGACGCGGCCCTGGCCGTCGACGGGCTCTCGGCGATCCTGGTGGTCACCGTCGCGGCGGTCACCCTGGCCGTACTGCTCTTCGCTTCCGGAGAGGTCGGTCCGAACGAGGCACGCTCCCGGTTCACCGGGCTGATGCTGCTGTTCGCCGGGGCCATGCTTGTCACGGTCACCGCTACCGGGCTGTTAGCGCTGCTGATGGGGTGGGAGCTGATGGGCGCGACGAGCTGGGCTCTCATCGCGTTCTGGTGGCGGGAGCCGCGGCGGGTGCGGGCCGCCAACGTCGCGTTCCTCACCACCCGCGGTGCGGACCTCGGCCTGTACCTTGCCGCCGGGGCGGCACTCGCCGGTGGTGCCGGTTCGCTGGCGCTCGTCGATCTGCCGCGCGCCACGCAGCCCTGGCTGGACCTGCTCACCGCGGGGATCGTGCTCGCCGCGGTGGGGAAGTCCGCGCAGCTGCCGTTGTCGTTCTGGCTGTCCCGCGCCATGGAGGGGCCCAGCCCGGTATCCGCGCTGCTGCACTCCGCGACGATGGTCGCCGCGGGCGCCTACCTGCTGCTGCGGCTGCAGCCGCTGCTGGCCGTGTCCGGCTGGGCGCAGCCACTGGTCGCGTGGGTGGGCGCGGCCACCGCGGTGGTGCTGGGCTTGGTCGCCGTCGCCCAGACCGACCTCAAGCAGCTACTCGCTGCGTCCACTTCCGCCCAGGTCGGGTTCATGGTCCTGGCCGCGGGCGCGGGTGGGGTGGCGGCGGGCACGTCGCAGCTGGTCGCGCACGCCGCCACCAAGTCGGCCTTGTTCCTGGCCGCGGGGGCCTGGCTGACTGCGCTGGGTACCAAGGCGTTGCCCGCGCTGCGCGGGGCCGCGCGGCGCTATCCGTTGGTAGGCGTGACATTCACGATCGCCGCTGCGTCCCTGGCCGGCCTGGCGCCATTGTCGCTGTGGGTCACCAAAGACGAGGTGCTCGCCGCCGCGCTGGCTCGCAGCCCTGTGCTGTACGCCACCGGCCTGGCCGGCGCGGTGATCTCTGCGGTGTACAGCGCCAAGGCGGCGTGGTTCGTCTGGCAGCCGCAGCCGGCCGGGGCCCAGACCGGGTGGGACACCGAGCAACCCGGCACCCGGGAGGTGGCCACGCCGGCCCGCGCGCCGCTGGTGGTACTGGCGGGCTGCGCCGCCGTGCTCGGCGTGCTGGGCCTCCCGCCGCTGGCGCGGGCGACCGCAGACCTCGTCGGCGAGCGGGATGCGCCGTCACCGGTGGCGTGGCAGCTCACGGTATCCGCAGTGCTCGCGCTGGCCGCCGCTGCCGCTGCCTGGTGGTGGGGCGGCCGTCCGGCGCCGGTCCCGACTGCCGTGCGCCGAGCGCTGGGTAACTGGCTGCATCTTGAGCAGGCGGCACAGCTGCTCGCGGTACGGCCGACGATGGCGCTGGCCCGCGGGCTGGCTGCGTTCGACGATCGGGTGCTGCACCGGGCCGTGCTGGCCGTGCCGGCTGTGGGGCTATGGCTGGCGGGTCGCTCCGAGCGCCGCGTCGAAGTGGGTGTGGATGGGGCGGTCCGGGCCCTGGTGGCGGGCACCCGCCGGCTGGGTGTGCTCGCCCGCCGCCCGCAGACCGGCCAGCTGCACCAGTACTACGCCCAGGCCGCAGTCGCGCTTCTCGTGCTGGCCCTGATCACTGTCTTCCTGAGGTAGCCGTGCTCTCGCTGATCGTGTTCCTGCCGCTGGCCGCCGCCGCGGCGCTGGCCGCGGTACCGGGTTCCGCGCGGCCCCGGGTGTTCGTCTGGAGCTGGATCGCGGTTGCCGCCGTCGACCTCGCCCTGGTCATCGCGGCCTGGATCGGCTACGACCCCGCCCGCGGTTTCGGCTACGAGGAGTACCTGCGGTGGATCCCCAGCGCGGGGGTCGGTTATCACGTGGGCGTCGATGGTCTGTCGCTGCCACTGGTGGCGATGACCGCGGTGCTGTTCCTGGCCTGCGCGATCTACTCGCTGCGCCAGACGCACCTGGTCAAGAGCTACGTGCTGCTGTTCCTGTTCTTGCAGACGGTGAGCCTGGGTCTGTTCGTCGCGCTGGATCTGATCCTGTTCTTCGTCTACTTCGACCTGTCCATCGTCGGCATGTACTTCATCATCGCCGGGTGGGGCCACGGGCAGGCCCGGCGGGCAGCGCTGATGTTCTTCCTCTACACCTTCATCGGATCCCTGGCGCTGCTGCTCGGTTTCATCGGCCTGTACCTCGCCGCTGACCCGCACACCTTCGACATCGTCGAGCTGGCTCGGTCCAACCCGCTGGCCGGCAGCGGTGCCTACGGCGCCCTGGTGCTGCTCGCCGTGGGGCTCGGGCTCGCGGTCAAGACACCGACCGTGCCGTTCCACACCTGGCTACCGCCTGCACACACCGATGCACCCGCCGCCGGGTCCGCAATCCTGGCCGGGGTCCTGCTGAAGATGGGCACCTACGGCTTCGTTCGGATCGCGATGCCGCTACTTCCCGACACCTGGCGCGCCTACGCCCCGGTGGTGGTCGTCGTCGGGGTGGTCTCGGTCCTCTACGGGGCGCTGGTCGCGCTGGCCCAGGAGAACTTCAAACGGATGGTCGCCTACACGTCGGTGAACCACATGGGGTACATCATCCTGGCCGTCGGCGCCGCCGGGATGCTCGCCGGCAGCGACGCCCAGGCCCGGGCGCTGGCCGTGACCGGCGCGGTGACCCAGATGGTCAGCCACGGCCTGATCACCGCGGCGCTGTTCCTGCTGGCCGGGGTGCTATGGGACCGCAGCGGCAGCTACGACATGGGTTCCTACTCGGGGCTCGCCGGCCCCGCGCCGGTGTTCGCGGGCGCGATGGGCCTGGCCGCGTTCGCCTCGCTCGGGCTACCCGGCTTTTCCGGCTTCATCGCCGAATTCCAGATCTTCACCGGCAGCCTGGCCTCGGCGACCGTGGCGACGGCACTGGCGGTACTCGGCATCCTGATCACCGCCGGGCTGTTCCTGCGCGCGCTGCAGCGACTGTTGCTCGGGCCGCTGCAGGTCCCGGACGCGCCGGGAGCGGCCCGCCGGCCGAGCCGGCAATCGGACCACCGCTTCGCCGACCTGCGCGGCAGTGAAGCCGCGTCGATCCTGCCGCTGCTCGCGCTGGTCGTGGTCATCGGCGTGCTGCCCCGGTTCGTGCTCGACATCATCGAGCCGGCATCGACAACCCTGATCGAGCTGGTCAGTCGATGATCATGGACATGAACGAGAACCCGCTGGCGCTGATCCCCGAGCTGGCGTTGCTTACCGGGGCGGTGCTCGGGCTGCTGGTGGGCTCCTGGCTGCCGCGACGCCGGCAGTGGGTGGTGCGCCTGCTCGCTGCGGTGTCCTGCGTGGTGGGTCTTGTCGCCGCGGCCGTGGCGGTGGGCACCGATCCGGAGTTGGTGTTCGGTGGCAGCTACGCCGTGGACACCGCCACCAACGCCGTCCGGATCATCGTGCTGGCAGCGACCCTGCTGGTGATCTGCCTGTCGATCGAGACGGTCGGTGGGCACCGCCGGGAAACCGAGTTCTCCGTGCTGCTGCTGCTCGGAGCACTCGGCGCGATCATGCTGGTCGGCGCATCGGACCTGCTGCTGCTCATCGCCGCCTATCTGCTCGCCTCCATCCCGCTCTACGCGCTGGCCGCCTTTGCCAAAGACGCCCCTGGCACCGAGGCGGCGATGAAGTACTACCTGATGGGGGCACTGCTCGGGGTGGTGATGATCACCGGCGTCACCGTCGTCTACGGCGCCGGTGGGGCTACCGGTTACCGGGCGCTGGCCCAGAGCCTGCCGGACGCACCGCAGCCGGCCGTTGCGGTGGGGATCGTTGCGGTCCTCGCCGGGTTGCTGTTCAAGATCGGCGCAGTGCCGGCGCATTTCTGGGTACCCGATGTCATCGAGGGCGCTGCCGCGCCGGTCGCGGCGTTCGTCACCACCGTCCCCAAGATCGGCGGACTGGCCGCCGTGTACCGGCTGGTGGCCGAGGCGCTCCCCGGTGTGAGCGTCGACTGGCCGCTGCTGCTGGCGATCCTGGCCACCGCATCGATGACCCTGGGCAATCTGGCCGCGTTCTTCCAGGACAGCGTCCGCCGCCTGCTCGCCTACTCGACGATCTCCCAGGTCGGTTACATCCTGATGGCGGTCGCGGTCGCCACCCGCACCGACCTCGCCCTGCCCGCTCTGCTGTTCTACCTGGCGGCCTACTCCGTGACCAACCTCGGCGCGTTCGCCGTCGTCACGGAGTTCCCGCACGCCAGCCGGCTGGAGGACTACCGGGGACTTGCCCGACGCCACCCCGGCCTCGCCCTGGTGCTCGTCGTGTGCCTGCTCGGCCTGGTCGGTACCCCACCCACCGCCGTGTTCCTCGGCAAGCTCGAGGTCTTCGCCGCCGCGATCGACGGCGGCTTCGCCTGGCTGGCCGCGGTCGCCGTCGTCAACACCGTGGCCAGCCTCTTCTATTACCTGCGCTGGATCGCTCCGGCCTTCCTAGGACGACCGCCGGTACCGGCCCACGCCCCAGCAGGCCGCTGGACCCCCGTCGGCGCCTACATCGCCGGTGCCGCCTCTCTCGCGCTCGGCATCGCCGGCGGCGTGGTGCTCCCGCTCGGAGCCGGCCCGCTGCTGCCCTAACCCATATACGGATAACCCCTATGGGGTACTTGCCATAGCTCGTCGCGGGATCTAGCGTGAGTCCTGTTATATACCCCCATAGGGTAAGGAGTGAACGATCATGACTGCACCGGCCAAGACCGACTGGCAGCTGCGCGGCGAGTGGTTCGATGTGTGCAGCTGCAAGCTGCCCTGTCCATGCAGCTTCGCACAGGCACCGACCCACGGGGACTGTCTGTTCACGCTCGTCTGGCAGGTCCACGAGGGTCACTACGGCGACACCGACCTGTCCGGCTTGGGCGTGGTCGCCCTCGGCGAGTTCGAGGGCAACATGTGGATCAATGACCCGAACGCGACGATGAAACTGATGTTCTATATCGACTCCAAGGCCGACGCCGACCAGCGCCGCGCACTGGAAAGAATATTCACTGGCCAGGAGGGCGGCTGGCCGGGTGAGTTCGGCAGCCTCATCGGGGAGCTGCGAGGCATCGAGTACGCCCCGATCACCTTCGACGCCGCGCCGGATCTCACTTACTGGCAGGCCGAGATCCCCGGCAAGGTCGATGTGCGGGTCGAGGCGCTGACCGGGCCGACCAGCGACCCGGACCAACGTGTCACCACCGTCAACCCTCCTGGGGCGGAAGTGGGTCCCGGGCAGATCGCGACCTGGGGAGTGGTCAAGAAAGACCACGCCGAGGGATTCGACTTCTCCCACCAGTACCGCGGCGGGTCCAGCAAGCACTTCCCGTTCGACTGGCGTCCCTAGCGGCTAGCCCGGGGCTTTGCCGGACAGCAGTCGGCGGAGCAGTGTCTAGGACCTGGTCCAGCCGGTTGTCAGCCGCACCGCGAGCTCATCGCCAGCCCCGCCATCCGACCGGCGGCCATTTCGGGACCGCCCATCGCGGATCCGGCGCTGGCCGACGCCGGACGCCGGGCGGGATGGCAGGGTGGTCACGTTCAGCGATCACTTGGTTCCCTGTGGTATCTATGTTTTCTCTCAGGAGAGTTCTTCGGCCACCTAGATCGTCTCGATCTTGGACGTCGGCCTGCTTCACCCTCCAGAGGTTGCGCCGGCCGTGCTTGTGTCCTCGGCCGACGGAACGCTACAAGTTGTAGCGGATCCGTCCACAGTGGTCACGATCAGGTCCATTGTGGTCACGATCGAGTGAGGATTCTGCTTAACGGGCCAGAGCATGCGCGGTGCTCCAGTCGTCGCCGTAGGGTGGCGGTGTGCGGGATAAGGGGAGGATTTTCCGCCGGCGGGCCCTCATGCTTGGGCTCGCCCTGTGGAGTCTTCTCGCATTCGGGCCAGTAACCGAATGCATGGTTGGTACCGGTGGTCAAGCGCACGCCGCGGCTCACGGTACGGCGAGCCATGCGCACAGCGAGTCTGCGCACAGCGAGTCGGAGGCGATCGGGCCAGCAGGCCACCAGTGCCACCACAACGCCGGTCACCAGCACAAGAATGCTGCCGACACGGTATACGCCTCGGCGCGCCGGGTAGCCGATCAAGCGGACGTCCCCATTGATCCCGACGCGGCTAGCTGGTCGGCGGCCAGTGCACTGGTCCTGCTCGGGCTCCGGCGGCGAGGCCCGCTATCCCCGGTTTCCCGATCGTCTCCATCCGGACGTCACATTCTGATCTCGGAGTGTGTCGCGCGGACGTGAGGCGCGCCACTGCAACGACCTGATCGCCTGCAAGCAAGGGCTGGCGCGGGTCGTTGCTGCGCGCCATCGTCCTCGCCATCCATTCCAGGAGAGATCAGGTCCATGGAGGTATTACTTCAGCGCGCGCTTGACGCGCGCCTTCCCAGCCCGTCTCCGGCCCAGGTATTGACCGCCGGTTACGCGCCGCGCTGTGACACGGTCGCGGCTGCGGTGGGTAGTACCCCGGTGTTGTGGATTGACCGGCCGTTGAACCCTGAGGGGCGGGGTTTTTGGGCGAAGCTTGAAGGGCACAACCCGGGCGGGATGAAAGACCGCCCGGCACTGCATATGGTCGAGCGGGCCCGCCAGCGTGGTGAGCTGTCACCGGGTGGGATGATCGTCGAGTCGACGAGTGGGACGCTGGGCCTGGGGCTGGCGCTGGCCGGCATCACCTACGGGCATCCCGTGACCTTGGTCACCGATCCGGGTCTGGAGCCGATCATGCACCGGCTGCTGACCGCTTACGGGGCCCGGATCGATGTCGTCACCGAGCCGCACCCCCTCGGGGGTTGGCAGGAGGCCCGCCGGCAGCGGGTGGGTGAGCTGCTGGCCGGACATCCGGGCTCGTATTGCCCGGATCAGTATCACAATCCGGACAATGTGGCTGGGTATGCGCCGTTGGCGTTGGAACTGGTCGCGCAGCTGGGCCGGGTTGATGTGCTGGTGTGTTCGGTGGGTACTGGTGGTCATTCGGCGGGGGTGAGCCGGGTGTTGCGGGAGTTCTTTCCGCACCTGCGCCTGGTCGGTGTCGATACGGTGGGTTCCACGATTTTCGGGCAGCCGGCCCGGACGCGGTTGATGCGCGGGTTGGGATCGAGCATCTACCCGCGCAACATCGATTATCCGGCGTTTGATGAGGTGCATTGGGTGGCGTCCGGTGAGGCGGTGTG
>JBOHGX010000438.1:0-3557 GCA_050700255.1 Pseudonocardiaceae bacterium
GTCCTACCTGCAGGTACTGCTGTGGGCGATCATCCCGACGTTGCTGTACTACCTGGGCATCCTGCTGGCCGTCGAGATAGACGCCCGGCGTCTGGGCGCCACAGCGGTCGACGTGGCGACCGGGTCGCCCTGGCGGCTGCTCGGTCGCTTCGGCTACCACTTCCTCTCGCTGGGCGTGATCGTGCTGTTCCTCGCGCTGGGCATCCCACCGTTCACCGCTGTGGTCTATGCGTGCGGGGTACAGCTGGTGCTGTCCTTCCTGGACCGTCGCCACGCGCTCACGCCACGCCGGCTCTACACCGCGCTGGCCACCGGGGTGCGCAGCGTGCTGCCGGTGATCGCGGTGTGCGCCGCAGCCGGGATCATCACCTCCACCATCGCCAAGACCGGTCTCGGGCTGCAGCTGTCCTCGATCCTGGTCAGCGCCGCGCGCGCCCTCACGGACCACCCCACTGGCACGCTGATCGCCACCGCAGTGCTCGCCGCGGTGGCCGTCGCGCTGCTCGGGCTCGCGGTGCCGGTGACCGCATCATTCATCATCGCCTGGGTGATCATCGGTCCGGCACTGATGAACCTGGGAGTGGCGCCACCCGAGGCGGCGATGTTCCTGTTCTATTTCGCCGTGCTCTCCGAGGTGACCCCGCCCACCGCGCTGGCCGCCGTCGCGGCGTCCGCAATCACCGGTGGCCGGGTGATGGCCACCATGGGACAGGCCGCCAAGTACGCGCTGCCCGCATTCTTAGTGCCGTTCGCCTTCGTGCTCACCGGCAATGGCGCTGCGCTGCTGACGCTCGGCTCAGCATGGACGATCCTGTGGACGGCTGTGACGTCGGCAGTGGCGGTGGGCGCGCTGGCGGTGGCCACCGGCGGCTGGCTGGTCCGCCGGGCAGGGCGGCCCGAGCGTGCCCTGTGCCTGCTGGCTGCGTTGCTGCTGCTCTACTTGGAGCCGGCGGCGATCGCCGCCGGCGTTGGACTGCTGGCCGCTGCCGTCGTGATCCACCTGTCGACGTTGCGTGGAGGTAATGGATGACGCAGCACCGATCTGCGTGGGCGTTGCTCGTCGCCGCCCTGACCGTCGTCAGCCTGGTGGCCTGTGGCGGCCGCCAGCAGACCGCCACCCCAGGTGACGGAACCGGCTGCGAGATCACAGAGCAACGCCGGATCGCCATCGCCACCGGCAACACCGGTGGGGTGTACTACGTGCTCGGCGGTGGCTTCGCCGAAGCGGTGAGCGCTGCCACTGGCGGCAACCTCAAGGCCACTGCCGCCGAGACCGGAGCCTCGGTGCAGAACATCCAGCAGCTCGTCGCGGGCAATTACCAGGTGGCGTTCTCGCTGGCCGATACCGCCGCCGATGCGGTGAACGGCACCGGGGCCTTCGCGGGCAGCCCGCAGCCGATCAACGCGTTGGCCCGGCTCTACCCCAACTTCAGCCAGGTCGTGGTCCGCGCCGACGCCGGCATCACCACGCTGGCCGATCTGCGCAGCAAGCGGGTCTCGACCGGGTCACCGAAGTCCGGCACCGAAGTGATCGCCAACCGGATGCTGCAGGCCGCCGGACTGAACCCGGAGACGGATCTCGCTGCCCAGCGGCTCGACATCGGCACCAGCGTGGACGGGATGAAGGACGGCACGATCGACGCCATGTTCTTCTCCGGTGGGCTGCCGACCCCCAACCTCACCGACCTGTTCACCAGCCTCGGCGACCAGGTGCGATTGCTGGACACCTCTGCCGTACTGCAAGCATTGCGCGGGATCAACCCGGTCTATGACGTCGCCACGATCCCGGGCTCCACCTACCCGGGCGCGACCGACACCCCGACCATCGTGGTGCCCAACCTGCTGGTCGTCCCGAAAAGCCTGGACGACGCCACCGCGTGCGTGCTCACCAAGACTCTCTTCGAGCGCAAGGCCGGCCTGGTCGCGATCAACCCGGCAGCCGAGGACATCACCCTGCAGCAGGCTCGCAGCACCGGCCCGGTTCCCCTGCATCCCGGCGCCACGCAGGCGCTCGACACCCTCGGCGCGCCTTAACCCCGGCGTGTCCGTCTCTGGTGCACGTGGTGTACGTCTTATGTGCACAGTGCCTAGCACTGAGCGCATGACGTCAGGGCGCATGACGTCAGGGCGCATGACGTCAGACCAACTCAAGGCCGTCCCAGCGCAGGCAACGCCAGCCGTCGTCGTCGGCCTCCAGCAGTACGGTCGCGGCGTTGGGTAGGTAACGCGGTTCGGCGAACGCCCCCTCGACGTTGCTCGCCAGCGCCACGATAGCCAGCCGAGTTGCGGCGCCGTGGCTGACCAGCACTGCGGTGCCGCCAGAGTGGGTCGCGCGGATCGTCGCGACGTCGGTGAGGTATCGATCCAGCACCTGGCTACCCGACTCACCGCCAGGTGGCGCCGCCTGCAGGTCACCGCAGTGCCATGCGCGGTACACCTCGTGCAGCCTGCGATGGTCCTCCGGTTGCTGCCGTCCTTCCAGATTCCCGATGGCTACCTCGTGTACGCCATCAAGGACCTGCGCAGTCAGACCGTGCCGCGCCGCGATCGGCCTCGCCGTCTGCTGGGCGCGTAATGCCCGGCTGGCATACACCGCGACCACGGGTTCACCCGCCAGCCGATCGGCCAGTTCGGCGGCTTGCCGGTGGCCCTCCTCGGTCAGCGGGTGTCCCGGCAGGCGGGTGTCCAGAATGCCCTCCGCGTTAGCCGTGGTCTGCCCGTGGCGGGCCAGCACAAGACGCAACGCTGCCATCACGCGGCCTGGGCGGTCACGCACTGCGCCCGGCGCGCACGGCGGTAAGCCACTCCCGGGCGGAGGTGAATCCGGCCGGGTCCGGCCCTTGGCGCGGTGCACCGGTTCGAGGGTAGGAGCCCAGGAACCGGACCCAGGCGCACCGCCGGTGCAGCTCTGCCAGCGCGTCCCCGACCGCGGCCTCGGCTATGTGACCTTCACAATCCAGAAAGAACCGGTACTGCCCCAGCTTGCATTTCATCGGCCGGGACTCGATCCGGGTGAGGTTGATTTCCCGCAGGGCGAACTCAGCGAGCACCTCGAGCAGCGCACCAGGCCGGTCGACGGCCACCGCGACCAGGGAGGTGCGGTCCACGCCAGTGGGTGGCGGCACCGCGCCTGGGTGGCGTACCAGCAGGAAGCGGGTCTGGGCGTCGTCCTGGTCGTGTACTCCGCTGGCCAGCTCGGCCAGCGGGTAGTGCCGCATCGCGGCCGGGGCGCAGACCGCGGCGTCAGCTTGGCCTTCCAGCACCGCGACCGCAGCTGCCGAGGTGGAGGGGGTCAGCACCGTCGCCGCTTCGGGCAGATGCGCGCCGATCCAACCCCGGACCTGAGCCGCGGCGTGCGGGTGGGTAGCCACGGTACGCACGTCTGCCGCGGCGGTACCGGGACGGACCAGCACGCTGAACCGGATCGGCAACACGGTTTCAGCCACCGCCAGCACCGGCGGACCCTCGGTCATCGCATCGAGAGTGGCTGGCACGGAGCCCTCCACCGAGTTCTCCACCGGCACGCAAGCGCCGTCCACCTCTCCAATCCGCAACGC
>JBOHGX010000439.1:0-11917 GCA_050700255.1 Pseudonocardiaceae bacterium
CCGTAGAGGGGATCGAACCCACTCAGCGCCAGCCACTCTCGGGCGGCCGGGGTGACGTCCAGCTCCAGCCGCCGGGCGGCCAGCCGCCGAGCCAACTGCGCAATCTGGATGTCCACGATGGCCGTCAGCTCCTCGGTGGACAGCGAGTTGAATACCACCACGTCGTCGAGCCGGTTGAGGAACTCGGGCTTGAAGTGCCTGTGCACCACCCCGAGCACGGCGTCGGTGCGCTGCCAGTCGGTCAACGTGGCATCGGCCAACACCGCCGAGCCCAGGTTGGAGGTCAGGACCAGGATGGTGTTGCGGAAGTCCACTGTGCGGCCCTGCCCGTCGGTCAACCGGCCATCGTCGAGCACCTGCAGCAGCACATCGAAGACGTCGGAGTGGGCCTTTTCCACCTCGTCGAGCAGGATGACGCTGTAGGGCCTGCGCCGGACCGCCTCGGTCAGCTGCCCACCCTGGTCGTAGCCGACGTATCCGGGTGGCGCGCCGACGAGGCGAGCAACGCTGTGTTTTTCGCTGTATTCGCTCATGTCGATGCGGACCATGGCGCGCTCGTCGTCGAACAGGAACTCGGCCAGTGCCTTGGCCAGTTCGGTCTTGCCGACGCCGGTGGGTCCGAGGAACAGGAACGACCCGGTGGGCCGGTCCGGGTCGGCGACGCCGGCACGGGCTCTTCGCACCGCAGCCGACACTACTGCGACGGCGTCAGCTTGGCCGACGACGCGGCGGCTCAGCGCCTCCTCCATCCGCAGCAGCTTGGCAGTCTCACCCTCCAGCAGCCGACCGGCTGGGATCCCGGTCCACGCGCTGACCACGTCGGCCACATCATCGGGACCGACTTCCTCCTTGAGCATCACCTGCGGGTCCCGTGCTGACTCGGTGGCCTCGGCGAGCTGCTTTTCCAGCGCGGGGATCTTGCCGTAGCGCAGCTCGGCGGTCCGGCCGAGGTCACCGTCACGCTCGGCGCGCTCGGACTCACCCCTGAGCTGTTCGAGCTGCTCTTTGAGCTCCCGGGCCGCCTCGATGGCGCCCTTCTCGTTCTGCCAGCGAGTGGTCAGCTCGGCCAGCTGCTCCCGGCGGTCGGCCACCTCCGCACGCAGCGCGGCAAGCCGCTGCACCGAGGCGGGGTCGGACTCCTTGGCCCGCGCCATCTCCTCGATCTCCAGGCGGCGCACCGCACGCTCCACCTCGTCGATCTCCACCGGCCGGGAGTCGATCTCCATTCGCAGCCGCGAGGCGGCCTCGTCGACCAGGTCGATCGCCTTGTCCGGCAGGAACCGGGCGGTGATGTAACGATCGGACAGGGTCGCGGCAGCGACCAGCGCGGCGTCGGTGATCCGCACGCCGTGGTGCACCTCGTAACGCTCCTTGAGCCCGCGCAGGATGCCGATGGTGTCCTCGGTGGAGGGTTCGCCGACGAGCACCTGCTGGAACCGCCGCTCCAGGGCGGCATCGCGTTCGATGTGCTTGCGGTACTCGTCCAGGGTGGTCGCGCCGACCATCCGCAGCTCGCCACGGGCCAGCATCGGCTTGATCATGTTGCCGGCGTCCATCGCGGACTCCCCGGTAGCACCGGCCCCGACGATGGTGTGCAACTCGTCGATGAACGTGATGACCTGGCCGGCCGAGTCGGTGATCTCCTTGAGGACCGCCTTGAGCCGCTCCTCGAACTCGCCGCGATACTTCGCGCCGGCCACCATCGAGCCGAGGTCCAGCGCGACGACCCGCTTGTTGCGCAGCGACTCCGGCACGTCACCGGCGACGATGCGCTGGGCGAGTCCCTCGACGATGGCGGTCTTGCCGACCCCGGGTTCGCCGATGAGCACCGGGTTGTTCTTGGTACGCCGGGACAGCACCTGCACTACCCGCCGGATCTCGGCATCGCGGCCGATCACCGGGTCCAGCTCACCGGAGCGGGCCCGGTCGGTGAGGTCCAGGCCGTACTTGGCCAGCGCTTGGTACGTGCCTTCCGGGTCGGGGCTGGACACCCGGGCCGAACCGCGGACGGCCTGGAACGCTTCCCTCAACGCATCGGGGGTGGCGCCATGCCTGCGCAGCAGCTGCCCAACCGGACCAGCATCGGCGGCCAATCCCACCAGCAGGTGCTCAGTGGAGACATAGGAGTCCCCCATATCGGTGGCCAGGTTCTGGGCGTGGCCGAGCGCCTTGGCCGCCTGCCGGTCCAACTGTGGCGCGGCCACGGTGGAACCGGTCGCCGACGGCAGGCGCTTGGTGATGGCGTCCAACTCGGCCCGCACCGCTTTAGCGTCGGCACCCACCGCCGCCAGCAACGGCGCCGCGATGCCGTCGGCCTGCGCTAGCAACGCCCCGAGCAGGTGCGCGGGCGTCACATCCGGGTTGCCAGCCATCGAGGCGGCCTGCGCGGCCGACGAGATGGCAGCCTGCGTCTTGGTGGTGGGGTTGAAGGAATCCATCCTGGAAGCGCCCTCCGCACTTGCGTCACTGCTCGTCCGCACTCTTCAACGTGAGAAAAGTTGAGCGTGTTCCGCTCAACATCTGTGATCGGCGGCTCTCGGTGTCGGCGGCTCTCAGTATTGACCGGGTGGCCCAACCGAGTAGCGCTATCCCGAGGTCGGGATGAGTTCGTGGAGGTGATCGCACATGGTGAAGCGATGGACGCGCTGCGCTGTCAGTTCGAGCCGCCCAGCCAGCGTTCAGCGTCCCGGACGACGGCATCCGGATCCTCGCACGCATCGCACCTGGACACCGCGACGCTCAAGTCGTCGCTCGCGGAGATCAGTCGCGACCGGTCACCTGGCAGGAACAGCACGTCGTTCACCGAGTCGCCGTGCTGTCGGGCGAGCATCACCGTTCGACCGGATTCCACGTTCCACACCTCGATGAGCCCCTCGGCGGTTCCCACAGTCACCAGGCCGCCGTCACCACTGAAAGATGGGCCGCCCACCATGCTTCCATGCGCGATGAGCTCGTGAACAAGCTGGCCGTCACGGGTCCAGATGCGCAGGTCGCCGCCCGGGGCCCCGCCGACGATGTGCTCGCCGCGCGGATCGAACGCCACCGAGGTCGCGTCGGGAAGTTCCAACCGCTTGGGCTCCTCCGTGGTGCCCAGCTTCTTGAGACGAACCCCCTCGGGACCGGTCGCGGCGAGCATCCGCCCGGAGAGGTCGAAAGCGATGCCATACGCGGCCTGACCCGAGCCCGTGAGCGCGCGATCACCGATCAGCTTGCCGGTGTGTGCATCCCAGAGGTAAACGTTGCCGCGGGAGTCTCCGGCTGCGACCCTCTTGCCGTCGTGGCTGATATCGAGGCTGACCAACCCGTCGGAAGGACCGAGGGGCGGGGCCTCGAATTCCGGGAGCCGTTCGGCCTCGCGACCGCTGTGCCAGCGCCACATCTCTGGTTGTTTCCCGTACAACACGAGGGTAACGATGCGGTGCGGGTCTGTCGGGTCAGCTTGCACCTCTCCGACTAGGGACCCTACCGGTACCGTCGCTACCGGAACGTTCGAGGCACCTGTGGGATCCACAATGTTGACGTTGCCATCGGAGCTTGCCGTTGCGAGCCATCGTCCGTCCGCGCTCATGCCCAGGTCGAGCACCCAGTTGCTATGCAGATCGAATCGCTGGACCTGAGGGACCTCCCATAGCCGGACGGTGCCATCGAAGCCGAGGGAGACCAAGGCTTCGCCGTCGCGCAGGTAGCTGACGCGCTGGACGCCGCCGCGGTGTGCGATGAGCTCGTAGGTGGCTCTGTTCGGAATCACGATGCCTTTGTTCGGAATCCCGATGCCTTTTGCGGACCACACCCGAACCCGCCCATCATCCCCGGCCGTTGCGATGAACTGGCCGCGGGGATCCAGCGCCACGCCAGATACCCAGGCGGGTTGCTGGGGCAGATAGTGTTGTGGGGAGCCGTCGTCCAGACTGTAGGTATTGGCCTCCTTGTCCGAGGCGATGGTGACCGTGTGAGTATCCTCGCTCACCGTCACCTGTGATACGAAATTCGAAAAGTAGAAGGGATACTTAAGCGGCTCAGGGTTGCCACCTCGCCAGTCCCACCTGATGATGTTGCCGTCCCAGGTTACGCCGACAACCTCGTGCCCGTAACGCTGCAGGTACCCGATCGGGCTGGACAATGGGGATGACTCTGCCGCCTTCGCGGCAGTCCGTGCATCCCACACCCGCAGTCGCGAGTCCCGGTCGGAGGTCACTATCTGTCCGTCAGCAGTCGGCAGTGCCTCGTCGACGGTGCTCGGGAATTGGGTGACTGGCTGGCCGGTCGTCGCGCTGTAGGTGGCGGCGAGGCCCGAGGAGGTCACCACGAGGACAAGGTTGTCCGGGGAAGAATCAAGCCACGAGACAGCAAGGACCGACGATCCGTCGGTTGTGAGGTCGATCTGCGTATCGGTCCCGACATCGATGACCGCGACGCTGCCCTGGTCGGTTGCCAGAGCGACGTGCGACGCGCTCGGGCTGGTGGCCGCCGTGACCACGGTTCCGGCGAGATGGGGAGCCTTCGCCTCCTCGACCTGCCCTTCGTCGCCGATAACTCGGATCCCGCCCTGGGCGTCGATGGCGACCACCTGCCGTTGGTCTGGAGTGACCACCATACCGGCCACCCTCGGTTCGCCGGGGAATCCGGCGATCACCTGGCTGCGTGGAACCGATGCCGCGGTCAGCACCGCCTCGCGAGCTTGCTCGTCGTCGTCGATCCGCCAGGCTTCGACCGCCTTGCGCAGGCTCTGGACGGGGTTTTCGCCGAGGGCCGCCGCAGCCTCACGCAGCAGCGTTTGTTGCTCTGCCTCACGGGAAGTGAAATAGGAGTACACGCCGAGGCCGCCGGCTATCAGCAGCACGACTGCGAGACCCACTGCGAGCAGACGAGTCTGGCGCAATCGCCGGCGGGTGACCTGTGCCTCGGCCTGGGCTTCCTCACGCTCGGCGACGAGCTTGCGCGACGCTTCGACCTGCGCGCGCTGCGCGACGTGTTGGCGGCGCCAGTCGAGCACTGCAGCGCCCATCACGTCATGGAAGATCTCGTAGCGGGGCGGCTCCGCCACTCCAGCCGGTGGCGGGACGGGCCGCAGAACGCTCTGGCGCCCCGCGGACAACGACTGCAAGAGCTCCCGGACGGAACTCACCGGCACACCCGACCAGTCGGCGAGGTTCTCGGCCGTCAGCGCGATCTTCGAGCCCGACGTGGTGACGAGATAGTGGAAGACCGCGGCGGCGACCTCGCGCTGCTCGGGCGAGAGCCCGGCCATCACGGTGTGGAGGTGACTCTGCACGATCGTCTGCGCCCCGCCCAGCTCGTCGAGTGTGTCGCGGCGCAGCACCGAGGACCCGCTGGCACGCTCCGCTTCCCACAATCGGGTCAGCACGAGCTGCAGATAGGGAGTCTCGATGTCCTCCCGGCCGTCCGTGGCCCCGCCGGAAGCTGCTGCTTCGGGTGCCACGACCAAGCGCCCGGCGCGAACCTGGTCGAGCAGAGTCACGGTGAGCTCGGGCTCGACCGCCATGGCGGAGGCGGGCGGCACCACCTGGTTGTAGTGATCGAGCGGGCCCTCGATGGCCGCCCGGGCGGCGTTGCGTCCAAGGTGTGCCAGCCGCAGGTAGTTGTCGTACAGACGGGGAACCCGCCCCTTGAACCGATCGAGTGCGGCGAGTGCATCCTCTCGGATCGATAGCAGGACGTTGACCTGCAGATCGTCGGTGCTCAGAATATGACCCAGCTCGCCGGCCAGCCCGTCCTCCCCGCGGTCGTCCGGGTGGTAGAGGAAGTACTCCTCGAACTGGTCAAGGACCAGGTAGACCGCTGCGACACTGGAACTCTGCAGTACCTCACGCAGCCACGGCACGCTGAGCCGCGGGGGACCGGACACCTCGACCGGGCCTGCACCCGGTACTCGGGACACCGCACCGAGCACCTCCGTGGCAATAGTGTCGAGTGGAGCCAGGCTCCACTCCCTGATGTAGGCGACAGCGGCGTCCGGGACACCGAGGTCGGCATAGGACTCACCCGCGATCTGCTGGAACCGTGGCAGCACACCCGCTCGCAGGACCGAGCTTTTGCCAACCCCGCTCGCGGCGTAGAGCAGCGTCAGCCGGGAGGCGGTGAGGTTCGCGACGACGACATCACGCTCGCGCTGGCGACCGAAGAAGTACGGTGCGTCAGACTCGTCGAAGGGTACAAGCCCGACATACGGGCACTCGGGTACGGCTCGGTCTAGCTCGGGCTGTGAGACCGGTGGAGGCTGCGTGGCGGGGGTCACCGCGGCACCACCAGGGCTGGAAGGCGCTCCTCGGTCGCGGTGACGAAGTTCTCCACCCGGACGGGCAGGATGTCCACTCCGCGCACGTCCCACGTGGCGCGGTCGACCGGGTCCGGGTCAGCATCGATCGCCCACGACTTGAACTTTGTCCCCACCTGCTCTTTCCACAGCCGGTACAACATGACCCGGAAGTTCCAGTCGCGCAGGCTGTAGCCGAGAAACAGGAAGTGGCTCCTCTTGATCTTCTCCGCGAGTGTGATGGGAAACAAGCGCGCAATATCCGCACGGGTGATGTAGTCGACGAAGTCGTCCTCGGTGATCACGAAGCTGTCCGCACGGTTGAGCCGGTCCACCGCGCCGTGGATCTTCGCGATGACAGTCCGCCGGTCGAGCGGGAGATCCGTGTACTCATTCGGTATCCGGATCACCGAAGGCTCACCCTCGAACGGGATGTGCCGGAAGAACCCCCGATCCGTTCCGACGCCGATATAGGTGAGGACGTCGTAGGGCTCACCAACGTCTCGAAACGCCTGCTCGAGCGCGTCGTCGTAATTGGTCGTCACGAGGAGCATGCATTCGCGTGCCGCTTCTGCCTCTCGTGTGTGGCGTGCCAGCCGGGCGAGAAAGTAATGCAGCAGGGTCGGCGGATAGTCGGCGTCGAAGACGTCGTGGAGCTCGTCGTAGAGCGGACCCTCGCCCAGCAGCGCCGCGACGTACTGCGATACCCGCGCCAGGTCGAGGACGTCGGCCTTCGGGTAGTTAACGAATCTCGCGAGCTTCTCGGCTAGCTCCCTGCCGCTGGGTAGGTAGCGACCCCGCTGGTACCCGACGTCCGGCGGTCGGTCGCCCAGGTTGGCGCCGGCGCCGAGAACGGGGACGACCTTCCCACTCAACAAGCGTCCGGCGATCAACTCGTACACGTTGCCCAGATCATCCGCCATGACCTCAACCCCTTGCCGACCGAGGAGCACCCGAGGCCAGCACTTACAGGATGTCGCAGAGGCTCGACGAAATACCAGCTGTCACCCGAATGACTGAGGAACAGGATTCGGCGACGCGTTGTCGCAGTTGTGAGGCGCACGGTGGCTGTCAGGGTCGAATACATCCACGACGCCCATTAGGCGCCGCTGAGTTGGTGGAAGTCGAGCATCGTGGTCCTGACGATCACGAGCGGTAACCGCGATATCCTCCTCGAGGCGTCGGAACCACCTCGCCACCTGCTCGCGCTCGCGAGCCTCCACAAACTCTACAAACTCTGCATAGCCCATGCACTCCCACCTCGGAGTCCCCGGACTGCGGATCGGCGGCGCAAATGAGCCTCGCCGCACCGAGCGCGCGGTGCTCTCCCCGGAACAACCGAAACGTGGGCTCATCAATACAGTACTGATGCTGTCGGCGAAGGCGTCATGGACCGAAGGTACATCGTGTCGAGTTCGACATACTCGCGATCCTCTTTGGTGTTGTTCTTTCGGAGGAAGCGCCCGAAGATATCGAGTTAGATGATGTTGTAGATACGAGGTTGCGGGATGAATACGGTTAGCGGAAAAGCGTGGCCGGCTCCTCGGTGGAGATCAACGCTGCGAGAGCCGCAATCCACTCTTGCACCGGCCACTCCACACGGCCACCGACATCCGGGTTCCGGCGCGCCGCGCACGAGGCGGGGCTGTGCGTCGCTGATCGCCAGGGTCGGATCCCCCGCGGTCCACGCAGCCTTCTTGGCTTGCACGTCGGCCAGCGTGGTTTCCACGACCGCGGTCCGCGACCACCGCTTGGGCTCGCGCGGTTGCCCTGCGCGCTCGAGGACGTCGTGGTCTGACCCGGCCGCCGCTTCCACTGCGGCGCCTGTGGCGGCGATTCGGGTTCACATGTCGGTTCGGTATCAGCGTGTCCTCGCCGTATCGTCGGACTAGGCCTAGGTCGTGTCATACTGCTGCCCGTCCGCCTGCCGGCCATCCACCTGGAGAAGACGCTCCGCCGACCATGACAGCCGATGCCGTACTGGGCACAGCCCTCGTACCCGGTCGCACGCCCTACGGCACGGGCGCCGGCGCGACAATGGTTCGACTGATCCGCGAAAGCTACGCGGTGATCCACCCGCGGGCCGATGAAGTCGTCCGCTTCTTCTACGCCACGCTTTTCGCGATCGATCCGGCCACTCGCGAGCTGTTCGCCGTCAACATGGAGGGGCAGCAGGGGCGGCTGCTCCGGGGGCTGATGTACATCGTACAGAAGGTCGATCAGCCCGAGGAACTGCTGCCGTTCCTGCGTCAGCTGGGCCGCGACCACCGCAAGTTCGGCGTGCTGACACCGCACTACGAAGCGATGGGCACGGCGCTGATCCTTGCCTTGAAGCAGTACTCAGGCCCCGCGTGGAACCCCCAGGTGGAAAAGGCGTGGACGGACGCCTACAGCCTGATCGCCAGGACGATGCTGGAAGCGGCCGATGAAGACCGCGACCCCGCATGGTGGACCGCGCAGGTCATCGACCATCAGCGGCTGACGTGGGATCTGGCCGTGGTGCGGGTGCAGCCCGACCGGCCGGTGCCCTACCGCGCCGGGCAGTACGTCAGCGTGGAGGTACCTCAGCGGCCGCGGCTGTGGCGCTACCTGTCTCCGGCGAACGCCCCGCGCCCGGACGGAGCGATCGAGTTCCACATCCGCGCGGTGCCCGAAGGCTGGGTCAGCCGGTCGATCGTCGGCCATACCCAGGTCGGTGACACCTGGCGGATTGGCTCCCCCATGGGACGCATGACGGTGGATCGGCACTGCGGCCGAGACGTGCTGATGGTCGCCGGCGGCACCGGAGCAGCCCCCATGCGCGCCATCCTCGAGGAGCTCACCAGTTGGGGCACCAACCCGAACGTGACGATGTTCGTCGGCGGCCGTATCCGCGAAGACCTCCATGACCTCGACACGCTCGCCGCGATGACCATCACGAATCCCTGGCTGCGGGTGATCCCGGTGCTGGAGTCACGCCCGAGGGAGGCCGGGATCGAGCACGGGACGCTCGCCGATGTGGTCACCCGGTATGGCGCCTGGGCAGACCGGGACGTGATGGTCTGCGGCTCCCCGGCGATGATCAGAGCCACGGTGTCCCGCATGCTCGTCGCCGGCACCCCACTGGATCGGATCTTCTACGACCCGTTCACCGTCGACTAGTTGCGCGCCCTTCAAGTACTACCAACCCCCCGTGTTGATCACCTTAAACGGCTACCAACCCCGTCAGCTCGATCCGCTGGTGGAGAGCAGGTGTTGGTAGCTGTTGAGAGCAGCCTGAACCGGGGTTGGCGGTACTTGAAGAGCTACCTACGGGGACGCCAGATGACTAGGGCTGTTTCGGTGCGGGGATGCACCGGTACCAGGTCACGGCGGTAGGAGGCGTGCACCGCCGCGGCGGCCTGCTCGGCGACGACCTGCGCGCGGGCCAGTTCGGTACGCGCCTCGTCCAGTTCAGCAGCGAGCTCAGCCATCCTGGAGCGCAGCGCCTCCACCTGGTTCTCCAGGTCGATGATCCGCTTGATCCCGGCCAGGTTGACCCCATGGTCCTGGGACAGCCGCTGCACCTCCTGCAGCAGCGCGATGTCGTGCGCCGAATACCGGCGGCCACCGCCGGGACTACGGCCGGGCGACACCAGCCCCAGCCGGTCATAGCCGCGCAGGGTCTGCGCGTGCATCCCAGCCAGCTCAGCCGCGACGGAGATCACGAAGATCGGGGTCTCCTGGTCCGCGCCCGGCGGGGTCGGGATGATCATCGCGCTGCTCCCTGGCTGTGTGCCCGGGCGAACAGGTCGGCCCGCGGGTCTTGCCCTGCAGTGGCCTGCGCGTAGGCCTCAAGGGCGTCTTTCGCCGCCCGGTCCAGTTTGGCGGGTACCTCGACCTGCAGAGTCACCAGCAGATCACCGGATCGCCCATGCCGCCCGCTGATGCCCTTGCCGCGCACCCGCAGCGTGCGACCGTTGACGGTGCCGGCCGCAACCTTGAGCGACACGGTGCCGTCCAGGGTGGGCACGGTCAGCTTTGTGCCCATGACGAGCTCGGGGAACGACACCGGCACCACCAGCGTGAGGTCGTCACCGGAGCGCCCGAACACCGGATGTGGAGTGACGTGCACCAGTACATACAGGTCACCGGCAGGCGCGCCATGCATACCCGGCTCGCCCTGCCCAGCCAGCCGGATCCGCTGACCATCGGCGACCCCGGCGGGGATCCGCATGGTCAGCGTGCGGTGCCGGTTTGACACCCCCCGCCCACCGCACTCGGCGCACGGGTCGTCGATGATCCGTCCTGTGCCGCGGCAGTCCCGGCACGGCTCCGAAAACGCGAACGCTCCCTGGCTGCGGGTCACCAGTCCGGTGCCGCTGCAGACCGGGCAGACCCGGGGAACGGTGCCGGCGCGGGCCCCGGAACCACCGCAGCTGCCGCAGCTGGCCGGACTGGACAACCGCAACGGCACGGTGGCGCCATGCACCGCCTCGGTGAAGTCGATCCGAACCTCGGTCTCGACGTCGGTACCGCGCCGCGGGCGGCTGGCCCCGGCGGTGCCGGCCCCGCGGTTGGCGAACAACCCGCCGAGCAGGTCACCGAGACCACCCGCATCACCACCGCGACCGGCTGCGTTCCCGAACAGGTCCCCGAGGTCGAACCCACCCGCCCCGCCCGGGCTGCCGAACCCGCCGCCAGGTCGGAAACCCCCGTTGAACAGGCTGCGCGCCTCGTCGTACTGCTTGCGCTTGTCCGGGTCCGACAGCACACCGTAGGCCTCGGACACCGACTTGAAGCGCGCCTCAGCCCGAGCGTCGCCGGGATTGGCGTCCGGATGCAGCTGGCGGGCCAGCTTGCGGTACGCCCGTTTGATGTCCTCGGCAGACGCGGTGGAGGAGACACCCAGCTCCGCGTAGAAATCCTTCTCGATCCACTCCCGTGCGCTCACCGGACACCTCCTCCCTGCATCAATTCTCCTGCAACGGTTCAACCCCGCCGGACCACGCGGCGTCCCGTGACATTGCCGCGCCCGACGAAGTCTCCGCCGTCTCGGCAGTCTCTGCCGTCACGGCGTTCTCCGCCGTCTCCACCGTCACCGACGTCTCCCCCACCAGCTCGGCGTCGGTCACCGCCACCATCGCCGGGCGTAGCACCCGCTCGCCGAGGCGGTAGCCGCGGCGCAGCACATTGGTGACGGTCGGCTCGTGGACGTCCGGGGAGGTGTCGTGATGCACGGCCTCGTGCACACCCGGGTCGAAACCGTCCCCGATGGCCCCGAAGGCTTCCAGGCCGTGCACTTGCAGCCCGGCCACCAGCTTGTCGGCGACGGCCTTGAACGGCCCGGACAGGTCGCCGTGCTCCTGCGCTCGCTCGATGTCGTCGAGCACGGTGAGCAGCCCACCGGCGACCTGCGCCTTGGCCAAGGCGATCACGAGCTGGCGGTCGCGCTCCACCCTGCGGCGGTAGTTGCTGTACTCGGCGGAGATGCGTTGCAGGTCCGCGGTCCGTTCCTGCACTTGGATCTGCAACGCATCGAGCTGTGACTCCAACGCATCGAGCTGGGCCGTCGCTGCGGGCACACCGGCGGCTAGTACGCCTGTGTCACCCTCGTCGACCTGGAGGCCGCCACCGGCGGGCTGCTCGCCCGCCGGTGGGACCCGAATCTCACCCGTCACCGGA
>JBOHGX010000440.1:0-12160 GCA_050700255.1 Pseudonocardiaceae bacterium
GTCGCGCACCGCTACGGCGTTGTGCACGCTGAGCGTCCCGACCGGGTATCACCTGCTCCCAGGAGACCTCGCCGTAGATCGCCCGCGCGGAGCTATACCCGGACGGCCTCTCCATCGGCTGGCTTCCGGGGCGGGGTGAAAGTACCAGCAGACTCGTGGCCCCGAGCAGCGGGAACAGGATCCCGAGCAGGGCGATGATGAGCAGCAGTCCCAAGCCGAGCTTGCGGTTGGGCTCCCTGCGGGGCGCGCCGATCCCCTTCGGGCGCCGCTTGCGCCACATGACCATCGACGTGGCCACCGACAGCAGGATCGCCAGCACCGCGATCGTGACCAGGATCTGGTTGATCAGGCCCCACTGCCGTCCCTCGTGCACTGCGATGCCGAAGCTGGTCGCCTTGCCCGCCCAGCCGTACTGGTCGAAGCCGTACTCGCCGATCGGTTCGGCGGTGTACTGGTCGATGTAGGCGATGCGGGCGTCGGTGGCGCTGCGGTTGGGCTCCTGGGGGCCGTCCTCCCAGTAGCCGATGCTGTAGGCGCTGGTCTCGTCCTCGGGCCAGGTGACCGAGAAGCCGTGCGGGATGCCGATCTTGTGGGTGCTGGCGATCACCGCGTCCAGCGGGGCGCCCTGGCTGGGATCCCAGCGCAGCTCGTCGCCGACCTGCCCCCTGCCGCCGGGACCGGGCGAACTCGAGCTGCGCCGCGCGTTCCGGGACGTCCAGGACCACGTGGTGCGGGTGAGCGAACGAACGGACTCATTCCGCCAGCTCCTGAATAACATGCTCACGGCGAACGCCACGCAGGTCACGCAGCGGCAGAATGAGGAGATCACCCGGCTGACCGAGGCCACCTACAAGCAGAGTGAGCGGGTCAAGCAGATCTCGTCGTGGGTGGCGATCCTGTTCGCGCCGACCTTGGTCGGCACCGTGTACGGGATGAATTTCACCCACATGCCGGAGCTGGGCTGGGTCTTCGGCTATCCGCTCGCCGTGGTGCTGATGATCCTCACCGGGCTGGTGCTCCGGTTCGTGTTCAAGCGCCGCGGCTGGCTGTAGCCGGACGCTCTCCTCTTCGGGAGCAGTAGGGTTGATCACGAACGGGACGCTCATCGAGCCCGCAGTGGGGCCGACCGCTTGGACATATCGATCTCGCCTGCGGAGTCAGGCGGTGAACGTCCATGGTGGGCGGACGAAGGCGCAGCGGTCGTGTTGTAGCAGGGTGGCCGCCCACGGGTGATCGGCGAGTTCGCCCGGATCGGGGCAGGCGCGGGCCGCGTCGATGCCCGCCGCCGCGAGCTGCTGCAGTGATTCGCCGACCGGCGCGGCGGCGATCGCGGCCGGCACCTCCGCCACGTCGCCGACCCCGAGTGCGGCGGTGACTGTGCTCGGCGGGGCCGTTCGGCTGATCACGAGGTTACCGTCTGCTGCTGACAGCGGCACCCCGAACGCGCCGAACTCGGGTCGCTCGGATGGCGCATGGGCCTGCAGCAGGGCGGCGGCCGAGAGTAGCGAGCTGCGCACCCGGCGACCCCGGCCGTCGCGCTCGCGGCCGAGTAGCCCGGCGAGCACTCCGCTGGCCGCGACAAGCCCGCCCAGCACGTCCAGCAAGGTCATCAGCGACCCGGCTGGTGCCTCGCAGGCGGGGGTGATGTGGTCGGGCAGCCCGGCGTAGGCCTGCACCATGAAGTCGGTGCCTGGCGGTGGGTTGGCTCCCCGGGCATCGCCCCAGCCGGAGGCGTGTGCGGAGACCAGCCGCGGGTTGACCGCGGAGAGGTCGTCGTGGTCCAGGCCGAGCTGGGCCGCTTTGCCGGGCGGCCAGTTGTGCACGAAAGCGTCGGCCGCTGCCACCGTGTCCTTCACGGTCCGGCGGCCGGCCGGGTTCCACAGGTCGGCCTGCACCAGCCGCTTGCCGCGGTTGAGCGCCAGGAAGCGGGCCGAGCAGTCCCCGGCCATCGGTGGCGTGTTGCGCAGCGCGTCCCCACCGGTCGGTTCGATCCGGATCACGTCGGCACCGAGCAGCCCCAGCAGGTGCCCGACCAGCGGTCCCTGCACCCGTCGGCCGGCCTCGACCACCACCATCCCGGCAAGCGGGCCGTCACCGGACCCGGTGCTTCCCACTGGTGCCGTGCGGTCCGATACCGCGGGTCCCATCGGCTCGACGGCCCACGGCGCAGCGAACGGGTCGGTGCCGCTGAGCTCGTGACATCGCTCGGCGTGGTCGCGTAGTCGTTGCACTGCTACCCCGGTTGCCGCTGCGGCGCAGGTCAGCTCAGCGAACGAGCGGGCCGCCGTGGCCGCATGCAACTCGGCGGGCAGCGGGGCCACTGCCGTCGTGTAGCGCAGCATGAACGGCCGCCACGCCTGACTCGCCACCGTTTCGGGCACGCCCAGCCGCGTCCACAGCAGCCGCCACGGCTCGGCGTCGAGGGACTCCAGCTCGAAGATCACCCCATCCGCGGAGCGAAACGGTGGCGGATGCCCGGATTCTGAGTGGGCCAGCGGATCGGGCTCATCGGTGGTGGCCGCCGCGAGGTGCTGCGAGATGGTGAGCAGCGCCGTCGCCGCCATCGACACGGTGACACCGCACGTTGGACGACCGCGTAGCCGCGCGACCAGGCTGGCCAGCACACCCTGTGCGAGAGCCACCCCGGTCGCGGTCGTGACGTAGTCCACCCCGAGCCGGGTGGCGCTGCGGCCGCGACCCCGCCCATGCACGGCCATCAGACCGCAGGCCGCCTGGGCCAACGGCTCGTCGAGCACGGTGCCGCACGGGCCCCGGCGGTCCAACCGGCACACCAGCGGTCCGCCCGGCAGTCCCGGCCCGGTCAGCATCAGGCCGTCACCGGAGCAGGCGACCTCAGCGCGCACCCCGGCACCGGCCAGGTGCCCATGCAAGATCCGTTCGGGAACCCAGCGCTCAGGCACGCGGCTCGTGGCAGCGGTCCGGCGAGCCGGGGCCTGCTGCATTGTGGTGTGCGCAGCCTCACCTTTCACGATGGAGTAGTCGCCGCATCGCCTGCCGGAGTTCCCACTCCGGGCACGCTGGCACCGATCCTGCCCCGCACACGGTCAGAACCTCGCACCGACGCGTCCCGGTCGGCGGGATGCACGCTCGGTATCAGCCGGTGATGTTCTGGAGTTCCGATCGACAGATCTTGGCAGTGCGGTAGGCGCTTTCGGAGTGGACTCGGCAGTGACCGTGGTGACTGGCGTGCTGGCCGCACTCCGCCGCGCAGCGATCGGCGGCGGTGGCCACGGCCTCCAGGATGGCCCTGACGACACCAGCATCGGTGGCGGTGGGGCGGCACAACACCCGTTGCGCAGCCGCGGCAATGTCGGCACAGTCGAGTGCCGCCCGCGTGGCACTGGCCATGTCGGCGCCATCGAGGGCCATCATCGCTGCGGCGCAGGTGGTCGAGTCACGATCGAGCTCGGTAAGCGCCTGCAAAACCGTGGCCATCCCGCTAAGGCTGAACAACAGCTTCGAGGTGACGTCGGGTGGCTGGGCCACAATGGCGGTTCGAGCGAGCGTAGTGACCTGCGCCGCCTTGTCGGCGAACCACCGACATACCACGCAAGTCGCCAGGTGGGCGGCGATGACGCGCCGTTCCGCCGCGCTCCCCTCGCCGTCCAGCTCAGCCGAGATGGCCTCACGACACTCTGTGCAATCCACGTAACAATGGTCGCACGGCGAATCCCTTAGGTTCCCAGCTCGTGGCTAGGCTCCTGGTTGTGGAGCGCACCGATGCCGCAAAAACCCGCAGGCGGGGAGATCGCCGTTCGCAGTTCGACCGATTCGTCCAGGCGGCCTACCTCCGGGTCAGCCAGGCGCCGTTCTTCTTCGTGTGTGCCGGCATCGTCGCGGTCTGGCTGGTCAGCGCGCCACTGTGGGCAGACCTCAAGGAATGGCAGGTGGCCATTCATACTGTCGCGAGCGTCCTCACGCTGCTGCTGGTGGTGCTGCTCGAGAACGCCGGTCGCCGCGCGGAAGAGGCCGCGCAGGAGAAGCTCAATGTCATCGCCGAGGCGGTGGTCGAACTGATGGTTTCGGGAGCGCGTAGCGATCCAGATCTCCGGAATGCCGCGGAGCGTCTGCGCGAGGCTGTCGGTCTCGAGGAGCGCCATTGAGGTTCAGCGACATTGAAACTCAGCGACCGGTGGCGCTTCGGCCGGACTGTCCGGGAGCGTTCATCGCCCGGACCAGGTCTTCCCGCGCCCGGGCAACCCGGGACCGGATGGTGCCGATGGGGCAGCCGCACACCTGTGCCGTGGCCGCGTAGCCGAGACCTAACATCTGGGTGAGCACGAAGGCGTCCCGGCGGTCCGGCTCCAACCCGGCCACTAGCTCGCGGAGTACAACGCCCTCGTCGAACCCGGGCCGCTGGTGCGTCGGACTCGCCGCCACGACGGTGTCCCAGTCGTCGACCGCGGTGGTGCGCGGCCGCGTCACGGCCCAACGCACGTGGTCGGCGGCGACTCTGCGAGCGATGGACAGCAGCCAGGTGCGTGCGGAGGAGCGGCCGGCGAAGCTCGGCAGCGATCGCAGGGCCCTCAGGTAGGTCTCCTGGGTGAGATCCTCGGCCTCGCCGCGGTCCCCGATATGGCTCAGGAAGCGGTATACATCGCGCTGGGTAGCGCGCACGAAGGCCGCAAGGGCGGCGCGATTACCGATGCCCGCCGAAAGAGCCAACGCGGTGACCTGTGCATCATCAGATCGGGCGTCACCCATGTGGGAAGGGTAACTGACAGTTTCAGGGAACCCCAGGGCTCGCAGGGGCGACAATTGTCATGTGGACTGCACTCAGTGTAGGGAAGCGCTCTCGGCTGGGCTGGATGGCGAGGGCAGCGCGGTCGAACAAAGCGTGGTCGACGCGCACCTGAAAACCTGCGCGGCGTGCCGCCGGTTCGCTGACGACGCGGCGCATGTCACTCGGCTGGCCCGCACCGCCGTGGCCGCCCCGGAGCCCGACGTCGTTGAGGCGGTCCTCGCGGCCGCCCCCCGATCACCTCGCCGGCGGCTGGCTACTGCCTTGCGGGTACTACTCGGCTTGGTCGGCTTCGCTCAGATCGCCGTCGCTGCATTCGGCGTACTCGCGGCTCAGGCCAGCGGGCACGACTCCCACGGCATAGTGCTGACGGGTGCCTCGGTCACGCATTTCGCGCATGAGAGCGCCGCGTGGAATCTGGCGTTGGGCGTCGGTTTCCTCTGGATCGCATGGCGCTCGTCACGGACGTCGGGGATGGTGCCGACGCTCACGACGTTCGTGGCGGTACTGGCAGCGCTGGTGGTGCTGGATGTGGCGGCTGGGCGGGTCGATCCCGAACGGTTCGTCTTACACGGACTGGTACTGGCCGGCCTGATCTTGGTGATAGTGCTCGATCGGCTGCCTAGACCCACCGGCGGTACCGTGCCTGGTGCCCCCGCCGTGGGGCCGCCTTGGGCAGGTCGATCGAGACGCGCAGACCCGGTGATCGGGACCGATGCTGACGGCCTACCACCGGATCTACGGCCGACTGCTCAACATGACGGTAGCGCCGCAGCGCAGCGCCGGACCGCGTAATCGCCAGCGCAGCGATCGGTCATTGCTTTCACGCCCGCCTCTGGTCAAGATGTAGTAGTTGCGACTAGATGGCAATAGAACAGGGCGTGATCATGGCGAGAACCACAGCCGCCCCGGTGGACGGCTCCCTGCGGGCGCACACTCATGCTCACCTGTGGTCGTTGCCCGACGGCACCGGCCTGCACGCCCCGTACGGTCGATTGGTGATCGAGCCCGGCACTGGCCGGGTTTGCTGCCATCTGTGCGGGCGGTGGTATGTCTCGCTGGGCGGCCACCTCCGGGCGCACGGACACACCGCCGGCTCCTACCGGGAGACGATGGGGCTGTGCCGGAGCCGGCCGCTGGTCGTCGAGGCCCTGTCCCGCTCGATCTCCGCTCGCCAGACCGAGGCTTACCGGCGTTCGCCCGAGCTACGCGCTCGGCTGGCGATCGGGCAGGAATTCTCCAAGGCCGGCCGGCTCACCACGCTGGCTCACATCTCGCGTGCCGCCAGCGCATCGGCGGAGAGCGCTCGAATCCGCCGGGCGGCACTCGAAGCGGGCCGGGAGACCAGGGCGGCCCAGCGCGATCAGGCGCTGGCCCGACGGCTGCGCGAACTTCGCTTCGACGACCTGGCCGAGTACTTGCGGCACGCCTACTCGGCCGGGGCCAGCCTGCGACATCTCGCGAAGGTGACCGGGTTGGGGTGGGCCAGGCTACGTCGCGAGATCGACGCGGCCGGCGTCACGGTGCGGACCAGAACCGATCGCTCAAGTTGCGATATCCCGGCAATCGCTACATAGTGGCGATAATATCCGCCATCTTGGAGGTCAGCGTGGCCGACTACACCTTGCCGGATCTGCCCTATGACTATGGCGCGCTGGAGCCGCACATCGCCGGCGAGATCATGGAGCTGCATCACTCCAAACACCACGCCACCTACGTCAAGGGCGCCAACACCGCCTTGGAACAGATGGCGGAGGCGAGCACCGGTGGCCAGCTCGCGACCGTGAACATGCTGGCCAAAAACCTGGCGTTCAACCTCGGCGGCCACGTCAACCACTCGGTGTTCTGGCCGAACATGTCCCCCGACGGCGGTGACAAGCCCGACGGTGAGCTGGCCGCGGCGATCGAGGAGTACTTCGGGTCCTTCGACGGGTTCCGCCGGTACTTCACTGCGAACGCACTGGGCGTGCAGGGATCCGGTTGGTCGGTGCTGGCTTGGGACTCGTTGGGCCAGCGGCTGGTGCTCGAGCAGCTCTACGACCACCAGGGCAACCTGGCCTCTGCCACGGTGCCGCTGCTGCTGCTCGACATGTGGGAGCACGCCTTCTACCTGCAATATCGCAACGTCAAGGCCGACTACGTCGAGGCTTGGTGGAACGTCGCCAACTGGGCCGATGCCACCCGACGATTCGAGGCCGCCCGGTCCATCGTGCCTTCCTGACCGCCGGCTGAACCCGGAGAGGGGCCGCGAGGACCGTGGACAACTCCGATGAACTGATGCATGCGGTGCTGCCGGCGGCGCTGGAGGTGCTCAGCGCGTGGAGCATCGCTGAGAACGAAGCTGATCCCTCGGTGTTTCGTCAGGCCATGGATCGCACCATTGGTGACGCCGTCGGCGCCGCGGAACCGCTGCGTGGGCTGGCCGAGGTGATCTTCGGGCTGTCCTCGTTATCCGGCATCCTGCTCGACGAGCTCGCCGGTGTCACCGGCCGATCCCGTGGTGAGGTGCTGCATGCCGTCCACCTGCGTTACCTCGATCCCCGAGCCGGACCACCGCGCTGACCCTCGGCCAGCAGCCAGACCGCACCCTGGGCAGTGTCGCGCACCTCGATCCCGGCTGCGGTGAGCCGGTCGCGCAAGGTGTCGGCAAGCGTCCACGAACCAAGCTCACGAGCTTGCTCTCGCAACTCCAGGAGTATGTCGACGAAGGGCCCGACGATCTCCCGTGGATCCCTCGCGCCTAGCACGGCGAGTTCGGCCAATCGCGTCACCATCCGGCGAAGCATGGCCCGTGGCCCCTCGACGCCGTCCATCTCCTCGGTGTCGGCCGACCAGTCGACGATCGCCTGCTCCAGCTCGAGGACGGCCGTCACTGCCGCGCTGACGTCCCGGGCCCGTAGCCCGCTGTCGAAGACGTGCTCCAACCGGTCGGCCTCGGCGCGCAACGACGGTGTCGGGGCAGCCATCTCGGCGGTTGACGGCTGCGCGCTCACCGGACCGCCGCCAGCGGCTATCGCCCGAAGCTCATCGATCGCAACGGTGCGACCGGACGCGAACACCGTGCTCACTGCCTGCCTGCGGACCGTCAACGCGCCGCGCCCCAGGACCGTCACCGTGTCCGCATCGAGGTCGAACAAGCCGGCGGTGTGTTCGTCCACACCGAGCACGATCGTGTCGGCGTCCAACCTCGGCTCCAGCAGTCGCAGCCGCCGCTCGCCGAGGTAGCAGAACCGGGTGTCGTGGGTTCCGCCTTCTGCGTTGTCGTAGTGCGGGAGCACCGCCGCGCGCAGGCCGATCTGCGCCAGCAAGTCCATGCCCTCAGCCCAGTACGGGGTCGCGCCCACCTTGTAGATCTCGTACACCGGCACGGTGGCGGTCCCCAGAGTCGCCGCCGCCGCGCTGGAGAACGCCACGCAGCCGCCACTGGTGAGCTTGCCGGCCAGGACGTCGCGCAGCCGGCTGCTCTCCCAGACCTCCAGCGCATAGGTCGGGCTTCCCGGTCCGGCGAAGACGTAATCGGCGGCGGCGATCCGGGCTAATGCCCGCTCGCGGGCCAAGACGTCATGCGGGGTACGCCACGATGCCACGGCCAGTGGAATCAGGAGATTGCGAAAGTAGCCGACCGTGCGCTGGGAGATCTCGTCAGCGTTCTCCTGGAAACCGTAGGGGCTGTCGAGCAGCACGGCATCGACGCGTGAAGCGCCGAGGCGCTCCACGAGCATGCGATGCACCCGCGCCATCGTCGGGGCGGTCTCGCCGGAGCCCATGAGGGCAAGCAATCGTGGGCGGGGCGTCACGACACGAGATCACCCCTTTGCTCACGTTCAGGCTCCGGAGTCGACGAGCTGACCTGCCACATCGGGGGCGTGGGCACTCACAGCGTGCCATAGCTGCGAGTGCACATCGACCGCAACGGCCACTGTCGGGCAGGTGCGGGCTACCAACGACAGGTGCCGCAGCGCATGGCCCAAGACGTGCTCCACCGCCACCACCGTGGGGCTTGGTGCTGCGGCGTCCGCAGAGCAGACGATGCGGGCGTCAGCCGGGACAGCCGCCACGGTGCCCTCGGTAGGGTTCGGGTCAGGAAGGACCGCGTAGGTCAGGATCAGCCCGGCAGGACCGTGACGCCACGATGTCGAGTGCACGACTGTCGCGGTGGGCACGTTTGCGCCAAGACCTGCGAGTTCGCCTGCCCGGGTATCCGGCCGGCATCCCGTTGGCAGGTCACCACGTGCGATCCGCCATCGCAGCTGCGCGTCACCCGAAGCCGGTACCGACACCGACAGAAGCACCACTTCGATCTGGACGTTGTGCACGCGGGTCCCTTCTCGACCGCCATGAGCTTGCAACTGCGATGTTAGAGCAACCCGATTCAGCGACGACGCACTCACCCTCAGCGAAACGCGACATGGATGCTTGTCGCTGTTCGGAGTCGTCTCGGAGAGCTACAAGCATCCATGTGACGCTGGGGTGGGGTGGATGGGGTGAGGTCGATGCAGCTCGTCGTGATGGGCGTGTCCGGTTCGGGCAAGAGCACTGTGGCAGGTCTGCTCGCCGGTCGGACCGGTTGCGCGCTGGCTGAGGGCGACGACTTCCACCCCGCGTCGAGCGTCGCCAGGATGGCCGCCGGGCGTCCGCTCGATGACCCGCTGCGCGCGCCGTGGTTGGCGGCGATCGCGTCCTGGCTCGGCGAGCGGGCCGCCCGCGGCGAGTGCGCCGTAGTCAGTTGCTCGGCGCTGACCAGGGCCTACCGGGACGTGCTGCGCGGCGCGGGCCCGGATGTCCGGATGGTTCATCTGGCGGGTCCGCGGGAGCTGGTCGCGCAGCGGCTGGCGTCGCGTCGCGGGCATTTCATGCCGCCCGAGCTCCTGGACTCCCAGTACGCCGCACTCGAGCCGCTGGAGGCCGACGAGCCCGGCATCACCGTCGACCTCGCAGCCACCCCAGAACAGATCGCCGACGAGGTCCTGCACCGCCTTCCGCCGCATTCAGCGGGCTGAGTGGGGATATTCGGCGCTGGGAAACCCGCTGAGCCCGCTGAACCAGGGCCATACGCCCGTCGAATGTCACCGAGGGGTAAGGATTGGGCACGCCGCGAAGCCGGAGACTGCTAGCAGCGTTCGGTGAGAGGGGGGTCGTCGGTCGTGCCGCGAGATGGCCGGGGTGCTGCGCGCAGCACCCCGCGTGCTGCGCTGCTGGTGCTGGCCAAGGCGCCGGTGCCGGGCAAGGTGAAGACCCGGCTGTGCCCGCCGGCCACGCTGGATCAGGCCGCGCGCATCGCCGCGGCGGCCCTGCTGGACACCCTGGACGCCGTGCTGGCGGTGCCACACGTGATACCGGTGGTGGCACTGACCGGCGACCTCGCCAACGCGGTCGACGCCACCGCGCTGACCGCGCGATTGCGAGCCACCACGGTGTTGCCCCAGCGCGGTACGACGCTGGGGCAGCGGATCGCGGCGGCCCACAGTGACGCCGCCGCGGTGGCCGGCCAGCTGCCGGTGTTGCAGGTCGGGATGGACTCCCCGCAGGTCGATGCAGCGCTGTTCGGCCAGTGCTTGGACCTGCTTGACGGCGACGGCGTGGACGCCGTGTACGGGCCGGCGGCCGATGGTGGTTGGTGGGCACTGGGGGTGCGGCGACCTGCGGTGGCCGAACTGATCGCTCATGTTCCGACGTCACTCCCGGACACCGGGGCACTGACCCTGGCCGTGCTGCGGGAGTCCGGATGCCGGGTGGTGGAGCTGCCCGAGCTATCCGATGTGGACACTTGGGAGGACGCCACCGCCGTGGCCGCCGACGTGCCCGGTGGACGGTTCGCCGCCGCGGTTACCGCACTGTCTCCACAGTTGGGCAGCGGCCGGTGAACGCCGGGCAGGCTGCCGCTTTCGACGCCGCCCTGGCCGGTCGCCCTGCCCTCCTCGTCGGCGACGACGGACGGATACTTCCGGTGGCCGCGCAGCGCTGGCTGGCACCCGCCGACGGCGAGGACGACTGGCTGTTGGACCGCTGCACCGGGCCGACTGTGGACTTGGGCTGCGGCCCTGGCCGCCTGGTTGCCGAACTGGCCGAGCGTGGTGTGCCGGTGCTGGGCGTGGACTGCTCGCCCAGAGCGGTCCGGCATTGCCATTCCCGTGGCGCTCCGGTGCTGCACCGAGATGTCTTCGCCACGCTGCCCGGCGAGGGATGGTGGCACCGCGTGCTGCTGGCCGACGGCAACATCGGCATCGGTGGGGATCCAGTCAGGTTGCTGCACCGCTGCGCCGCCCTGCTCCGCCCTGGCGGCACCATGCTGGTCGAGGCCGGGCATCCCGGAGCTGGGCTGTGGCGGGGAGCCGCCAGACTCCAGGTGGCCGGCACCGCCGCGGGTCCCTGGTTCCCGTGGGCGGTCGCCGGGTTGCAGACGCTTGCGGCGCTCGCCGGACCGGCCGGGCTGCAGGTCGGGGATCGCCATGACGCCGGCCGCTGCTTCCTCGAGCTGCGCCGCCCCCTGGGCGGGTGTCGGACGCGGGTCGCCACGTCAGCTATGTCAGCGGACGGTAAGCCCCGACAGGGGGCTGGAGAACTAGCGTCGGGAACATGACCGCGCTGCACCGGTGGGCCCGTCGAGTAACCGAGCATCCTCCGCCCGGACCGTTCCGGGCCGGCTTCTGGCGTAGCCCGCTGCGCGGGCCGTGGTTCACCGCGGTGCTCGGTGCCGCCTTGCTGCCCGGTATCACGCTGATGTTCCTCACCGGGCTGGCCTCTTATGCGGCCTACAACCCCAACCTGGCTCCCGGCAACGACACCACACCGGACAAGGGATTGCTGGGCTCGTGGCTGCCGACCTGGCCGGCAAGCCCGTCCTGGCTGTACTGGGTGAACCAGGGCGTGCACGTCACCCTTGGCTTGGTGCTCATCCCGATCGTGCTGGCCAAGCTGTGGTCGGTGCTGCCCAAGCTGTTCGAGTGGCCGCCGGTCCGGTCGATCACTCACCTGCTGGAGCGCGCCTCGCTGCTGCTGCTCGTCGGTGGCGCGGTGTTTGAGCTGGTCACAGGTGTGATGAACATCCAGTACTTCTACGCCTGGCCGTTCAGCTTCTACCAGGCGCACTACTACGGGGCGTGGGTGTTCATGTCCGCGTTCGTCGTGCACGTGGGGTTGCGGCTGCCTCGGATGGTTAGCGCACTGCGCGCGCGCAGCCTGCGCCAGGAGCTGCGCACCCCACTGTCGGCGACCACCCCGGAAGAACCCGACCCCGACCACCTGGTGTCCCCCGATCCCGCTCCGCCGACCATCTCGCGGCGGGGTGCGTTGGGCATGGTCGCGGCCAGCTCGGCGGCGCTGCTCGGGCTCAGCGTGGGGCAGACCATCGGCGGCCCAGCTCGATCGACGGCGCTGCTGGCCCCGCGCGGGCAGGAC
>JBOHGX010000441.1:0-1729 GCA_050700255.1 Pseudonocardiaceae bacterium
TTGCGCTGTGCGGCCGGCATCATCGACTCGTCCACCATTCCGCCTGGCGGATCGAGATGACCGGCGGTATTCCAGAATTCCACCCACCACCCTGGCTGGGCGGACCCCCACGCCGCAATCCCCTGCACACCGCCCCCGACCTGGTCCGAATCCGGGAGTAACGGAAATGTGCCCGTCAGGGCACGCGGACCATACACCTGATGTCGGGTGCCGGGTGCTGCATGCAGGGCACCATCGCGGGTGAGAAGGTCGACGCCGAGGTGCTCAGCGGCGGCGACGTAGGCGGCGTCATACCCGGTGAGGTTCTCCCGCAGCGCCCACATCCGCTCGAGCAGCAGGGTGGTCGGGACCACGCTGATCGGCAGCCGGCCCAAGTGCTCGACGGCGAGGCCCATGGTGTCCCCGTCGAACGTGTCTCGGCGCGCGAGTGCACGCAGGACGTGGAAGGTCTCGATCCGCAGGTGCTCGGGTCCGGCGATTGTGCTGTCGCGCATCGCGGCGCGGGCAGCGGCGCCGTGATCGCCGTCGTCGGTCAGGGCGTCGACGAGCACGTTGGCGTCGACCACGAGATCGGAACTCATCGGCGGCGTGGATCGGGAACGTCTGTCGTCAGATCTGCGTCGCGCTCGTCACGACCCTCGCGGACCAGCGCGACTGAATCGAATGACCGAGAGCCGGCCTGGCGAGCGTTGGCGGCGGCCTCGTCGAGCACCGCAGTGGTGGTGGCGATCCGGGCCTGTTCGGTCAGCACCTCGGCCAGGTACCGCTGCAAAGACTGCCCACGCTTCGCGGCCGCGCTCTTGAGAGCATCAACTACAGAGGCCGGCACATCCCGAATCTGTATGCTGCTCATGCGTCGAATCTAGCATGCAGTTCATGCATACAGCGGAGTTGCGGAGCGATCTTAACGGTATTTGACGTTACATCCCAAGCGGTAATATCTGGGGCGTGGCTGCCCCCGACAGTGACTTGACGATCGATCAGCTCGCGGCGCGCGCCGGGATGACGGTGCGTAACGTCCGTTCGCATGCCAGCCGCGGGCTGCTGCCGTCGCCGCAGCTGCGTGGTCGCACCGCCTACTACGGCACCGAGCACCTTGCTCGGCTCCAGCTGATCGCCGGGCTGCAGCAGCAGGGCTTCTCGCTGGCCGCCATCGAAGCGGTCGTGCGGCAGACCCCGGCGAGATCGGCCGAGCAGGCACTCGCCTTCTACCGGGGCGTTCTGGCTCCCTGGCAGCCTGAAGATCCGCTGGAGATGTCCTACGCCGAGCTGGCCGAATGGCTGGGCGTCGAGCCGCAGCCCACGACGCTGGACCAGTTGCATGCCGAGGGAACCTTGCAGTCCTTGGGGCCCGACCGGGTGCGGATCATCAACCCCGGACTGTTACGGGCCGGAGCTCAAGCGGTGCGGCTGGGAATGCCGGTCGATGCGGTGATGGCGATGCGACCAGAGCTGTTGAAGCACGCCCGGGCGATTTCCGAGCTGTTCGTGGGGCTGTTCCGGGACACCGTGTGGCGGGATTACGTGGCGCGCGGGATGCCGCAAGGAGAATGGTCGGAGGTCCACGGTGTCGTCGAAGCACTGCAGCCTGTGGCCGCGCAGGCGCTGCTGGCGGCCTTCCGCTCCACGATGCCCGAGGCGATCGAGGCGTTCGTCCGGGAGGAATGCGACAGGTTGGCCGAGGGAGCCGACCGGAACGCCAACTCCTGACGGCGTTCAATGTGACATG
>JBOHGX010000442.1:0-6805 GCA_050700255.1 Pseudonocardiaceae bacterium
CAAAAACCGGCACCAACACCGGCGTGTCAGTTGACCAACAGAACGGAGACCACCATGCTCACTGACCAGACTCGGTGGTCCCTAGGTCGTGGCAAACCGCTGGTCCCATCACGCTGGCAGGCGACACACGGTTCCCCTGCGACTTGAAAGCGAGCGTGCCGAGAGGCACCGGGGGTTCGAATCCCTCCGCTTCCGCTACCTCTGACCAGCTGAAATATGACAACACGCCAGTTTTTCGACCCTGTCCCACCCGCGTGGGGTCTCAGTTTGGGTCTCAATGCGCGGTGAGCCGAGCCCCCAGCGGGCACGCTTCCGTGGGTAGCGTGCCCGCAGAAGGCCTGAGAAAGACGCCTGGGCATGCCACCCTCTTCGGTGCGACGGGCGGTAGCAGGGGCGAACCCCATCGTTACGGCACGGTAGTTCTCGATCGACGGAGCACCGCGCCGGGTCACCCCGCGATTACGGACCCGGCGCCCTCGCTTCTCTCGTGGGTCTGTGCGGGACAGCCGTTCTTGATCCCAACCGGTGGAAGCAATTGATCTTGGTGTAGATCGTCGGCGTCATCGTCGATGAGGAGCACCGAGTGGGCTGTCAGCGCAGGATGTTGACCGAGGCCGATCGGGAGGAGATCTCCCGAGGGATTGCTGAGGGGCTTGAGGGCAAGGTGATCGCCGCACGGATCGGGCGGTGTCCCAGCGTGGTGTCCCGTGAGATCACCCGCCACGGCGGGCGGGCCGGTTATCGAGCCGTGGTCGCCCGAAGGGTGGCCGCGGAGCAGCGCAGTAGACCCAAGCCCCGCAGGCTCGACGCGTGTCCGCAGCTGCGCACAGAGGTGGTGACCCGGCTGCGGGCTGGGTGTTCCCCTGACCAGGTGGCCGGCCGGTTGCGCTATGAGCATCCCGACCAGAAGGCTCACTGGGTGTCCCACGAGGCGATCTACACCTGGATCTACGCGCTGCCCAAGGGCGAGTTGGCGCGCCAGGGCATCCTGTTGCGTTCGGGGCGCACGCAGCGCCGAATGCGCGGCCGCACTCGCTCACCAGGAGCCCGGATTGTGGGCATGACCAGTATCGACGCCCGACCCGCCGAGGTCAGCGACCGGGCCGTGCCCGGGCACTGGGAGGGAGACTTGGTGATCGGAAAGGCGGCCCTTCGAATCGACAGCGCCCGCGCGGATCTCCTGGAACAAACGGCTACCTACATGGAGGCCCAGGGCTACCACGTAAGTCTCACCGTGTGACACGACAGCCCGGGGTATGACGCTGCTAGTCTTCGGGTATGACCGCTGAGCGGATTACCGTGAGCTTGCCACCCGACGTGCTAGCCGGTGCCCGGGTCGCTGTCCATGCTGGTGCCGCCGACAACCTGTCAGCGTTCGTCGCTGACGCCCTACGGGACCGTCTCAGTCGCACACACGCGCTCGCCGAGCTGGCCCGCGTACTCGGCGGTCCGCCGCCACTGGAGGCCCGCGCAGCCGTCCGCCGAGCCTGGGGGTTGCCCGCCCCACTCGACAACGCGTGATCGGCGGACGTGTCCTCGACGCCTCGGCGCTGGTTGCATTCGCACGCGGCACGTCCATCTACGCCGCGGCCGCGGTCTGGACCGCGGTTGAAGAGTCGATCATCCTGACCGTGCCGTCGACCGCGGTCGCGGCAGCCTGGGCCGAGCTCGCCGAGGAACACCATCCCGTGCTCGATGTCCTACTTCACCTACCGGTCACGGTCATTGACAACCTTGATGAGGCGCGCGCCCGAGCTGTCGGCCAGCTCAGAGGCCACCAAGCCGACGCACACGCGATCACTTGCGCCCAAGACCGCGGCTGGCCGTTGCTCACCGCAGACCCAGACCGCTACGCCCCATACGAACAGACCGGCGTCGATCTCGAACCGGTCATCTAGGTTGCGTCGTGATCTTGTGGGGTCTCAGTTTGGGTCTCAGTTCCGCCCGGTTCGGAGGCACATCCGCTGTGGCTGTCGTTGCGCCACTCACACTCAAGCCGCACGTCAGCGCATTCTGGGGCGTGGATGAACGTGCGCGCCTATAACTTTAAAGCGAGCGTGCCGAGAGGCACCGGGGGTTCGAATCCCTCCGCTTCCGCAGCTCTGACCAGCCACGATGGCGACTGTCAGGACCGCTCGGCTGGTCGTACCCATCTCTCGATGTCGCAGTCATGTAGCAACGGATCCTCACTCGGCATCCCATCGATCTTGTCGAGCGCGAGGGGCTGACACGGACAACCGCGGGGCAGGATGGTGGATCTGCGTGGGCGGTGGTGGCTCAACGAGCTAGCTGTGGGGGTTCAAGTCCGAGGGGAGATCTGACCCACATCCCCACTCTGGTTCACCGCGCTGAACAGCTTTCGTGACGCACCCCGTCGAGAGGACTGTGAATGCTGACTGTCAGCGGAGACGCATATCCGTCCTGCACGGCACGGTACCCTCAAGTCACTATGAGCAGCACACATGCGCCGGGGGATGCCGAGGGCTTCCACGTGGTGGTCGCCGAGGATGGCAGCCTGCCGGCTAGGGAGCTCGCCCGCCTGGGTCTACGTCCAGGTGAGCCCCTGCGGCTCATCCCCGAACAGCGACCGGCTGCGCGCCCGCGAATGGCCGGAGCGCTGGCGGCCACCGTGCCAGCCGAGGCCGTCGACGCCCTGATCCGTGGGCTTGACGAGGCGAAGGCCGAGCGCGTCGCCTCCTACCGCGACGCCAGCGATCAGGCGTGAGGGTCGTCGCCGACTCGTACGTTCTGATCTTCTACCTGTTCACGCCAGACAGGTTGTCCGAACCAGCACTCGAAGCGCTGGGCGAGGCCGAGGACGGCACGGGGATCGTGGTCTCGGCGGCTACCCTCGGAGATCTCTGGTACGCCTCACACAAAAGCGGACCGAACTCACTGGCCCCCGGCGCATTCGAGTCGCTGCGCCGGACCGTGCTCGATCCCACCACCAACTTCGACGTCGTGCCTATCATGGTCGATACGATGGACTACTTCGCCCGCGTGCCTCTCATCGAGTTGGCCGACCCGTTCGATCGGTTCATCCTCGCCACCGCGGCACAGCTCGGCCTCCCACTCGTCACCGCAGATCGGGCAATATCGAAGACGGGTACTGTTCCGGTGATTCGATAGCACCGGTTGTTGGGTCGATGGCGACGAAGCGGTGGTCAAGTGGTGGCTGTTCGGTGTCGCGAGTAATGAGACCTTGCTCTTAGAGCGCGTGGCGCCCAGCGCCAAAGTGCGAGATTGGGGCAAGGCCAGCGCCCGGGTTCGTGCGTACCTCATGAGGTGCGGACCAGGGCCGCGCGACATTCGTCGAGGTCGCCGCTGCCGCGATCGTGACGTGCGGAGTCCGGAAGGTTGGCCAGATCTCGAAACCCAGCCGGCAGATGATGCCGTGCGACACCTGCGCGAGGGCCGGGGACATGTGCGTGCAAGACATGCCGTCTCAGCTCTTGCTGGCGAGCTCCGCCCGCCGCCTGCGTACCCACTCCTGATGGAGACCGGGCACATCGGCGGCGTCGAGGGTTTGCTGGGCCACGTCGATGCGGCCGTGGGCCAACGCCGCCTGCACCATCGCCTCGCACGCGATCCAGCTCGCAGAGCCGAGCTGCCGGGCGGTGGTCTCGAACTGGTCGAGCGCCGCAGCCGCGACGATGGCGTGGACATGCAGCATCCGCGCCTCGTCGGCGTGTCCCTTCATTCGCGCTGCGATGTATTCCGCGTGCAACCCGGCGGCGATCTCGCAGACGGCGTCGAGGTCCGGTGCGACGCCGCTCAGGCGGAACAGTTCGGTCTCCCGGCGGTGCACGACGCCGTAGTTGGCCAGCATGATGGCGATCTCCAGGAAGTCCGGCCAGAACACTCTCGGCGGGACGCCGGCTGAACGCCAGTTGGTGCCGGTATAGGCCTCCAGCGCCTCGCCGATCACGTCGCCGAGGGCGCCGTAAGAGTCGTCGCAGCACTCCATCAAGTCCAGGCCGATCGTCAGCATCGCGCGACGCACCGCCAGCGTCGCCGGGCCATCGCCGGTCTCCAGTAGCCGGGCGGCCTCGGCCAGGTCGTAGGCCAGGCTCCGGGTCGCCCAGCCATCGGCAGCCGTTGTCGATCGGCAGTGGCCGTCGAGGCCGAGGAGCGCGACCAGCCGGTCGTGCGGCTCCTGCGGGGAGCTCGGGAAACCCCGCCACCAGCCGCGGCGTGCACGATTCTCCAACCGCAGCGACGGAGGGTTGCGCATCGCGGGTGTCATGTCCCGCCCGGACACACTCTGCTTGAACACCCTCGTGCGGGCGCGGGTGATCACCCCCTTTTCCCCGATCGCCTCCGCGACCAGCTCACCGGCGCTGAGCCCGACCGCCGCCAGACGTTGCCGTAGGTCCAGCAGGTGGCTCCATTTCGCCTCGCCGTCGGATCGGCCGATCTCCGCGATCGCCGCGTCGAGGCCGTCCCAGTCGCCGCCGTGGTCGCGCACACACAGCAGGACGAACCACAGATCCCAGTGCGACCACTCGACGCCGGCGTCCGCGCGCCACACCTCCGGCCCGTACATCAGAGTTCGCCCGGTCGCCGTCACCGCGGCGAGCCGACCGCGACGAGCCCGCGGTTCACTGCCTCGATGTCGAACGCGGTCGGATCGAACTCGCAGGCGTGGTCAAGGCCCAACCACGTCACCATGTCGTGGTGCTCCTCGTCGCCCGGGTCGGCGAGGATCTCGCGGAGATGCTCGTAGCCCGGCGGGCCGCCACAGTCCTCCGGCGGGCACGCGCCCCCGCCACCGATGCACCGGGGGTAGCACTCGCCCGGCTCGGCCACGCCGACCGCGTCGACGACGATTTCGTGCTCCCAGCCGTCGCCGAAGTCGTAGGTGTAGCCGATGCGGCCACCCTCGACGTCGAGATCGCCGAACCGCACACAGCGCTCGTCGATGAACTCGAGTTCCAGGTCCGGGAGCCCATAGGTGCGGCTGCCGTCGGTGAAGCTGTGCAGGTGGTGGTCCTGCCAGCCCATCGCCGTCTGGATCACGCTGTGGAGCCGGCTGAGCGGCATCGCGGCCGGGATCAGCAGCCGCCGCCACACCCGGGGCTCCGCGACCTCGGCCAGCGTGACGGTGATCCGGTGGACGGGATCACCAGGCTCGGGCTCTCCCCGCATGCGACGAGTCCCGAACCGGCCGATCGCGGTCAGCTCGGCGGAGTCTTCGGTCAGCGTCACGGCACCCAGCTGGACCAGCGCCGCGAGCGTACGCCGGACGTCGCGGCCGGTCATCCGACGGGCCGTGGCCAGCTGCTCCGCGGTGGCGTCATCGAGCACGTAGCGCGCTGTCACAGCGTCCCACGCCAGAGTGCACAGCTCATCCACGCCGACCACGCCGTCGCGGCCGTGCAGCGCCGACAGCAGTGCGTCGGCGCCGGCGGCGAACTCACGGCGCATGAACGACTCGCCCCACCCCGCAGGCAGGAACGCGGTGCCCAGCCTCCCCCTGAACGAATCGAACAGGGCCATCCACAGCTCCGTTTGGCGGTCGAGCAGCGCGGCGGCCTTCTTGACCGGCACCAGCCGCCCCCGGACGACCCGCACCAGCCGCGCCGCCTTGGCCCACTCCACGATCAGGCCCAGACCCAGCAGCTCCACGCTCGACGTGGTCTTGAACACCCGCTCACCGATCACGGGATCGATCTCGTCCCCGGTGCCCAACCGGTCGACGAGGAACCGGGCATCGGCCAGGGTGACCGCTCCCTTCTGGGTGAGCTTACGGCCGTCCCCGACCCACTTGACGAAGTCGACGACCTGACCGACCAGCGCGGCCTGCGTGGCGGCGGCAGCGACGTCGGCGGGTGCACGACTCGTCATCCTCGTCTCCTTTCGACATCGGCCTCCCGGCCATGAGATCGCGTGACGGACCGTACCCGTCGAGGCCATCGCCTATCCCGGCACACCGCCCCGTCAGGGGAGCGTCGTCGGTTCCGGGCCGGCGGTCCGGGACTCCAGCTCGGGCGCCCAGCGTCGGATCGACCGGTCGGGGTCCTCCCGGGCCCGGCGCACCCCTTCGGTCCGGTCGACCCGGTCGGCGAAGACCCGTAATGCCATCTTGCGGATCTGCGCGCGCCCGCTCGCCAACCCGTGGTCGATCGCCAGATAGACGTCGGCGTCGGGCAGGCCGTCCATGGCGTCCAGCATGCCGGCGGTGACCGACGAGCTGTCCAGGCCGTCGAGCGACGCGGCACGCTGGCGCAGCCGGTGGAGATCGGTCCGCTGCCGCCGCAGCAGGTGTCCGGCGGCCCAGCGCAGCAGCGGGGGTCGCGTGCGCGGCCGTTCGTTGTCGACCATCCGGTCCCCGAGACCGCGCGCTGCCCACTCCAGCCCGAGCCAGGACAGCGGGTGGCGGACACGCGGCCGGTCCGGCCAGAGCAGCCGGTCCGCGAGCTCGTCGAGCGCGACGTCGTCGAGGATGCCAGTCGCGCAAACGCCGACGATCAGCTTGGCGGTGCATCCGTACCACCGCCATTCGGTGCACAGCAGCACCGCCGTGTCGACGGCACCGCCCGGGTCGTCGCCGTGATGGTGGCCGAACAGCTCGACCGCTTCCTGGTGCTGGCCGCTCCTGCCACCAACCTGCCGCGTCACCAGCAGCCGGTGCAGCTCCTCGACGGAGGCGGCGGCCCGCAGCTCGGCCAGTCCGTCCTCGACCATGGCATGGTCGTCCTCCCACATGCGCGCAGAGCTTGCCAGCACCGCCCGTGCATCCGCCTGACCGCGAGGTCGTCTGCATCGCGCGGGCTCGGCGTGGATTAGTGTCGGTGGTCGTCCA
>JBOHGX010000443.1:0-39957 GCA_050700255.1 Pseudonocardiaceae bacterium
CGACGGCGCCCGCGGCTACGCCGCAGCACACGAGGAGGTCCGGCGGCTGGACGACGCCGGGGACTACACCAGGGCGGTCGAGGCCGCAGTGGGGACCCACCAGGCGAGCGCCTCCACGGCGTTCGACCGGCTCACCGCAGCGCTTAAGACCGCTGTCGAGTACGAGCGCGGGGCCGTCGCTAGGGATATCGACCGCGCCCGCAGCCAGCTCACCGGTCTGCCCATCGGTATCGGCACGTTGGCCCTCATCGCGGCGGTCGGGGTGGCCTTGGGCGTCCAGCAGCGGCTGGAGGAGTACCGATGAGTGCCCGATTCGCGTTCGCCTGCGGTGCGCTGGCCGCCGCTATCCTGGCCGCAACGGCAAGCGATCAGCGGCCGCAGGCAGCTCCAGACCCGATGGCGGCTGGCGCCGGGCCGACCGTAGCCGCCCGTCCGGCGGCAGTGAGGTCAACCGGGCATGCGCCGGCCGAGTCGGACTGCACTCCGCAGAATCGCCGGACCAGCCTGCGCCCGCAGGGCACGTTGCCCGAACCGGGCCGGATGCCCGCCGGATCGACGATGGCCCGCATCGCCCAGCGAGGACACCTGATCGTCGGTATCGCCCAGGATGCCTATCCGCTCGCCTTCCGCGACAGGGACCTGACACTGGCCGGATTCGACATCGACATCGCACGGGACATCACCGAGGCGATTACCGGCGACCGCGAGCGAGTGGTGTTCCGCCCCAATCCCGTAGCTGGGCGGCTCGAGCCGGTGCGCTCAGGCCAGTTTGACCTCGTGGTCGCCGCGACCACCATCACCTGCCCGCGCCGGGAGAAGGTGGATTTCAGTGCGGTGTACTACGAGGCAACGCAACGATTGCTGGTCAACCGTGGCTCGGGAACCACTGGACTGGACGATCTGCGGGGCAAGCGGGTCTGCGCGGTCCGCGGCACAACAACGTTGGGCCGGATTCTGGCCGACCCGTCGAAGCCGATCCCGGTGGGCCAACCCAGCACGTCGGACTGCCTGATGCTGCTCCAGCTCGGCGAGGCCGACGCGGTGTCCAGCGACGACACCCAGCTTGCCGGTATGGCTGCGCAGGATTCCCGGACCGAGATCGTTGGTCCACAGCTTTCCGAGGAACCCTATGGGATCGCGATCAGCAAAGACCATCCTGACCTGGTGCGATTCGTCAACGGTGTGCTGGAGCGTCGCGTTCAGGACGGGCGGTGGCTGGCCAGTTACCAGCGCTGGCTGACACTGCTGGGGCCGCCCCCGTCGCCACCGACACCGCAATACCGGGACTGACCCATGATCAGCTACGACGGCGGACCGGGACAGCCCCCTGCTCGGCCAGTAACCTCTCAGATTGTGGACGGGGGCGCACCCCGGGCTTCGCTGATCAATCTGCCCGAGATGCCAGTCGGCGATGATCACATGGCACCGATACTCGATAACCCGCAGGTGCCTGAGCACAAGCGGTTCTGTTCGGATCCGGAGTGCCGGCACCAGGTAGGCCGGGCCCGCAACGGCCGGTCCGGCCTGGTCGAGGGCTTCTGCCCGCAGTGCCGGACCAGGTTCTCCTTTCGGCCGCCGCTGTTGCCCGGCGTGCTCGTCGGTGATGGCCAGTTCAAGGTGGAAGGCGCGATCGCCCATGGCGGGCTGGGTTGGGTGTACCGGGCCTGGGATTGCTGGGTCCCACGCTGGGTAGTGCTTAAGGGGCTCATCGACCCCGACGATCCGGACAACCGCCAGGCTGCGGTCGCCGAGTTGGTCGCGCTGGCCGATGCCAGCCATCCGAACATCGTCACCGTGCACACCGTGGTCCGCCATCCGCACCCGCTCACCGGTAAGCCTGTCGACTACATCGTGATGGAGTACCTCGGCGGCAAATCGCTCAAGCAGCTGCGCCACGAGCGTCCAGACGGCGACTCCCCCCTCCCGGTGGATCAGGTCTGCGGGTTTGCGCTGGAGGTGCTGGCCGCATTGGACCATCTGCACGACAAGCGCGGCCTGCTGTACTGCGACCTGTCGGCAGACAACGTGATCTACTCCACGAGCGGGGTCAAGCTGATCGACCTCGGCGCAGTCCGCAGGATCGATGACTCGAACAACCCGGTCTTCTGGGGCAAGGCCGGTTACCAGGACCCGATGATCGCGACATCAGGTCCGTCGGTCGCGACCGATCTCTACACCGTCGGGCGGATGATGGCGGAGCTCAGCTTCCCCTTCCCCGGTTTCCACACCGACGCCCCGATCCCGCGCGCGGATGAGGTGCCGCTGCTGGCCGAGCATCCCTCCTTCGCCAGGCTGCTGCGCCGCGCGACGAACCCCGATCCGCAGTGCCGATTCGCCTCCGCGGCGGACATGGCCGAGCAGCTGGAAGGCGTGCTGCGGGAGGTGCGCGCCCGGCAGGAGGACCGACCGTTCCCGGCCGCCTCGACCCGATTCGGGCCGGAGCTGCGGGTAGTGGGAGCCGACCCGGACACCTTCCCTGCAGGGGAGCCCGACACCGTGGCGGCCGCGCTCGCCCTACCCGACCCGAAGGTCAACCCCGCTGACCCGCATGCCGGTCTACTCGCCGCGATCAGGACGGAGATCCCTGATGAAGCCGAGCGGGTGCTTGCCGCGCTGCCCCACCCGTCGCTGGAGACGCGCCTGCGGGTGGTACGCGCGCGGATCGAGTTGCACCGTCCCGAAGCCGAGGCCGATCTCGTCGCGCTGGCTGCCGATCAACCGGGTGACTGGCGGGTGGCGTGGTTTCAGGGGATCAGGGGACTGATCAACGGAAGCCTCGAAGCCGCCCGGCAAGGATTCACGGCAGTGCTGGTCGCTGACTTCTTCACCGCGGCTGAGCAGCTGGACAGCCTGGAACTCGATGATCAGCGGCGTGAGCTGGCCGTCGCGGAAGTGCTCGAAACCATACTGGCCTGGGAACGTGCCGGCCGACCGTGGCCGCACGCAGCAGCGACCCCCCTGCCTGCCACGGTGCTCGGCCACCGGCTCAACGAACGCGGCGTGCGGGACCGCCTGGAGTCCGCCTACCGTGAGCTCGCCCGGCTGGCCCCCATCACAGCGGAGCGGATCACCTTCGTCGACAAGGCCAACGACCGCCGCAACCGGAGCTGGACATGATGAGCAAACCCACGCTGGTCAGCCGGCGGGCGGTACTGGCCACGGCCGTCCTGGCTGCCGCCGGTTGCGTGGGCGCCCCCGACTCCGGTTCGGCGGCGGAGCTAGTGTGGGCCACCGGTGGGATCGCGGCCGCGGACCGTGGCCCCGCCCTGGACATCGCGACGCAATGGAACCAGCTGCACCCGAATGGGCCGAAGGTGCGGGTGGGGTCGCTGCCGTCGGAATCCGTTAACGACACGCATCAGCTGCTGACATTGGAGCTCAACGCCGGGCTCAACCAGTTCGACATCGTCGACCTCGACGTGATCTGGATCCCAGAGTTCGCCGAGCGTGGCTGGCTGGTGGAGCTGCAGGACCTGCGCCGGGACATCGAGCCGGTCTCGCTGCCCGGCCCACTGCAGGCCTCGGTCTGGGACGGAAAACTGTGGGCCGCGCCGTACGTCACCGACGCGGGAATCCTGTACTACCGCTCGGATCTAGTGGACAGGCCGCCGACCACCTGGCAGGAGCTGATCGACGTCGGCCACCGGGTCGGCGAGCGCAACGGCATCGCGCCGTTCGTCGCCGACGGTGCGCAGTATGAGGGGCTCGTGGTGCAGTACCTCGAGTACTTCTGGGGTCTCGGTGGTGACGTGCTCGGCAGCGATGGCCGGTCAGTGCGATTCCAGCTCGACAAGGCCGAGCGAGCCGCCGAATTCATGCGGACGGCGTATCGCCAGGGCGTGTACGCCCTGGGGTTCAACACGATGACACTCGAGGATGCCCGCAGGACCTTCCTATCCGGCGAGGCCGTGTTCATGCGCTCCTGGCCGTATGCCTACCAGCAGATGAACCGCACGGATCCGGCCAGCCAGGTCGTTGGGAAGGTCGGCATCGCGCCGCTCCCGGCGTTCCCCGGCTTCGGGTCGGTCGCCGCGTTGGGCGGACACAACCTCGTGGTGAACGCCTTCTCGCGCAACATCCCCGCGGCGACCGAGTTCGTCAGGTTCGTCTCGATCTCCCGGGACATGCAACTCTCGCTGGCCCAGCGGCACTCGCTGGCGCCGACGATGGCGGCGGCCTACCACGATCTGGCAAGTGACCCGTTGATGACGCTGCTGGCCAAGGTGTTGCCGACGGCCAAACCGCGGCCGGCCACGCCGGAGTGGGCTGCCGTCGCCTCGGAGATGCAGCAACAGATCTTCGCCGCTTACACCGGCATCCGTGAGCCGAAGGTAGCCGTCGAGGCGCTGCGCAGATTCCTCGTCGCCACTATCAGGGACCACTGAAGCCATGCGGGACCGTGTCGAGGTCGACGTCGGGGTTGCTGCCGGGGTCAGCGATCGAGGTCGGCGTCACCACCGCAACGAGGACGCCTTGGCGCTGCGCCGCCTGGGCTCCGGCCGCCAACACGGCGCGGTGGTCGCGGTGGTCTGCGACGGGGTGTCGTCGGTGGACCGTCCCGACGAGGCGTCCGAGACCGCCGCCGAGGTCGCCGCTGAGGTTTTGGTGGCGCGCTGTATGCGAGTAAGAGTCCGGCCACCGCGACGCGGGACGCCATCCATGCGGCCGGCCAGGCCGTCTCCGGGCTGGCCGGCTCCACGCAGGTCATCCGAGACGCCCCCGCGTGCACGTTGGTCTCCGCAGTCGTCACTGACGGGACGGTCACAGTGGGCTGGGTCGGAGACAGCCGGGCGTACTGGATACCGCGAACCCGCACCAAGTCGGCGCTGCCCACGAGGCTGACCGAGGACGACTCGTGGCTGACCCAGGTGCTGGCAGCCGGAACCCTGACTTTCGCCGAAGCGGCCGTCGACCAGCGCGCCCACGCCATCACCGCATGGCTGGGCGAGGATGCCACCCCGCTCGACCCACACATCGTCACCTTCACACCGCAAGGACCGGGCGTCGTCGTGGTCTGCACCGACGGGCTGTGGAACTACCTCGACCCAACGCTGATGCTCTCGCCGCGGCGCTCCCGGTGCAGCCAGCCCAAGCCCCGTTGGACGCGGCGCGCCGGCTCGTCGAGACCGCGCTGAACTGCGGCGGCCGTGACAACATCACGGCTGCGGTAGTCCCGTTCAGCTCTGCCCGTTCGACGCTGTTGGGCGGCGACTAGGAGTTGACGTCGCGATGAGCAGTGAGGTCGCCGAATCCTGCCCACGCTGTAGCGAGCCCCGGATCGGGCTGTTCTGCGTGCAGTGCGGCCACTCGTACTCCGCTCCGGTGCCACCAACGACTGGGGCGCCATTGTGGTGGGTTGTCATCGCCGCGGATCGAGACTACTTCGAGGCCCGTTGCGAACAGCCCGACCGGTTCACCTTCCCCGCATCGAGCTCACCGCGGCGAGTCGAGCTGACCGGTGACTTGATGCGTATCGGCAGGCGCAGCATCTCCCGCCGGACCAACCCGGAGATCGACCTGGCCATCCCGCCGGTCGATCCGGGCGTGTCCCGCGAGCACGTCCGGCTGCTAGCCCAGCCGGACTGCTCCTGGGCACTGGTTGACGAGGGCTCCATGAACGGGACATATCTCAACGATGGGGCCAAGCCGATCCCGGCCCACCAGCAGGTCCTGCTGGCCGACCGCGACCGCCTGTATCTGGGTATCTGGACCATGATCACGCTGTACCGGGATTCGTAGGCGGACTGGCACGGCCACGCTGAGCAACGGATGCACTGTAAGTCAGTGGCTGTTAGATGCCCGGGATAGGCGGCAAGCAGCAGTGCAGCGCGCCCTTAATGAGCAATGGCGAGAGCTAGGGGCTGCCAGGTAGACGGTTGCTCAACAACGAAGAAGTGGATCAAAGCGGTAGCCAGCCCTGTCTGACCAACTCCCGACGGCTTACCAGGGGGCCGCGATGCCGACGATGACATCCGCAACGACCAGCTATGCCCCCATCGATGACACGGGCACCGTGGCTGACCTGCTGATGCGAGTCAGCCACGGGGACCCAGCGGCGTGGGCCGAGGTCCTGCGCCGGTACGGCAAACTCGTCTCCACAACGGTGGGGTCGTTTCGACTGCAAGACGCCGACGCGCTCGACGCCGTGCAGATGACCTGGCTGCGGCTGGCCGAAAACGCCCACCGGGTGCAGTTCCCCCGAGCGGCTGGGCGGATGGCTTGCGACCACCGCCCGCCGTGAATGCCTGCACCTTCTGCGTCAAGCCAAGCCCACCCGGAATCTCATTGAGGTGGCGCCAGAAACTGTCGCCGACCTCTCGGCGGGCCCGAGCAGCGCGTTGTCGACGCCGAGACCGCGCGGACGTTGTGGAAATTCGTCGACGAGTTGCCGCCTCGCCGGCGGACCCTGCTGCGGGCGCTGTTCGCCGACAATCCCCGCCCCTATGCCGAGCTCGCCCGCACCGTCGGAATCCCACTCGGTGGCATTGGGCCCACCCGGGCACGGGACCTGCGGCAACTGCGGGACAAGCTCAACGAACACAAGATGGACCGCACTGCGGCTCCCGATCGACGGTGGCGCGGCTCTCGCCGTGGCGAATGAGCACCAGCCGCGTCACCGGATCCATGCGCGACACGATACGGACGTCGAGCTAACCGAATCTGTACGTCACTGCGGTGGAGGCGCCACTGCCCCGTCAAACCGGCCCAGAGTGATTGGTGACGAACCATTTGATCCAGCGTCGTTGTCCGGGTGTCTCGACGGCTTCGGGACGGTAATGGGGGCGAGCCCAGCCGACGGCGTCGTAGGCGGGATGTCTCGCGAGGATGGCCATGCAGGCGATGACGGTGCCGGTTCGGCCGGTACCGCCGACGCAGGCGACCTCACGCGCTGCCCCCGATCGGGCGCGCAGGTAGGTGTGGACAATGGCGGCGGCGATGCAGATCTGAGTATGCACAATGATGACTTGCATACTCAGATAGTAGTCTTCATACTGAAGGGCTTCGCCGGTGCCCTGTTGCCGGCTGCAATGGAGTCAAATGCTGTGGTGCTGATCACTGAGTCGCTCGACCGCGACGGCTTCGAACTTCTGGAGGGCTGGGCGCCATGAACCGCGACGAGCTCATCGCTGCGTTCGATGACATGCAGCGGGAAGCGTTCCGGTTGCAGCAGTAGCAGAGCTATGCCGGGGTCAGGAGCGCGGAGTGGGACGCTTGGCAGGCTGGCAAGCCGTTGCCGGTGATCACCCCGGAGAACCAGGCAGCCGAGCCTATCGAGCCTATCGAGCCGATCGAGACATACATCGGCCGCCGCGACTTGGCCATGAAGTACGCGGTGCCCTTCGGGCAATGGGATGGCTGAACACCGGGACCGACTGGCGGAGTGACCGCCGACCACGACGAAGCTCGATTCTTGCTGAATAGGCATGGCATACCTCTTGCATACCTCGCCAGCGGTCTGCATACTGAAGTCCTTCGCCACAAGCGGGGGCAATGAGAAGGGTCACTCACTATGGCGGATTACGACGTGCTCGTCTCGGACTGTCCACCGGACCTTACCTGCCCGAAGGTGGCCCGTCGTGCCCACGGACCGGTTGTGATCGTTGGTCCTTTGATCACAGATTCGGAAAGCCTCTCCGCGCTCGGTGTTGGTCCCGGTGAGGGCGCGGTGGAGATCACTGAGGTGCTATACAGGGCTGGGCACGACAGCTTAGGAAGGCCGACGTGACGCTCGAGGAGCTGAGAGCGGGCTTCGACGGACTTGCGCTCGAAGCGTTCCGTCTAGAGCAGGAGCAGAGTTATGCGGGCGTGCCCGATCCCGGCTGGGATGCATGGCAGGCTGGGCAGCCGCTGCCGGTAAGGACCACAGAGAACGACGAATTTCTTAATAAGATTGCCGCCCACGTCGGCGCCGGACGACGAGTCTACCGAGTCATCATAATGGACCGACCTATAAGTGATTACCTACGCTACGAGCTCACCGCATTCCTTATGCACGTCGCGGCAGGCGAGGACGTCTACGTCGTATGGCGCGAGACCCACTCAGACTTAGCCGAGCTGGTTGAGGACTTCTGGATGCTGGACGAGCAGCTTGTCGCAATCATGCGGTACGACGAGGACAAGCGGTTCACCGAGGTCCTGCAACCTATGGAACCGATCGAGACGTACGTCGCTCGCCGAGACTTGGCTATGAAGTACGCCAGTCCCCTCGAACAGTGGCGCGACACCCACAAGGACGAGCTGTCGGCTTGACGGATGAGTATGACGCCTCCCTGATCGAGCCAACGGAGCGCCGCCGCCGGCTTGGCGCGATGCTGTTCGGGCTTCGCGAAGTCACCGGGTTGAACCAGACCGACTTCGGCGCTCGCGCTGGCATGAACCAGTCCAAAGTGTCCAGACTGGAGACTTCCCGTCAGGTGCCGACTGTGGCCGAGGCTCGCGCCTGGGCGAACGCAGCTGGAGCTGTTGCGGACGTCCGCGAGCAGCTGCTTGAGAGGGTTGACGCGGTACTTACCGAGACGACGAGTTGGTCGGAGGAGGTGCGCAAGGGCGTTACGGAGAAGCAGCGGCGGATCGGTCGCGAGGAACGCGCGGCCACCATAAGCCGCGAGTACGCCGTGATCGTGCCAGGGTTATTGCAGACTGCCGAATATACCCGCCGACTTTTCCACATGCAGGCGATACTCCAGCCCGAGTTGTTCTCGGATATCCCCTCTGGCCAGATCGCGTGGGCAGAGCGCCAGCAGGTTCTTTACGAGCCTGGGCGCCGGTTTGAGTTCGTGGTGACCGAGGCAGCGCTGCGATGGCGGCCTGGCCCCGACAACAATCCGCGCGTGCTGGCCGCCCAGATGCTTCATATCGCCTCGATGAGCACGCTGGAAACCGCCTGCTTCGGAGTGATCCCGTGGAACCGAGCAGCCCAGGTTTGCCCGATGCACGGATTCGTGATGCGCGGCGAGCCGGGCGTCGGCGAAGAAGTCGAGGTCGGCATCTACACAACAACCTGTGAGCTGAAGATTCGAGACCGCGTGGAGATCGCGGTGTATCTGGACCTGTGGAGGAAGCTCTGCGCGGACGCAGTGTTCGAGGAAGACGCCCGTGACCTGCTGCGCTCCCTCGCCCAGGAGTTCCTCGCAGAGTAGCCATGTGGAGCAGCGGACTTGACGAGGCTTCAGCCGGCGTGCATAGTCATCTATAGACTGGCGTGCGAATGCATAGACGTGACTAGGTCGCCATGAGCAGCGGCGGGGCTTCCCCGTGTCCTGGCTTCGCCGCCACCACAGGAAGAGGTGACTATGGCCGTACCCACCAGGACCGATCGCATGGCGGTCGCAGCGAGGACTGAGGCGGGCCAGTTGTGCACTGTGACGGTGCAGCGTGATCCCTTCGGTCAGGATCTGCTGCGCTATGAGGGCAGCGAGACCACCGTCACGGAACTCACGCCCGAGGTCATCGAGCTGCTCGGAATCGCCCTGTCGGTGCGCGGCCGATCCGCGATTCCAGCCCGAACCCCGCACGGTGGCGCGTGCAACCTGGTGGTGATCGGGCAGCAGGACGGTCGGATCCGACTGTACTTCCACGCCTGCACCGCCACGAGTGCGGCCACCACCGCCCAAGCCAGATCCCGGGAAGCATGAGAAGAAATGATCAATCCAGCTGACCGGCTGCGCCGTCTCGCCGACGCACTGACTGCGAGCGGGGATCTGACCGACGACTGGCGGCCGACGTTCCTGTCGGTGCCCCGTCACGTGTTCATCCCCGAGACGATCTGGCGGGTGACTGGCAAGGCGCTGGTCCCGTTTGGGCGCACTGACGATCCGGATGGGTGGCTGGCGCTCGCCTACGGGGAGGAGTTCGTCATCACCCAGGTCGACGACGGTGTCCCAGTGGGTCCGGGCCCGGCCGGTCGGACCATCTCCAGCTCAGCGAGCCGACCCAATGTGGTCGCCTACATGCTCGCCGCCCTGGGTGCCGAGCCGGGCATGACGGTGTGCGAGATCGGAACCGGTACTGGCTACAACGCCGCGTTGCTGGCTGCCCGGCTTGGCGCGGACAACGTCACCACCATCGAGGTCGATCCCGAGCTCGCAATCAGGGCACGGCGAGCGCTGAGCGCGGTCGGTCAGGACGTGGCGGTAGTAACCGGGGACGGCGCTTTGGGCTATCCGCCGCGGGCACCGTATGACCGGGTCATCGCCACGGCGGCCGCCCAGCGGGTGCCTTACCCGTGGATCGAGCAGACCCGACCTGGCGGGAGGGTGATCACGCCGTGGGGCAACGCCTATCACAACGGGGCCCTGCTGTCATTGGCGGTCTCCGACGACGGCACTGCGGTCGGCGGCATTGTGGGAGACATGGCGTTCATGTGGTTGCGGGACCAACGCGTTCCTGGGGTCTCCTTTGACGACGCGCGATGCGATGACGGCACCGCCGCGGTGACCTATACCGACCTGCACCCTTACTACGTCGCGGGGCACTACGACGCTTCGCTGGCTATCAGCTTGCGGGTGCCGGGTTGCGCGAACATCCACTGCCCGGTCGATGGACACCCCGAGGAGTACCGGGTCGCCTTTATTGATCCCACGTCGGACTCCTGGGCCACAGTCCACTACCGGCCTGGTGCAGACGAATACCTGGTGCACCAGGCCGGGCCGCGTCAGCTCTGGGATGAGGTGGCGACCGCCTACCAATGGTGGCTCGACGTGGGCAGCCCGAAGGCCGACCGGTGGCGGATCACCGTGACACCGCACGAGCAGCTCATCGCGCTGGCCGAGCCGGCCACTCTGCGGGTCCGAACACCCTCCAGTGTCCAGCTCGGGTAGTTGAGAGCTGATGCATCAGAGCGGCGGGATCCGCCAGAAGGGGGAGACCGGGCCGACTCCCGCCCCGAGCGGGTATGCGTGGGCCACCGCCTGTTCGATGTAGCGCTTGCCGTACCCGACTGCCTCGATCATCGTCCAACCACGGGCCAGTGCAGAAGTGATCGCCGCGGCGAGGGTGTCACCACCACCGTGGGTGTGCGGGGTGTCCAACCGCGGACCGGTGAACGCAGTGAAGTCGCTGCCGTCGTAGAGCAGATCCAAGCACTGTGGGTCCTTGTCCTGGGGATCGTCACGCAGGTGACCGCCCTTGACCAGCACCCACCGCGGCCCCAAGGCGTGTAGTTGCTTGGCTGCGATGTACTGCTCCGCCCGGGAACCGACATCGATGCCCACCAGCAACCGCACCTCATCGAGATTCGGGGTGATCAGGGTGGCTCGCGGCAACAGCTGCGAACGCAGGGCGGCCAGGGCATCGTCGGCCAGCAATGGGTCGCCGTGCATGGAGGCGGCCACTGGATCGACCACCAACGGCACCGAGCGACCGATGCCCACCTCGTCGCACACCTCGGCCACTGCGGAGATGATCGCGGCCGACGCCAGCATGCCGGTCTTGGCGGCGGCGACGCCGATATCGCTGACCACTACCCGGACCTGATCGGCGACTGTAGACGGCGGGATCGCCACGATACCGGTCACGCCCACCGTGTTCTGCACCGTCACCGCCGTGACCGCGACACAGCCGTGCACTCCGCAGGCGGTGAAGGTGCGCAGATCGGCCTGCAGACCTGCCCCACCGCCGGAATCCGATCCGGCGATGGTCAGCGCGACAGGAGGAGTAACAGTCACGACCCGGTCACTGGCAGGTACACCCGCCCACCGGCTGCGGTGAACTCATCGGACTTCTCAGCCATCCCGGCCTCCAGCGCCTCCACTGTGGACAGCCCGTGCTCCTCTGCGTAGGCCCGGACGTCAGCAGAGATGCGCATCGAGCAGAACTTGGGTCCGCACATCGAGCAGAAATGCGCGGTCTTCGCCGCCTGCGCCGGCAGCGTCTCGTCGTGGTAGGACCGCGCGGTGTCCGGGTCCAGCGCCAGCGCGAACTGATCCTGCCAGCGAAACTCGAACCGGGCGGTCGACAGCGCGTCGTCCCACGCCTGGGCGCCCGGATGGCCCTTGGCCAGGTCGGCGCTGTGAGCGGCGATCTTGTAGGTGATCACGCCGGTCTTCACGTCGTCGCGGTCAGGCAGGCCGAGATGCTCCTTGGGCGTGACGTAGCACAGCATCGCGGTACCTGCCTGTGCGATCATCGCCGCGCCGATGGCCGAGGTGATGTGGTCATAAGCCGGTGCGATGTCAGTCGCCAGTGGACCGAGGGTGTAAAACGGCGCTTCGTCACACCACTGCTCCTCCAGGCGCACGTTCTCGACGATCTTGTGCATCGGCACGTGCCCCGGACCCTCGATCATCACCTGCACGTCATAGCGCCGCGCGATCTGGGTCAGCTCCCCGAGCGTTTTGAGCTCGGCGAGCTGCGCCTCGTCATTGGCATCGGCGATGGAGCCGGGGCGCAGGCCGTCACCGAGGGAGAACGTGACGTCGTAGCGACGCAAAATCTCGCACAGTTCCTCGAAGTTGTCGTAGAGGAACGACTCGCGGTGATGCGCGAGGCACCAGGCTGCCATGATCGAGCCGCCGCGGGAGACGATGCCGGTCACCCGGCGGACTGTCAGCGGGATGTAACGCAGCAACACACCGGCGTGCACGGTCATGTAGTCGACACCCTGCTCCGCCTGTTCGATCACGGTGTCGCGGTAAATCTCCCAGGTCAGCGCGGCCGGATCACCGTTGACCTTCTCCATTGCCTGGTAGATCGGCACCGTGCCGACTGGGACGGGAGAGTTGCGCAGCAGCCATTCGCGGGTTTCGTGGATCCGCTTGCCGGTGGACAGGTCCATGATCGTGTCAGCGCCCCAGCGGGTGGCCCAGACCATCTTGTCCACCTCCTCCTCGATGGAGGAGGTGACGGCCGAGTTGCCGATGTTGGCGTTGATCTTCACGAGGAACTTCTTCCCGATGATCATCGGCTCGGACTCGGGGTGCCGCTGATTGGCCGGAATCACCGCGCGGCCGCGGGCCACCTCGTCGCGCACCTGTGAGACGTCCACCCCTTCGCGAGCCGCGATGAATTCCATCTCGCGGGTGACGATCCCGGCTCGGGCCCAGGCCAGTTGGGTGGCGGCGCCCCTTACCGGCTCGCGGGCCTCGGTCCATGGCGCACGCAGCCGGGGAAGCCCGCGGTGAACATCGACGGTTACCTCGGGATCGGTGTAGGGCCCCGAGGTGTCGTAGAGATCGAAGTGCGCGCCGTTGGTCAGGTCCACTCGGCGGGCGGGCACCTGCAGCCCATCACCGGCCTCGCGATAGACCTTCCGTGACCCGGTGATCGGGCCAGTGGTCACGGCGGGCTTGATCGTGCGATCGTGCAGTGCTGTCATGGATCGGCCTTCCTACGCCGGCATTACCCGGACAGGTTCTGCGGTCGACAGCCCCGGGCCGGTGCCCAGCTGCCCTCTCAGCCCGCTTCGGGTGCAAGCTCCCGCGTGTTCATGTGACTGCTCGACCGTAGCGCCCGGTGTGGCGAATCTGCAAAGAACGGATGACGGTTGATCGCGGCACCGGTAGTATTCGAGTGGTCGCTTATGGTGACAAACACGTCGGGGGTCTCCTTGCACGGCATTTCTGGCACATCGTCGCGTCGTGTTGTCGTGGTAGGGCAGGGTTACGTGGGCTTGCCTGTCGCCATTCGGGCCGTCGAGGCCGGTTTCGACGTCATCGGTTTCGATATCGACAAGACCCGTATCGATCGCCTTTGCAAAGCTGAGACGTTCATCGATGACATCACTGATAGCGACCTTGTGATGGCGGTGAGTACTGGCCGGTATCTGCCCACCGACGATCCTGCAGCCCTGGCGGGGTTCGACGTCGCGGTCGTCTGCGTACCGACTCCTTGGCGAGATGACGCACCCGATCTGAGCTATGTCGAGGAGGCCGCAACCACCATCGCCCCGCGCATCACGCCTGGATGCTGTGTCATCCTCGAGTCCACGAGCTATCCCGGCACCACCGAGGAGATCTTCATCCCCATCCTCGAGGCCGGCTCGGGTCTGCGTGCGGGGGCACAGTTTTTCGTCGGGTACAGCCCGGAGCGCATCGACCCGGGTAACAAGACCTGGCGGCTCGACAACACCCCGAAAATCATCGCGGGCGTGAACCAGGCTTCGCTGCAGGCGTTGGCCGACTTCTACGGTCGGCTTGTCGAGCACACGGTGCCGGTGCCCGGACTTCGTGAGGCTGAGTTCGCCAAGCTGCTGGAGAACACCTTCCGCCATGTCAACGTCGCCCTGGTCAACGAGCTCGCGAGGTACTGCCACGACCTCGGGGTCGACGTGTGGTCGGTCGTCGACGCGGCCGCCACGAAACCCTTCGGATTCATGAAGTTCACGCCGGGGCCAGGGGTCGGCGGACATTGCCTGCCGATCGATCCTCGTTACCTGTCCTGGCAGGCGCGACGGTGCTTGGGCCGGGGCTTGCCGCTGGTCGACATGGCCAACGACGTCAACGACCACATGCCCGACTACGTCGTATCCCGCGTGGTCACATACCTCAACCAGCTGTGCAAGTCCGTCAACGGCAGCCGGATCCTGCTCGTGGGATTGGCGTACAAGCGGAATACGCGGGACACCAGGCAGTCCCCGGCAATCGCGGTGGCTCAGCAACTCGACGGTCTAGGGGCCGATGTCCACGCGATTGATCCACTCATCGACGTCGGGGAGATCCCCAACTACATCCGGATGGTGCCCTGTGAGCTGGGTGAGGTCACCAAGGCTGACTTGGTGATCGTGCTCGCCGACCATGATGTGATCGACTGGGAGCTCTTCGAAGAACACGCTGAGCGTGTCCTGGACACCCGCAACCGGCTGCGCTCGGCGTCAGCATCTCGGCTCTAACCCACCCCCTAACCCCGCGTGTCCGTCTGTCCTGCCCGGTGTGTCGCGCTCTCCTGCCCGGTGTGTCGCAAGTTTACGCGCTACCAGCCCGCCGCTGCTCGTCCCATACCTCGGGGTTGAGCAGCTGCTCAGGCTGCTCACCGCGCATGACCTTCAGCACGACCTCGGCCGCCAGCGCCGCACTCGCCGTCCAGACACCGTGGGTGTTCGCTGCGCTGTGTGGGGTGAGGACGACGTTGTCCAGCTCGGCCCAGCGCGGATCCGTCATCGGCTCGTTCGTCCAGGAGTCGATGCCGGCACCAGCGATCTGGCCGGATTTCACCGCAGCGTAGACGGCGTCCTCGTCGACCAGATTGCCGCGACCGGTGTTGATCAGGAAAGCGGTGGGTTTCATCAAAGCCAGCTTCGCTGCGTCGACGATCCACTCGGTCTCGGGCATCGCCGGGAGATGCAGTGTCACGAAGTCGCTCTGGGCGAAGACCTCGTCCATCCGCATCAGCTCGATACCGTGTTCTTCCACGAACTCCATCACGGGGTACGGCTCGTGAGCGATCACTCGCATGCCGAAGCCGAGTCCGCGCCGGGCGACGGCCCGGCCGATGCGGCCCAGTCCCACGATGCCCAGGGTCGCCCGCCACATGTCGACGCCGCGTTGCGGCTGCCACTCACCGCGCCGCATGGCCCGATCGTGGCGTGCGATCCCGTGCGCGAGATCGATCATCAACCCGATCGCGTGGTCGGCGACGCCCCCGTCGGTGGTGCCTGGGATGGTCGCTACGAGAACGCCCCGCTCAGTGGCTGCGCCGACGTCAACGGTGTCGAAGCCGACCCCGAAGCGCACCACTAGACGTAGGTCGGGGCAGGCGTCGAACACCTCGGCGGTGTACAGCTCTTGGCCGGCGATCACCGCCGCAACCCCGTTGAGGCTCTCGATCACGTCCGCCGCTGGGGTGGCTCGCCGTCCCGAGCCGACCCGTAGTTGCAGCCCGGCCTCGCGCAGCCGCGCCGGAATCTCGCCCAGCTCTTCCTCCGGCCGAGTCAGATTGACCGCAACCGTTGCCATGCGCCCGCACCTCCCGTCGCGCCACGGGTTACGCGGACTGGTGGCGCTCAGCAACCATGGTAATTTGCAATGACCCCGCCTGATAGGTCGTTGGTGGAATGCGGAGCTGTCATCCGCGCGGACTCCATACGGCGCCCCCTCTAGTGCCAGGCATTGAGTCAGCATCACGAGGGCGGCCTTGGACGTGCAGTAGCCGATGCGGTTGGTCATCGCTCGGATGCCGGCACCGGAGGCCGTCGTGAGAATCGCGCCGCCGCCATCCTTCAGATGCGGCCAGGCGGCGCCCGCGCTCGTGAACGCGCCGTCGACGTTGATCTGCATCACGTCGCGCCACACCTCGAGATCCAGATCCTCGATTCCACCGCCGGGGACCACACCGGCGTTGTAGACAAGCGTGTCGAGCCCCCGAGTCGCTCGACGACCGTGTCGACAGCCTGCGCGACCAGTGACGCATCGCGCACGTCGACTTCGACGTCGCCGCCACCCAGATCCGCCACCAGGACATCCGCGCCCTCCTCGCGGAACCGCTCGGCGATCATCGAACCGATTCCTGGGCTACCGCCCACGACCAGCGCTCGTTTCCCCTCATTCGCCCGTGCTCCATCCGATCCTCCGTGCGGAGACCGCCACATGGATGCTTGTCGCAGTTTCAGATCACCCGCCTAGCGTCACATGGATGCTTGTCGCAGTTCAGCGGGGAGGGGTTCGACGTCGAGCGGTCTACACCTGTGCCGGGTCGCCGAGCAGGGTGGCTGAGTCGTAGTGCAATCGCTTCTGCACCGGGGGGCTCACCGTTGCCAGCACGTCGGCGATGTCGCGCCCGGCGGTGCCGGAACCGAACAGGTCACTGCTCTCGTAACGGCCGTGTGCTACCTGGGCGCGCACCGCATCGGTGATGTCGAGTGGGTCATGTGAGGTGAAGACCACGTTGGGGCCGCATTCGCGGTGGTGCTGGCGGGTGCCGATGCTGACGGCCGGCGTGCCGAGGTAGGCGCCTTCGCGCAGCGCCGCCGACGAGTTACCGATCATGCAGGAACAATGCGTCATCAGCCGGATGAAGTCCTCGGCGGGCAAATTCCGGAAGAACTGGCAGCGATCGGCCAAACCGTGCTCGCGGAACTGCCGGATACCGGTGGCCACCTCGGCGCTGCCGGCATCCACGTTCGGCCAGAACACGAGCGCCTGCATCCCCATCGACGAAATCGTGCGCAACGTCGAGGTCATCTGATCGAGGCCGTGACCGTACTCGGTTGTGACACCGTGCTGAATCACCAGCAGGAAGGGCTGTTCCGGATCGATCGGTGAATCGTTGCCGCAGTGGCCGATCAGCGCATCGTGGCGAGTGCCCGGGGCCGTGCGCGCGGCCAGGTCAATCGACGGGCAGCCGAGGTTGAACACGTGTTGCGGATCCTCACCCATGGCGATGACGCGGCGGGCGCTGAGCTCGGTAGCCGGGAAATGGATGTGGGCGAGTTTGGTGATCGCGTGCCGGACGCTCTCGTCGATCGATCCTGAGACCTCGCCGCCTTGCGTGTGAGCGACGGGGATGTTCATGTAGGCACCGGCGATGGCCGTCGCGATCGTCTCGAATCGGTCGGCGACAGTGACCACAATATCGGGTTCGAGTCGCTCGAACGCGGTCGGCAGTTCCAGCAGACCCAGCCCGGTGGATTTCGCCATCGTGGTCGGCGTCTGACCCTCGATGATGAAACGGATCTTCGCATCGGGAGTGAAGCCTGCGGCTTCCAGCACACGCACCGCACAGCCGAACCGTTCGAGCAGCGCAGAGGCGGCGGCGATCACTTGCAGCTCCAGGGCTGGATGATCGCGGACGGCCTCAAGCACCGTGGTGATCCGTGCCAAGTTGGCCCGGCTGGCGACGACGACGCAGATCTTCTTGCGACGGTCTGCCACGTCGATGATCCTAGTCGTAGCTGACGTCGGTGATGGTGATGGTCACCGTGGCGGGCAGGCCGGTGTAGGAGTGGACCTCTTCTGCGACCTGGCCCTGGACCTGTTCGCCGATATCACGGCAGTTGTATCCCCACCTGGTGATCAGGGTGATGTTGATCTCGGCGTGACCGTCCTCGACGACGGCGGTGACGCCGTCGGTGGGTATCCGATGTTCGCCGTCACGTGGCGGGAACAACCGGGTGGCAATGCTGGCCATGCTCTGGGCCAGGTTGGGACGCAGCCTGAGGACACCCGGTACCCGGCAGGCGTGATAGGCAGCGACGCGGGCCACGACCGTGTCGCTGACATGCAGCTGCGGATGGGTTGGTGCGCCGCCGTCCGGAGGGGTGGTGGGAGAGGGCATCTGGGGTCCTTTGTCAGCTCGCCGTAGCCGGCACCGGCATCAGTGGAGGCGCCGGGCTGAGTCTTCGAAGACGTCGACGACCTCGACATCGACGGTCGTGACGGGCAAGCCGAGAAGATTTTCGGCGGCGGCGAGAATCATCTGCCGGACCCGGGCCGTGGCGCTGAGCAGGTCGGCGCCGAACCGGGCGGTGACGCTGATGTTGATCCGGACCGTTGGCGATCCGAGTATCAACCCGGTGCTGGTGGCGTCACTGCCGGATGGCTCGATGAGATGTATCTGGCAACTGCGGACGCGTAGCGCCGACATCTGGGCTACCGCATGGCGCAGTACCCCGGCCGCGGTGACGCGGTCGATGCGGGCGTGACCGTGCCGGGTGGGCAGCGGCAGATAGTGGGCGGGCCGCAATTCCGCGAGCACGTCGCCCATCACTCGCTCCGTCAATGACGTGGGAGGTTCGACGGCTTCATCGACCAGCGCGGCGACAGCCGTAGCCAGCAGACGTTGGTCATCAGCGACGGCCTGGCAATGCGGGCAAGCGCGATCATGAGTGCTTGGGCGCTCGGCCGCGGCTCGCTCCCATACCTTGGCCGCGTCGCGGCCGCAGGCCAACAGCGCAACGTCGGGCTGCGGTCGGGTCCCGTTCACCGCCACGGTGTCATCACCTCCGCCAAGGTGCACCGGGCTCGGTGCAAACGGCCCCGCACCGCGTCCGGACTGGCACCCACGATGGCCGCAATGTCCTCATAGCTCAACCCATGCAATTCGCGCAGGACCCAGCAGGCTCTTTGATCGATCGATAAATCCTGCAGGGCCCGCTGCAACGCAGCAGCGCGGTCCTGCTTCTCGGCGGTGCGCTCCGGCGAGGCGCCATCCGGGCCGGGTTGCTCACCCAGGTTTTCCAAGGTGATGACGGGCCGCCGCCCGCGCAACACTTTGAGGCAACGGTTGGTGACGATCCGATACATCCACGACGAGAACGCCGCTTCCGCCCGGAACCCGCCCAGCCGCCGCCACGCCGCGACGAACGCTTCTTGCACGGCATCCTCAGCATCGCTGCGGTTATCCAGCAGCCGCACCGCCAGCCGGTACAGCGGGCGTTGGTGCCGGCGCACCAGGATCTCGAAGGCACGCGTGTCGCCTTCCTGAGCCCGCACCACCAAGGTCAGGTCATCGAGTTCTTCCGTGACCACGGTGGCGGAGCCCCCGACGGTATTGGCATCGGTCATAGCCAGCGGCGCGCCGTGATCGACATCGGGGGCGCCCCCTTCCCGGCGGCTATGACGCCGTACACCCGATCGGGTCGTGATGTGCCACGCAAACGGTACCGCGACTGGTCGGGACGGCACGGTCGCGGTCCGCCGATCAGCCGGCAGCCTGCGCCGCTGGGTTCGATGGTGTCAGAAACCGCCAGAGGGGGTACGAGATCTTCACCTGGCGTCGGGCTCCCTGTCCGGCGGTCCTCCGGTCGCGACACCTTTACCCGGTGCACATTAAGGGAGAGTTTCCGTGGGCATGGGAGACAAGATCGTTAAGAGGTCCAAGGACCTGAAGGGTGAGGCCACGGAGGTTGCCGGCAAGCTCACCGACAAGATGCGCCCGGGTCATGACCCGGCTGCGACCAGCCAGGAAGATCCGACGGGTGAGCTCATTTCCCGCAGTTCTTGGATGGGTGACATCTCTGACGATGTGCAGGTGACGGCGTTGAGTATTCCTGGAACCCATGATTCTGGCTGCATTGTCGGACCCTTGGGACTTGCCAAGACGCAGAATCTGGACATTCCCGAGCAGCTGGATGCGGGGATACGATTCCTCGACATCAGGCTCGCGCACTACCAGGACAGTCTTCTCGTCCATCATGATGTCATATACATGGGAAAAAGCTATAAGGATGTTCTGCAAATTTGCGCCGACTTTCTTGTGCGGCACCCCTCTGAAACCATCTTGATGTTAGTCAAAGAAGAAGATCGCGCCGATAGCTCCCTTGGAGATTTCGCTCCCTCTGAAGCCCTTGGGCGGTTGGCGAGGGGGGAACCGGAATCCTGGGAAAATACGCGCTCATTCGAAGAGGAGTTCAAAGACCAGACGTGGGAGCAGGTGGGGACTGCGCCGCTGTTCTACAATTTTGTCGCCTGCCCTCCCGGTGGCCCCGCGGTGGCTGCCGCACCGACGTTGACGCCCGCGACGACATTGGGAGACGTGCGCGGGAAGATCGTCCTGCTGCGCGGATTCGAGGGTGCCGGAGGTACGGGGTTCGATGTTAGTTATTGGCTGGATGACACCACTACGAGGAGCAATGAGGACGAGAACGGGAATCCCAGAGAAGCGGTGGCTCCACTATATGATGTAGAAGATCATTATAGCAACCCTGACGGCAAGTACGAACTCATCATCACGCATTTAGAGAAAGCGAGACGCGGTGACCTCAAAGATCTTTACATCACGTTTTTCAGCGCTGTAACCCTACAGGCCAGTGGCTACTCGCAGGAAATCAACCCACGCCTCAATGACTATCTTGTCGCATCCTCGGAAGGTCGAATCGGCATTGTCGCAATGGATTACTTTGAAGAGCCTCGGGAGTTGGCCTCCAACGTGATCAAAATGAATTCGCGATCGAGAACCGGGTAGGCGGTGATCGTCGCCCTGCCACGGTCGGTGCTGCCAACGTCGCGACCACGACATGCCGGAGACCACCCGATCGGGTGCGTGAGTTCCTCCCCGGTGCGGGGCTCGTAACCATCGAGGCTGTCGTCGGCCGGTTCTCCGGTCGCGACGCCTCCACCCGGCACCGTGTCACCCGACACCGTGTCGCCGACACGGCGGTCCATCTGCGCGAAAGGGCGTTAACCGATGGGTATCGGAGACAAGATCTCGAACAAGGTCGAGCAGCTCAAGGGCAAGGGCAAGGAGGCCACCGGCAAGGCCACCGACGACGAGCGGCTCGAAGACGAGGGTAAGGCTGACCAGGGCAGGGCCAATATCAAACAAGCGGGCGAGAAGATCAAGGACGCAGCCAAGAACATCTTCAAGGACTGAGCCACCCAGCAAGGCGGCCTAGTGGAAGCTTTACTCACACAAATCAAGGAGAACTTTGGTCATGGCAGACACCACCAGCACCTCCACCCAGTCGTCTGGCTCCTCGGGTGCGACCGCCCGCACCGGCGGCACCGCCCCCACGCGGCTGGCCGAGGACACCTCGCAGGGCAAGACCACCATCGCATCCTCGGTGGTGCAGAAGGTCGCCGGGATGGCTGCCCGGGAGATCCCCGGGGTGTACGCACTGGGCGGCGGGTTGTCCCGCGCGTTCGGCGGGATCCGCGAGCGCATCCCAGGCAGCACCGGCGCCTCGCACACCTCCGGGGTGACGGTCGAGGTCGGTGAGAAGCAGGCAGCGATCGACCTCGACCTCATCGTCGAGTACGGCGCGCCCATCGTGGAGCTTGCGAAGGCGGTGCGCCGCAACGTCATCGGCACCGTCGAGCAGATGATCGGCCTGGAGGTCATCGAGGTCAACATCGCGGTCAACGACATCCATATCGCAAGCGACGACGGCGGCGAGGTGGATACTCAGCCGGCTCGGGTGGAGTGAGCGCTCGCGACGGTAGTTCGAGGAGTTCGCGACCATGAGCTCGACCTCCCCAACCCCGCCCCCCGGACGGCAGGACCAGCAGCCCGAGTCCGGCCAGCTCGCGGATGCCATCGCCGCGGCAGTACGCGCCCACCCTGCGGTGGCTGACCTCGATGGCGGCCCGTTCGGTGCCATTGCCTGCTACCTTCCCGGCCGCCGAGTGGTGGGGGTGCGGGTCGGGGAGTCCGGCGGGCCGGTTGAGGTCTCCGTCGTCGCACGCCTCGGCACCCCGCTGCCGCAGTTGGCCACCGAGCTACGCCGGTTGATCACAGCGGTCACCGGATCCAGGGTGGTCGACCTGACGATCAACGACGTGATCACTGGTGATCCGGCACCGATGCCCTGAATCCTCGTTTTAGCACGGAAGGCTGCCCCACGATGAACGCGACAACCATCGGCCTGCTCACCGGGCTCATCCTCGGCCTGGCCGGCGCGATCGGCGGCTTCAGCGGTTTCCTGCTCGCCCTGGTGCTCGGTGCGATCGGATTGCTCGTCGGCCGGGTGCTTGACGGGGAGCTCGACCTCGGGCAGGTCCTCAGCGGCAAGGGGCGGGACCGATGACGGTGGCTACCGGGGCTACCAGTGATTCGCACAGCGATTCGCAACCAGCCTCCGACGCCACACTCGCCACGGCAACACCGCGCACCGCCGTCGACCCGGACGAACGGGGCCGGCTGAGGATCGACCCATCGGTCCTGCGCAAGATCGCCGAGCACACCGCTGACCTGACGCCAGGCACCCTGCGCGCCCGGCGCACCGTGGCCGGGGTCGGCCTGGGCAGCGCGGGAGCCACCGCGAAGGCCACCGTCACCGGTCAGCGGGTGGATCTACGGGTAGAACTGGCATTGTACTATCCCGGCCCGGTGCGCTCCACCGTGGAACAGCTGCGCAGCAAGATCCGCGACGAGATACGGCGGATCACCGGCTACCAGGTTCGCTCGATCGCCGTGACCGTCACCGGCCTGCTGCCCGAACCTAACTTCCGCGTGCGTTAACGGTCTCCCAGCCAGGAAGGCACCAATGAGGACGCTGTTGCGTGTGCTGTCCCCGCTGCTCGGCCTCGCAGTGGCCGCGGTCGGGGTGCTCGTTGCGGTGGAAGTCATCTGGGTCTGGTTTCGGCCCGCCGACGGCCCGCTCCTGCTGCCCTGGCCGGCTTGGCAGGTGACCTTGCAGGGGTGGACCTGGACCTCCACGCCGGTCCGTCTCATCGCCGCCGGGCTGGTTGTCGTTGGCCTGCTGCTCCTGGTATTGGCCCTGCGCTCCGGTCGTCGCGAGGTGCGGTTGATCAATCCTGCGCCCGAAGTCACCGTCACCACCTCTCCGCGGTCGCTGGCCCGACTGGTCGGCCACCAGGTCCGCGAGCTCGACCACGTCGCCTCCGCCTCGGTCACCGCCACCCCTCGCAAGGTTTCGGTACGGGCCGCCAGCCAACAACCCGCCGACGCCGCCAGATCTGGCATCACCGACGCCGTGCAGACCCTGCTGTCCGACCTGCCGCTGGCCCGCACCCCGCAGGTGCGGGTGGCCGTGAGCAATACCGATAGGCCGCTATGACCGCCGACGTACTTGTCTCCGCGGAGGCGGCAATATGACCGCCGACGTACTTGTCTCCGCGGAGGCGGCATGACCGCCTCGGCTGCCCCAGCCGCCAAGGCGGCCCGCAAGGCCACCGCCCGAGCCGCCGGTGCGCAACGCACCCTGGTCGGCCTGATCGGTCTGCTGAGCCTGGCCGCCGGAGCCGCCGCCCTCGTGGTCGGTTTCGGGCTGCTCGGCGCCGACCGTGCCGCTCGTTCCGTACTCGACCCCCTGGTCGTGGACACCTTGCGCGCCTACCCGACCTTCGCACGCGGTGTGGCCATCGCCACCGGCGTGGTCCTGCTCATCCTGGGGTTGCTCTGGGCGGTGCGCGCACTGGCGCCCGAGCGTCGCCCCAATCTGCTCCTCGACCACAGCCCGGATCTTCGCCTCGAGATCAGTGCCTCGGCGATCGCTGGCGCGGTGCGTGCTGATGCCGAGACCATCACCGGCGTCAGCCGGGTCCGCGCCCGCATGGTCGGCGCCACGGCCAATCCCGTTCTGCGTTTGGACCTCTGGCTCGAGGACGGCACCGACGTCCGCGACGTTTACCGCGATCTCGACACCGGGGTGCTGACCCGCGCCCGCGACAGCCTCGGCGTGGAATCCCTGCCGACTGCCATCCGCATCGAGCTCGACGCCGCAGCGCCCCCTCGGGTCACGTAACGCTGGCGAGGAACCGCGCTGCGATGAACTCCAGCGTTGACCAGTCGGGTTGGGCGCACGATCCCGGGGCGAGCACGAAGCCTCGATGCCCGTCATCGGCCGATCGTTCGGCGACGATCCGGAAACCGGTGAGGGCGAACAGTGCTACTGCGGTCGTCCTGGTCAGGTAGTAAGGGTGATCGATCTTGATCACCCGCTCGATGTTGCCGGTCCGGCGCAGCAAGACATCGACATCGACGATGTCGACGAAGGCCCGCCCGCCAGCGGCCATCATCTGGCGCAGCCCCGCCAGCGTGCCACGGACGTCGAGGAGGTGGTCGATGGTCTGGCACAGCAGCACGAGATCCCATCTGCGCTCACCCGGATCGAAGTCCTCAACGAACCCGGTGATCGTCTCCATACCGGCGGCGTGGGCAACCGCGAGCTCGTCCGGGGACGGGTCAAGGACAGTTGCGCGTGCGTTCAGGCCGGTGGCCAGTACGCTGGCGACCACTCCGGTTGAGCCGCCGACGTCGAGAATCGTCTGCGGCGGGGACGGCAGCAGTGGGAGCAGAAACGCAGCCAGCTCGGTGGCGTAGCCATGCTGCTCGAGTTGCACGGTCTCGGCGTCGATGCGGCGGCCGTGGTAGGCCGACACCAGCGGGCGATAGATGTCGGAGTAGAAGTGCGCGTACTGCGTGGCGCTCAGCCGCGGGCAGAGGTAACCGAGCCCGCAACACCGGCACACCACGAAGGTCGCCGGGTAGCCGTAGCGGTCGCGCGAGGCGACCTCGACGGCGTGGCCGCGCGCCCCGCACAGGTTGCACGCCATGGGCCATTCCTTGGCCTGCGCGGCATAGTCGTAACAGAGCGCAGCGATTCGAGCTGTGAAAGCGGACATTAACACGATCTTCATCCATTCGTGGCGGCTAAGGAATGCGTAGCGTGACTGTACTCGATTGGAATCACCGTGTCGTGGTGGTGGGTGAGGTAGGTCAAGCGCACGACGGCAGCCTGGGCATGGCGCACGCGTTCATCGACGCGATCGCCGACGCGGGTGCCGATGCGGTGAAGTTCCAGACCCACATCGCCGCCGCCGAGAGCCGTACCGACGAACCGTGGCGGGTCAAGTTCAGCTACGCCGATGACTCCCGCTACGAGTACTGGAAGCGGATGGAGTTCACCGCGCAGGCCTGGTCTGGGCTGCGCCGCCACGCCGATGACCGCGGGCTGGCGTTCTTGAGCTCACCGTTCTCACTCGAAGCGGTCGACCTGCTGCGTCGCGTCGGCGTCGCTGCCTGGAAGGTCGCCTCGGGGGAGGTCGCCAACCCGCAGCTGCTGGATGCGGTGGCGCAGACCGGGGCGCCGGTGTTGCTCTCCAGCGGGATGAGTGACTGGGTCGAGCTCGACAGTGCCGTCGCGCGGCTGCGCGGGGCAGGCGCCGGACCGTTGGCGGTGTTGCAGTGCACGTCGGCCTACCCGCTCACGCCGCAGCGGCTCGGGCTCAATGTCCTGGCCCAGATCCGAGACCGCTATGGCTGCGCAACCGGGCTGTCCGACCACTCCGGAACGATCTTCCCGGCGCTCGCCGCGGTCGCGCTCGGCGGGCGGGTGATCGAGGTGCACGTGACGCTGTCTCGCGAGATGTTCGGCCCGGACGTGGCGGCTTCGGTGACCAGCAGCGAACTTCGCCTGCTCGTCGAGGGCGTGCGCTATGTCGGGGCGGCGTTGGCAGCGCCGGTCGACAAGGATGAGGTGGCGACCGAGCTGGCACCGATGCGCGCGCTGTTCGGCCGCTCACTGGTAGCCCGCCGCGCGCTGCCCGCCGGGCACGTGCTCGCGGCGACTGACCTCACCGCCAAGAAGCCGGGCGGCGCGATTCCCCCCGCGCGCCTGGAGTCCCTCGTCGGGTGCCGCCTGCGCCGCGCGCTGCAGCCCGACGAGCCCGTGGGCGACGAGGACATTCGCCCGCCGGATCCGGTAGACGCACCAGTAGACGTCTCAGGGCAGCAGGATGCCGGCCGCGAGTAGCACGGCGGCCAGGGCCAGGGTGATTCGCAGCCGGCGCCCGTGGCGGTGCCATTGCAGGTCCCACCATGTCGCGTCCCGGCTGTGGTGACGACCCAGCGCCATCGCCGCGCGCCCGAGACCGAAACCGAGCCCCGCCAGTACCGCCGCCACCCAGCTGCCCACCAGCAGCACCGCGACCAGCGGCAGATAGGGCAGGTTGCTCGGCATATGAGTGCGCAGCCCGCAGCCCATCTCGAAGCCGAATTGCAGTGCCCCGGCGTCACCACCGGCCCCGATCACCGCCGAGGGCACCTGTGCCTTGCGATGCGGTAGCGCGATGTGGTGCAGCCCGCACTCACCGGCGAGTGCGAAGAGCCCCACAGCGACGACCAGGCCCGCGCTCACGGCCGGCGGTACCGCCGGCCGCACCAGGCTGCCGAGAGCTACCGCCAGCGTGCCGACGGCAATCCCCCCGGCAAGCAGGCCAACCGTGAAATAGGCCCGTGACGAATCTCGCCAGACCGGCGAGCTCAGCAGGTGTGCCGAGTTGACGCTTCACGCTGAGCCGGACAGCGAATAGCCGGCGGTCAGCCCGAGCAACAGCCACGGCAACACCCAGCCCTGGTGCGCCACTGGCGCCACCGCAGCGACCACGGCCAGCAGCGCCAGCACACCCGTCACCACCACCGGACCGAATACAGCTCTCCGCAGACTTTGCACCGTCGCTCCGCGCATCATCGATCAAAGATCTCCGCCGGCGGCGAATCCGGTGATTCTGATGGCTCTGGTGATTCTGATGGCTCTGATTCCGGCGGTGGTTCTGATGCCGACGGTGGCGTCGCAGGCGCAGACAGCGACGCGTTGCAGATCACCGGCTCCGGATTCGGCGCCCCATCGTAGTTGATCTCACCGTCCGCGCATCGGTAGACGACGCCGTCGGCCTCCCAGCGCCAGGCTTCGCGCTGCTCCTCTCCGGCGCGGCAGATCGTCCGCGGCTGGTAGCAGTTCAGCTCACCGCGCCAATTCTCGAAGCAGCCGTTCTTGAACCATCTGTCGTCGCCACAGTACGACGGGTCGTAGGGAGCGCCGTAGCAGATCGGTCCGCCAGGGCCGTTGCTGTAGCGGCCGCAGTCGGGATACTCGTTGCCCTGCTGCGCTCTGGCCGGACGCGCCAGCGGGATCCAGCCCAGCATGATCACGCTCAGCGTCATGGCTGCGGTGCCGACGACGGCCAGAAACCCCCTACGGTGCAGTGCCGTGGCGGTGTCGCGGAACTGCACCACGCGCGGTTCGGCGCCGCTACGGGGCTGATCGATCCGGGGGATGTCTTGGGCCGTCACGAGGCTCCTTGCCAGTGCACCGCGGTATTGAGCAGGCTCGCCACCTGCGCACCGAGCCGCTCGGGCGACTGCACCGGCTGCCCGGCCAGCACGGTGCCATCGGAGTCGACGTGCAGCAGGGCCGGCGCCCACGGCACCTCGAGTTCGGTGACAAGCTTGGGGTTCACCCAGGACCGGACGCCGGGCGCGCCGGCCCATCGTTGTCCCGGGGACAACACCTCGAACCGGGTGCTCGGATGCTCGCGAGCCAACCGGGCGAACGGCTCATGCACGGTGTCGCAGAAGCTGCAACCGGGGTCGAGCACCAACAGCACGGCGGGTCCGGCGCCGGCCAGCTCTGGGATCCGGCGGCCCACGAATGCGTGCTGACGCGGCGCACCGAGCTGTGCCACCTCGGCTTGTAGCTCCCGCAGCTGACGCAACATCCCGGCCATCGCCAACGTCAGAACCGCCAGGCAGGCCCAGGCCAACACCACCGCCGCGGTGAGCACGCTCACGCTGCCCGCCCGTCGACTGCTGCCGGCAGCGTGTACAGCAGCACGGCGAGCACGATGGCGCAAGCGATGAGCAGGACCGCACCCCCACCGTCGGGCAGCGCGGCCGCTGGATACAGCGCCGTGGCCGCAAGGGTCGTGATCGCCAGCACGATGGCCCGGGCGATTCCTCCGGGTCCGACTTGGGTGCCCATCTGGTTGCAGCCGCAGTCCGACTTGTCTCCCCGGTGCCGTCGCCACATCAGGTGGCCGGCGAAAGCCAGGTAGATCAGGCACTGGGCGGCCAGCGCCCAGCGCAGTTCGCTGATACCCCATACCACTGCGGCCACCGAGGGCACCCCGATCACGAATTCGACAACCCCGATGGCCCGGGCAGCTGCGATACCGGTGCCTGCCGCACTTGCCAGCATCTTCGGCGCTCGCACGTGCTCAAGCCCGGCGACAACCAACAGCATCGCGCCGGCGAGAACCGGCACGCCGAGCACCATCACGTGGGCTCCCAGATCACGTCCAAGCCGGCCAAGAAGTCTAGCGCCTCCTCCGGGTCTGCGGTGTCGGCCGGCCCGGGGATCAGCTGAGTGATCGCCGTGGGGGTGGCCAGGACCAGGGCTTCTGACCGGGACCGGCCGTGCGCTCTGGTACCCAACGGCTGGCGCCACAGCTCCCCGTGCCGGGTCAGATGGCCCCGGAAGTCGGGGACCGTGAGCTGGCTGGCGCCTGGGCGCTCGATCGTCAGATGGCCGATCCTGGGGATCTGCTTGGCCACCCGGACGGGCTCGAGCTGAGCTTGCCTGGCGCTGCGTGGCTGCACCAGCATGCCCAGCGGGGTGTCGGTGAGGCGGAACGCATCGAAGACGCGCATGACCCCGTCGGGGGATCCGCTCGCTCGGGTGTGCAGCTCGAACCACTGCCCGCGCCAGGCGGTCCGGTAATCGCCGGGATCGGTTCGGATACCGGCGACGAGCTCGCCACCTCGGTAGGGCTGCTGAGACATCTGGTCGGGAATGGTGGTGTAGGTGCTGTGCCAGTCAAAGGCGCCGGCCTCGGCGACGGTGAACGCTCGGCGAGCGCCCCGCACCAGGGCGATGAAACCGCATGACCATGGCCTGGACGCGTCCAGTGCTGGGCTGCTCAGAGCCACCTGGGAGCCGTCCGGTGTGACGAACGAGGTCCCACCCCGCCACGGCCAGTCATACCGCCCGCGTTCCACCGACGTGATCATGTACAACTCCCGAGACGCAGATTGCTCGCGATACTCGCACACTGGCCGTCACCACTGGCATGCGGACGGTCACGGCGTGTCACGGCGCCCCGCTACTTCGCCCTCTTATTCCCGAACTGGACAGTAGAGCGTTTATGCCTCCCGACTGAGTGATCGACCCAACCAGCCGAACAGGCCAGTGGCCAAGTTGACAGCGCCCGCGACACCTATATGCATCCCCTTACGCGCCACGGTACGCTCCCGCGTGTGAACCAGCGTGAGCGTTTAACGATCTCTCTGGACCAGCCCGTGGCCGCCAGGGTTCGCCAGTGCGGCGCTCGTACGCGTGGGGGCGCGTCGGGGTACCTCGAGCGCCTCGTGCGAGCTGATGCCCTGCGCGAAGCGGCGAACAGTATGGCGCGCTGGTACGCGGCCAATCCCACCTATGTCGAAGACTCGCTGGCTGAGACTGCCGCCGCACTTGACGAGGCCGGCTGAGTGTCCCTTCGTCGGGGGGCCGTCTACCCCTACAAACCAGTCCTTCAACGGCCCGGCCAATCGCTACAGCGCTTGATCGTCTCCGCAGATCCGCTCAACGAGTCACCCTTGCCCGTGGTGCTCGGGCTGCAGGTCGTCGATCGCGACCCTGACTCCCTCCTGTCCGTGAGGCTTGAAGGTCACGGCTGGGCGGTCATCACAGCCATCGAACAAGTGATCAAATCCCGTCTCGACGAACCAGCTGGCGCCATCAGCCCAGATGAGCAGCAGGCCGTCGACGACGCTCTCCGCGCGGCTCTTGATCTCTGAACCGGCGCTATCTGAGGGTTTCCGAGCTCAGTGTCCGAGGTCCTGGGCCAGCGGCGCTGTCCGCCACTAGCTGGCTCACCCTGCTACGCCCGAGTGCTGGGTCGTGTTGGTTGGGGAGCGCTACGGGGTGCCGCTGCCCTGGCCACGCGGGGTGCACTGGACCACCGAGGCCCTGCCGTTGCCACCCGAAGCGGACGCGCTGCGGTGATGTCGGGAGGTCGACGTGTGCACCGCCCTGCGCACCGCGCCCTTTCCAGGCCAAAGTTGGATCCGGTGACGCGAGCAGGCCGGTCACCTAGGTCTGCACCAGCTCGGTGGGCACGGTGATCACGTCCACCATCGCGCCATTACGTAACACAGTGATGGGCAAGGTGGTACCGATGGCCTCGGAAAACAGCTGGCGTTGGATGCCCTGGGCATCGGTGACAGGCTTGCGCCCGGCGCTGAGCACCAGGTCCCCGGCGTGCAGCCCGGCCCGGTCTGCGGGGCTGCCGGGAATGACTTCGACCAGGCGTAACCCGGAATCCTGCCCGGTCCGTTCGGCGACCGGTGCGGGCAGCGGGGCCGGCACGCCGACCAGCCCGAGGTAGCCCCGGCGCACCCGGCCGTCGGCGAGCAGCGCACCGATGATCCGGCGGGTCGTCGCGTTGACCGGCACTGCCATCCCGAGGCCGATACCGGCGACGGCGGTGTTGATTCCGATCACCTTGGCGCTCGCGTCGGCCAGCGCGCCGCCGGAGTTCCCGGGATTGAGCGCCGCGTCGGTCTGGATCACGTCCTCGATCACCCGCACGGCCCGGCCCGCGCGCACCGGCAATGAGCGACCCAACCCGCTGACCACGCCAGCGGTCACCGATCCGGCGAGTCCCAGGGGATTGCCGACGGCAACCACCAGCTGCCCGACGACGAGCTCATCGGCGTCGCCCAGGACGGCCGCAGGCGGCGTGGCACTCCGGGCTCGCAGCACCGCAAGGTCGGACAGCCGATCGCTGCCTACGACGTCAAAACGGCTTTCGGTGCCGTCGGTGAACGCTGCGACGCCATCGTGGACGGAGCCCACGACGTGTGCGTTGGTCAGCAGTAGCCCGTCGTCGGCGAAGACGACCGCCGATCCAGCGCCTGGTCCGATTCGAAGGCTTGCCACATGCGGGGTGACTGCCGCAGCGACTGAGCTCACCGTTCGCGAGTAGGAGTCCAAGGGGTCCACCGCGCCCACCACCCTCACGCTGGATTACACCGTTACTCCCGCAACGTCGCTGCGCGGTCCGGTGTTCCGGTAGTGCGATCCAGTCCCGAGGGACGCTCGCCCGAAGGGCCGGTCGGTAGCACTCGGGCCAGGGCAGGAGTAGCATCCCAGGTGTGAAACTGAGTATCAGTCTGTCCGATCAGGATGTCGAGTTCCTGGAGGACTACGCGGCCTCCCATGGCGTCACGTCACGCTCGGCGGCCGTGCAGCAGGCGATTGCGTTGTTGCGGGCACACGTACTGTCTGATTCCTACGCGCAGGCGTGGGCCGAGTGGGACGCGAGTGAGGAGGCCTCGCTATGGGACGCCGTTGCAGCCGACGGACTTGACGGCTCCCGATGAGACGTGGGGAGATCCGCATGGTCGATCTCGACCCGGTGCTCGGCTCCGAGGCCGGCAAGGTGCAGCCAGCGGTGATCGTGAGTAACAACGGCGCGACCGGGGCAGTGCAGCGATCCGGGTCCGGTGTGCTGACCGTGGTGCCTGTGACGTCGAATGTCACCCGCATCTACCCGTTCCAGGTATTACTTCCCATTGCCGAGTGTGGACTGCCCCGAGACTCCAAGGCGCAGGCTGAGCAAGTCCGGTCAGTCGCCGCGGTCCGAATCGGGCGCTGCGTCGGCGTGCTACCGGCCGACCTGCTGGCCCAGCTCGACGGAGCGCTGCGGCTACACCTCGACTTGTGAGCCTGCAGCAATAGCCGTTGTCGAGGCACCATCTGCCTGTCGACTCATCCGGCGTTGCAGCCCACAGGAGCGGTAGCCACGGGTTTCGGCATATCCACCGAGTCGACTGCTCGGGCCATGGCCTACGTGGAAAGGAGATCGAGCACCAGCACGTTGATCTCGGCGGCCGACGGATCGGCGGCGAGCGCGGATCGGATGCGGCGGCGGAGCGTGACGAAGTTGCCAGAGCCGCCGAGGTCGAGACCAGCAACGAGCTCGGCACACTGCCCGCCGAGATCCGACAGACGGCGGTGCGTGGGGTTCCTGTCATCGAACAGTGGAATCGGCAGTTTCCACACGTGCTTGTCAATGTCGCGCTCGTCCTTGCCATAGGACATAAGTGGGCGGACAAGATCTGTGATCAGGGGGCTGTTCAATATGGAGCAGAGGTGCAGTCCCTCGGCGCGGTTTGACACTGTTCCCCAATACAGCTTGTGGTCAATGATTGCACTCGGATTCTCGACCAAAGCGGCGGCCACATGCATGCCCGCCTTGCCGTAGACTACCCGGAGTGGCAATGTCGGTAGCTGGTCGGTGAGTCCTCGCCTGAAATCCAGCCGCTCGCGGAGGGTCAGACGGTCTGCTCCGATGGTACAACCAGATCTGCTCCGCTCTACGCCACCAGTCTGCGAGGCCAGGGTAGAAATCCATGCGAGGATGCTCCCCGTCGAGGAGTGTAGTTCCATCCAGTGGAAGCACTCCACGCTTGGCGGGAAGCACGCGAAACGGCAGGACGCTCTCACCGAGTAGGATAGGCCGGATGAATTCGGTCTCGACGACACCTTCGAGTGAGCGCAGTTCCTTCCAGGGCATCTTTTCGGTACTGCTGCGTGCGGATCGAACGCGCTGGCTGCCCGCGGCTAGTCCGAGTGGACCAGCCTGTTGGGTCTCAACCATGAATAGCACGCGAGGCACGATGGTTGCACCCTGGGCGAACCGCGGCTCGTAGGGAGATTCCTTTGCATCTTCGTCATGTATGGTGAGGTCAGCATCATGCTGAGTAACGTGCTCTGCGACAACGTCCCATGTATCGCTCCCACGAGGAAGCTGACCCGTCCAGCGGGTCGTTCGTAATGGTAATGGCGTCCCGAACTGAGTGAAGCTGCGTTGGCCGAAGACCACGGCGGCTCCACGGGGGAAGAAGTGAGGCCGCAGCCGACGGAGATCCCAGGAGCCGGTGAACTTGATCGTGATAGGGTCCTTTGCGTCGGGGTAGTTGCCCGCTCGAAACCCGGCGTAGTAACCGCGGTCGAGGACGGCATTTGGCATGACGAACGCGAAGGAGCCGCCCTCAGTCAGGTACTGCTGAGTCGTTCGTGTGACGAATAGCGCCGATAGATCCTGGTGTGTTGCTACGTCGCGACCGTGCCAGAGTTGTCGTGTCTCGGACATCTCCCGGAAGGCGATCTGCATATCTTCGGGCATGTAGCGGTAGGACAGCCAGGGTGGATTACCGATGAGGACGTCGACACGGTTCTCCGGCCGGGCGAGCCAGGCGGGCCGCACGAGGTTACGGATGTAGTAGCTCCAGATAGGATCGTTCAACCGGCACATCAGCCGGAAGTTCTCCTCGACCACTGGACGGTCTGCGTCCGAGACGGCGAGGCGGTGGAGCAGACTGGTCGGGAGTGTCGCCTTCTGCCCCGGTGCACGAGGTTTGGAGGCCTGGTCGGACAGGGTGCTGACCAGCCGATCGAAGCGAGCAGCGTCGGCAAGGAATCGGTCGGGGAAGCGGAACTCGGCGTCGAAGAGCTGATCACCTCTGCCGGTGGGGACGACGAGGTGTTCCTCGGTGAATAGATCGCGACGCTGGTTCCACTGGACGCTGTCACCCAGATAGACAGGTACTGTGATGGCCCCGCGATCGGGGGCGAGCAATCGTTCTCGGCCGATGGCGAGCAGATACGTGACTCGGGCCAGCGTGACGGCCACCGGGTGGAGGTCCACACCGAGGACGTGCTCGGTGAGCCCGGAGAGGGCGCGCTCCAGGGAGATACCAGCCGCCGCCGCGGCATCGAGATAGCGGCGCACGGCGTGGAACAGGAAAGTGCCCGAGCCACAGGCCGGGTCGAGCACTCGCTGGTTGAGCGGGTCGGTGACCGCGGTGCTGACCACCTGCTCAGCCAACCAGTCGGGCGTGTAGTACTCGCCGAGTTGCTTGCGGGTCTCAGATCCGATCACCGACTCGTAGAGGACCTTCAGCACGTCGTGCTCGACATTGGTCCAGTCGAACCGGGACAACCGTCGGGCGAGGGTGCGGACGAAGTCGCCGCCGTGCGGAACCTCCAATACCCAGTCGAAGAAATCGTGTTCGACGACACCGTAGATGGCCGCGAGGTCGAACCGCTGCCCGCCGAGTAAGGACGCAGGTTGCATGTCGGTGACGTCAAGTCCGACGACCAGATGAGCGATGATCTCAGCACTATTCACCAGCAGCGTGTGCTCGAGGAACAGCTCGTCGTCGTCGGTGAATTGGGTTCCCAGTGCGCTGCGCAGCAACCGGCTCCATAGTTGCCGCTTGAGTCGGACAGTCTCGCGTGCACCGTGGTCGGCATAGAGCGCGGCAAGCGTTGCGCGATCGAGGGCATAAGAAGCACTGGTAGCGCCGAGTCGAGCTTTGATCTCATTCGGCGTCGAAGGAACCCCCTGACGGCTGGCCAGGACACCCTCGAGCCAGAACAGCAACGCAATGCCGTCGGGTCTCATGGGGTTGACCACGTGCGCAGTGACATCGACTAGCTTGCCGTCCCGTTCGTGATACGCGCGCCATTCTCGTCCGTCGGTGAGGACACCGACGTAACGCTGACCGGTCTGTGCGCCGCGCGCCGCCACGTAACCCGCGAGCTGCTCCTCCGCCGCCCGGACAATGCCTTGATTGCGCAGATCCTTCTTGACCTCGATGACGGTCAAGCCGACTTCGACATCGATGCGTCGACGATCTCCTACCTGGGTTTCGAGCTGGACGTCCAGGTCGTGGTCCCCGAGACCGAGACCGCCGGAGAGCAGCAACTGACGGACGTCGGCCTGCACGGTCGCCTCGCTGCGCACCCGCTCGCGATCAGCAAGACGCCGTAGCAGTTGGCTGAGCTCGTCCGTCGGGGCGATCATCTCGGTGGCCACGGTGATGGTCTACCACGCTGCTGCGACAGCAGGTCTGAGTGCGCGTATCGCTGGTTCAGTCTTCGGGTGGACACGCGGCAGGTTCCCAGGCCAGGCTAGGCACGCCCCAGCCTTGGGCCCTGAGCATTTTTTTCGCCTCGCGGGCGTGCCGGCCGACCAGCCGGTCGAGGTAGATGATCCCGTCGAGATGATCGGTCTCGTGCTGCAGGCATCGAGCCAGAAAGCCGGTGCCCTCGACGGTCAGCGGTGCGCCGTCTGTACTGAATCCGGTGGTCCGCGCCCAGCCGGCCCGCGCGGTGGGGAAGGCCTCACCGGGTACCGAAAGGCAGCCCTCCCAGTCGTCGTCGGGGTCGGGCATGGTCTCCGGTCGTTCGCTGCTCTCCAGTGTTGGGTTGACGACCACACCGCGATGCGCAACCCCGTCTCCATCCGGGCAGTCATAGACGAACACCCGCAGGTCCACGCCGATCTGGTTGGCAGCGAGGCCGACACCCTGGGCCGCCGCCATCGTGTCGAACATGTCGTCGATCAGCGGGTACAGCGCGCTGCCGAACTCGGTGACGGGCCTCGTGGGGGTGTGCAGCACCGGATCGCCGACGATCCGGATCGGGCGGACAGCCATGTTTGGGGACAGTAATCGTGGCTTGCTCAGTCTCCACACGCCCCTCCAGGCGACGCGATTCGAGAGTGCCGCCGGTTGTATCGGGTTGCCGCGTGGTTCAATGGGCTTCTGAATTACAGTGCTGTGATTCTGACCGCCACCCGCCCGCTGGACGCAGTCGCGGGATTGTGAACCGAGGAGCGCGATGGACGCCGCAGCGGCGCTGCCCCCGATCGACGACCGCCCCGAGGGTCTGAGTAGCCGGGAGCGCGAGATCTTGGCCTTCGAGCGTCAGTGGTGGAAGTACGCCGGGGCGAAGGAACAGGCGATCCGTGAGCTGTTCGACATGTCCGCCACCCGCTACTACCAGATCCTCAACGGTTTGATCGACCGGCAGGATGCCCTCGCCGCCGATCCGATGCTGGTCAAGCGGTTGCGCCGGCTGCGGTCAGGTCGCCAGCGAGCCAGAGCCGCTAGCCGGCTCGGCGTCGACCCGCGCCACCAGAGCCAGACCTAGCCCCGTGAGCACTCCGAACGGAACTGGAGCCAGCAGGCGGTTGCGGTTCGCCGGGTTGGCCCTGCTCGGGCTGGCGGTGATCGCCGTTGCGGTCGGAGCGGTGGCGACCACAGGTGGGCCGCCGGCTCCGGCCGCTGCGCTGCCAGTGGCCACCTCTCCTACCAACAGCGCTCCCGCGCTCCCCTCCACCATTCCTTATCCACCGACGTCGAGTCCGGTGGCAGCGCCCGTAGTGCCCCCACTCGGTCCACCGGGCGCCGCCCAAGGCGTGCCGGCCCGCCAGGAGCCGCGCGTCGAGCAGAGCCCCCTCGACCTTGACCAGAGCCAGGGCCGTGGCGAGGTGCGGGTCTACAACAACAGCACCATCCGGGGCCTGGCCGCACGGGCCGCGGAGGATCTCACTGCCGCCGGTTGGACGGTGGTCGAGGTCGGCAACTACGCCCAGGGCACGATCCCCACGACTACCGCGTACTACCAGGAGGGTATTGACCAGCGCGACGACGCTGAGGCCCTCGGTGCCGAGTTCGGAATGCGCGTGCAGCCCCGGTTCCCGGGCCTTGCGAACACCGATTCCGGCTTGATCGTGATCGTCACGAACGACTACGTGTCCCCGTGATCGCTCAGCATCAGCTGGACCGTCCGGCGGCGTAGCCGGCCAGGGCGGCAAGCTGAACCGGGTCCAGGGACGGGCGGACGGCTTCGCGTGCAGCGGCCAGCTGCGTTGCGGTCACCTCAGTGGCCTCCAGCGATTCGCGCATGGCTGTGAGCGCGGCCTCGCGGATCAGCGCTGCGCAGTCCGCTGCGGAGTAACCCGCCAGGTCCGCGGCCAGCGCGCCGAGGTCGACGTCGGCCGCCAGCGGGGTGTTGCGCGCCGCGGATCTCAGGATCGCCGTGCGTGCGTCAGTGTCCGGTGGCGGCACGTACACCAGACGCTCCAAACGGCCCGGCCGCAGCAGTGCCGGGTCGATGAGCTCAGGTCGGTTGGTGGCGCCCAGTACCACCACGTCGCGCAACGGCTCCACCCCGTCCAACTCGGTGAGCAGCGCGGCCACCACCCGGTCGGCAACGCCAGCGTCCGACGACCCACCGCGCCGGGGAGCCAGCGCGTCGACCTCGTCGAGGACAATCAACGCGGGTGCGGCGTCGCGAGCACGGTGGAACAGTTCGCGCACCGCACGCTCGGACTCGCCGACCCACTTGTCCAGTAACTCGGCACCCTTGACGGAGAACACGTTGAGCGCTCCGGATCCAGCCAACGCCCGGACCAGAAAGGTCTTGCCGCAGCCAGGTGGTCCGTAGAGCAGCACGCCGCGTGGTGGATCGACGCCGAGGCGGGTGAACGAGTCCGGGTAGCGCAGTGGCCACAGCACCGCCTCGGTGAGCGCCTGCTTGGTCTGGGCCATGTCGCCGACCTCGTCCAGCGTCAGCCCACCGGTGGCGATGGTGTCCGAGGCTGACATCGAGATCGGGCGGACGGTATCCAGCGCGCCGATCAGATCCTGCTGATTGATCACCAGCTCGGGTTGCGTTGCATCGGTTTCCGTCGCGGCATGGCGTAGTGCGGTCCGCACCGCTGCCTCACGGCGCAGCGCGACGAGATCAGCGGCGACGAATCCGGGGGTGCGCTCACCTACGGCTGCGAGATCGATGTCCGTGGCCAGCGGCACCGCACGGAGCAGCACCCGGAGTAGTTCCGCGCGGGTGCGGGCATCGGGCAAGCCGAGTGATAGTTCACGATCGATCAGGTCCGGTGCGCGCAGCCGCGGGTCCACCGACTCCGGGTGTGCGGTGGTGACGACGAGCGCGACGCTGTCCAGTGCGGGCGCCAGCATGTCGAGTACGACGGTGGCCAGCGGCGGCGGGGTGGTGGCGGGCAGCAGTGCCTCGACATCGGTGACCAGCAGCACGCTGGGCTGCCGCGCGCGGGCAGCCGTCACCGCGTCACCCACCCGCTGGGTGGCCGCGCCGGGCTCCACCGCCGCCACACTCGGTGCGGCCAGCTCGACGACGTGGGCCCCGGCGTCTGCGGCCACCGCGCGCACCATGGTGGCCTTGCCGGCACCCTCGGGCCCGTGGACCGCCACCCCGAGGCGGGTGCTGGCGCCCAGCCTGCGCAGCAGTTCGGGCTGGCGGAAAGTGAGGTCGAACCACTCGGCCAACCGGCGGGCGGCGCCGTGGGCGCCCACCAGATCGGCCACGGCCGGTGGCGGTGGGGCCGGGTCTCGGGGTTGCGCTGGATCTTGGGGTTGCGCGGCGTCTCGGGCGTGCACCGGCGCGGGGAGGTCTCCGGTCCGTGGGCCGTCCCGCCAGCCGACCACCGTGGATGGATGCGGCGCCACCGGTCCGGCCGGGTCGGTGGCCGTCACGGTGAGCAGCTCGTTGGTCCAGGTGATCCCGATCGCCGCGGACAGCCGGCCGCGCACCGCCGTCGCGTCCGAACCGGGTGCCACGTCCTGGGGGAGCAGGGACACCGCGTCCCCGGTGGTGAGCACCTTGCCGGCCAGCGCCAACCGCAGCGTCTCGGGATTCACCGAATGGCTGACCAGCGCCGAACCGCTGACCGTGATCGATCGAGCCGCGGGCACCTGCGCCGGTGTGAGGATCACTTCGGAGCCCTCGGTCAGCCCGAGGTTGGACAGCGTGAGATCGTCCAGCAGCGCGATCCCCGGGGCGGTCTGCCCGGCTGCCGCCAGCGCGGCGCTCACCCGAGCGCCGGTGAGCCGCACGGCATCCCACGGCCGCAAGCCCAGGGCGTCGAGCACCTCCGGGTGTAGCCGGACCACCCCGCGCCGCGCGTCCAGCGCCGAGGTGCTGAGCCTCGCGGTCAAAGTGATCTGCGGTGTGCTCACGGCGTCCGAGCCTACGAGGCTCAAGCCACATCCCGGCGCTGACTGCCAAGGCGGGGCCGGGAGTAGGTACGCGTACTCCCGGGGTAGTAGCAGCGTGGGCCGTAGGCCTCCCCCGGAGGTGCGCGAACGGCCTCTCAGCGCCGGACGCGCGCAAGGCCGCCGTGGCGAACCATCTACGCCATGATGACCGCCAAGGCGCAGCTGTCCGGCCGACCGCTCAAGTTCGTCCGCGCGACGCACGTCGCCGTGTCAGCCGGATGGCTGGGCCTCGTCGTTGCGATGCTGACCCTGGGCATCAGCGCCGCAACCGCCTCGCACCCGACATTCGTGCTCGCCTGCTACGCGATGATGGAACGCATCGGCGGCGCGGTCATCCCCTTCTTCGCGGTGGCGACGTTGCTGACCGGGATCGTCCTGTCGGTCGCGACCCCCTGGCAGCTGCTCCAGTACTGGTGGATCGTCGTCAAGCTCGTCCTCGCCGTGGCGGTCATCGTGACCGCCGTGGCGTTGACTGGCGATTGGGTGCAGCGGGCCGTGGCCCAAGCCGCGGAAGCGTCGCGTGCTGCGGATGGCGCGAATGCAGGGTTGCCGGCGTGGCTGGTGGTCGCCGGATCGGCCGTCCACCTGCTGTTCCTGTGGGCTGCCACGACGATCTCGGTGGACAAGCCTTGGGGCAAGATCAAGTGGCGGCAACGCTCAGCGGTGCCTCAGCGCGAGCCGGCGGGGGTCATCGGCCAGCACTAGCACGTCCGCGGCGGTCGGGTCGTGCTCGGCGTCGTAGCGCCGGTAGGCCGGCAGCGTCCAGTGCAGCTGCGGGTCCAGCCTGCGGGCCAGCGCGGCGGCGGAGAGCTGCAGGTGCACGGTGAGCTCGGCCGGCAGACCACGCCCGAGCAGCAGCTCCCCGGCCAGCAGCAAGACCCCGTTGGCCGCCAGCTCCACGCGCTGCGCCCGATACGCACGGTCCACCCGGCTATCCCACAGCCGGGGTAGCAC
>JBOHGX010000444.1:0-40271 GCA_050700255.1 Pseudonocardiaceae bacterium
ATGTGGGGCAGACCACACGTTTTGCCGCTGGCCCTACTTTGGGCTAAGGTGGACGAGCCAACGCGGGGTGGAGCAGCTCGGTAGCTCGCTGGGCTCATAACCCAGAGGTCGTAGGTTCGAATCCTACCCCCGCTACCAGGCGAAGCGGCCTCGGAGGCTTGTTCTCCAAGGCCGCTTCTGCGCCTGATGGGAACACTTTCGGGAACACTCCTCATCCGGTGGGTGCTTCCGGATCGTTCCCGAGGACCAGTGACGCGACCTCGTCAGCGGCGTCGCGGTCCATGCCAGGCGTCACATGCGAGTAGACGGTCATGGTGAACGCGGCCCACGAGTGCCCGATCCGGTGGCTGACGATCTTCGGATTCACCCCGGCTCGAAAAAACTGCCGCCGTCGCGTACGAGTGCCGGAGATCATGCAGCCGGATCGGCGGCAGCTTCGCGGCGGCTGAGAGTCGGGTGAACCTCTCTCGGACCGTGTCCGGATGCACCGGCCGTCCGTCCTCCCACGTGAAGATCAGCCCCGTCTCCCGGTAGTCCGATCCGAAGAACTCGCGTTCGGATTGCTGGAGCTGTCGCCACGCCATCAGAGCCGTCACAGTGGCCGGATCCAGTGCGATCTGCCGTCCGGCGCTGTCCGACTTCCCATCGCTGTCCTCTGCGCGCCCGGCGACGACAACCCGGCCCTCCTGCACCGAAAGTGTCCGTTCGGAGAGATTCACCGCCGACCAGCGCATCCCGCACAACTCGCCCCGCCGCATGCCCGTAGTGATCGCGAGCAGGTACAACGCGTAGAACCGGTCTTCCCGAGCGTGATGCAGGAACGCTCGCAACTGCTCCGGAGTCCAAACCGGCCGCCGCTGTCTGGCTGCCTTCGGGGGGCGCGCGTCACTCGCCGGATTCCGACTCAGATACCGCCAGCTGACAGCGTCCGCCAGGGCGCGATGCAGCATCACGTGAACGTTCCGAACCGTCTTGGGCGCGAGGCCGGGGGAGAGCGACCGAGGCACCCGACCGTCCTTGAAGCGCCGCACAGCAGCCCGCGCAGCGTGGATCGTGACCCCGCAGGCTTCCATCACCTCACGAGGGACGGGTGAGCTGATCGGCCGGACCCCGGAACTTGTAGTACCAGCATGATCCGCGCCGGAACACGTGACCTCTCATGCTGCCCTCACCAGGTCGCGAAGACCGTCCGTGACGATGTAGATCCGCCCACCCAGACGGCGAGATGGCAGCTCACCCGAGTCTGCCAGCTTGTATGCCGAGGCTCGACTGATACCGAGGATCTCGGCCGCCCGAGGAACCGACAGAAGCAACGGCAGTGGCTCGAACACGGCGTCGAGGTCTTGAGCTAACCGCTCCATGGTGAGCCCCTGCCCTTCTCGGTCTGATCGTCAGTTGCGGAATTGTTTGCTTCGTCGGGGGGTCTGCCCTCCGCGATGAGTTTGGGCGGCGCGGCGTTCGGCGTCCCAGCGTTGCCGTTCGGAGATGGCTTGCAAGACGAGGTGCGCTCGCGGTGGGACGTCGGGGTCGCCGGGTGCGGTGCGTTCCCAGACAACGTTGCCGCCTTCTTGGATGGTGGGTTCGATCCCGGCGGCGACGAGCAGCTCGCGGACGAAGCGGGCGCGTTCGGTCCTCATGTCGTCGAGGGTCTTGCCGGACCACTTGCGGGAGACCTGGACGCGGCGCCCGCCGATGCCGAGGTGTTTGGCGGTGTGTGCTTTGCCCTTGCAACCGCCCGGGACCATGGACAACCGCGCGCCCTTGGGCTGGATGCCGTAGAGCAGCCAGACCGGGCACCGGGGCGAGCACGGGGTCTTCTTCAACTCGGCATGCAGGCGATCGACGTGGGCCCGCTTGGCATCGGTGGCGTCGTCGTCGATGCCGATGGTCTCGGTGATGGACTTGGTGAGGTACTTGGTCAGGTAGCCGATGTGGCGCCCGGCCTCCTCGGAGCCACCCATGACGCCTTTGGAGTGGACCTGCTCGCCGAACCGCACGACGTGGGACGGTTCCTCGAGCTTCTCGCAGGCGGCGTCGAATTCCTCGAGCGGTTCGCGGGTGTCGGGGTCGACGAAGCCTTTGGCCCGGTCGTCCCAGATCGGCACCTTGCCGCCGGTATAGACGAGCTCGTCGTGGGGTGGCCACCAGACGCCGTAGTCGGTCGCGGCAGTGACCTGCCGGATCAGCTCGTGGGAGATGGACCCACGCATCGCCAGGTGGGAGTGCGGGGCGCCCCGTCGCTGCGGCTCGATCGATCCGAAGTACTGCACCTCCCAGCCGATCGCGCGCCGTAGGTTCTCCACCCAGCGAGCCAGCAGGGCGGGGAAGTGGATCGCATCCCGAGCAGCACGGCGGTAGTCGTATCGGTCGGGGTGGATAGCGGCGCCGTCGTCGTCCACCGGGCCGTAGCTGGGCAGGGTCAGGGTGACGAACAGCGAGGGTCGGTACTTCCCTGCGAAGACCCGCCCCAGGGTGCACCCGTCGACGGGTTTACAGGGAAGGTCGGGCAGGTTCTGCCGACGCCAGATGGACCGCCGCTTGCCCTTAGGTCGTGGGTCGAGCGGGGTGAGGCGGCCTTTGATCCCGGCGGTCCGGATCTCCTCGTCGAGCACCCGTACCGATTCGCGGATCTGTTCGCAGGAGTCCTCGTCCCCAGCGGCCTTGCATTCGCTGTAGGCACCGACGAGATCGGCCCGGCAGCCCATCAGGTCCTTCTCGGCCCCAGTCGGTTCGCGCTTCGGTAGCACCGGTTCCTCGTCGAGGTGCCACCCCTCCGGCATTGAGCGACGCGGAGCCGTTTGTGTTTCTCCGCACAGGGCGGGCACAGCGATTCCTGCCGGGACTCGCACGCGCGCGGGACGATGCGGACCTCGCCGGTGTCCAGGTCGATGGTGCGCATCGGCAACGGGCGGATACAGACGCCGTGATCGAGCGCTAGCCCCTCGGCGACCTCTGTGGTGAGGCAGCGCCCGTACCTGCTCGGCGACCTCCTCAGGAGCCAGCTCAGCAGCCGAATCGGGGCCGTTGGGTGGGTGTTCGGTGGTGGTCATCAAGACACCTCCGTTCCAGAGCGCGGCGCGGACAAGTAGCCGTTGAGGTAGTCCAGGTGGGCGTCGGTGATGTGGAAGGCCCGGACCCGCTGTGGCTCGCGGCGGCCGTCGACCTTCACCCACGCAGTGCCGGGCATCGAGGCCGGGATCTCATGAGCGAACGCCCCACGCTGACGAACGCCCTCGCCCAGGACCATGTCGACCTAATGGACCCCGTCATCCCGACGAGCAATGCGGCCAGGACGAGGAAGCAGGGGAGAAGTAGGAAGGAAGAGGAATCCCCTGGCGCTCTTTGCGGTGACTGACGGAGGCGAGCGACAACCGGGTGACGGGGGACAGGTTGGCTATCGAGCAACCTTCGCGGGGCTCGGGCGCTCAGTCGGCCGCAGCAACGTGACGGCGACGACCGCGCTGACTCCTGCAAAGATTGCCCCTCCCAAGACGCTGTGGTGGAAGGCTTTCGTCACGTCTGTGCCTTCGCCCAGCGCCACTGAAACCAACACCGCCAGGCCGAGCGCCCCGCCCATCTCACGAGAGGTCTCCACCGCGCCGCCCGCGAGCCCAGCTTCATCGTTGTCGATGCCCGCGAAGGCCGCGATTTGCACGGATACCTCCGCGAAACCGAGCCCGATTCCGACGATGGAGTACGGCAGAAGGATGTCGGTCAGGTAGGAGGCGTCGGACGGCACGCGCGTGAGCAGCAGCAGCCCACAGCCCTGCGCGGCCATGCCGATCGCCAGCGTGTTCGCGGCGCCGAGGCGGGCGATGACCCCCGGCGCCACTCGGGCCGAGATCACAAGGGAGAGAACGGCGATCGGGATGGTGCTCGCTCCGGCTGCCAGAGGGTTGTAGTCGAGCACCTGCTGGGCGAACAGCGTCGCTTGGTAGATCAGCGCCAGGAAGCTCGCCCACAGCAGCCCGGCGCAGAGGTTGGCGAACAGTACTGACCGTTTGCGCAAGGTGACGAGGGGGACGAGCGGCACGGGGACGCGTGCTTCGACCGCGAGGAAGACCGCTAGAAGCCCAAGCCCCGCGAGAAGAAACCCGAGAGTCTGTGCCGACAGCCAACCTGAGCCAATGCTTTCGTGCACGCCCAACGCCAAGGCGATGAGACCGCCGGTCAGCGTCACGGCGCCTCCGACGTCGGTCCGGCCCCGATTCGGTTGCCGTGGGCCGACGGGCACGTGCGCCAGTACGAGACTGGCGAGGGCTGCGCCCAGGGGCACGTTGAGGAAGAACACCCATTCCCAGCCCGGTCCCTGAACAAGCAGCCCGCCGACGACCGATCCGGTGATCGCGGCGGTGCCGCCGGCGGCCCCGAAGATGCCCAGCGCGCGGTTTCGTTCGGGGCCCTCCGCGAACGTGCGGGACAGGATGGCGAGCGCGTTGGGCGCAGCCAGGGCGGCTCCCAACCCTTGGCCGGCCCGTCCGAGGATCAGGACGCCGAGCGTGTCGGCCAGGCCGCAGACCAGCGACGCGGCTGCAAGTACGCCAATGCCGCACAGGAGGACCCTGCGATGTCCGGCGAGGTCACCAATGCGTCCGCCCAGCATCAGGAACCTGCCGTGAAAACGCCGTAGACGACCACGACCCATTGGAGATCGGCCGCTTCGGCGCCCAGCTCGGCCTGGATGGATGGCAGAGCGACGTTGACCACGGAGAGGTCGAGTACGGTCATAGCGATCACGCCGCACATCAGGGCGAGGACGGAGTTCTTGGACATACCGAGACGTCGGAGCCAGCCTTCCGATCTCGACATCGTCCAGAGACCAGAGCCACAATTGCTGCGCCAAGTCGTCGCCGATGCCGCCTACGCACGCGGTTGTCGCGGAGGGTTCGACCGACGATGGTGGGCAAGTCGCGCAGCGCGATCTCGGAGGTAGCGCTGTTCGGGAAGGCTAGTGGTCAGGCGCGCAGCTGTCTGGTAGCAGGAACGAGCGTCCTCGTGATCGCCAGCCATCTCCAATAGATGAGCCCGGACCGCGTAGAGCCGGTGGTGCCCGGATAGTCGATCATTGCTGTCCAATGACTCGAGGAGTGCCAGTCCCGCAGTCGGGCCGTAGGCCATGGCGACGGCGACGGCGTGGTTGAGGGTCACGACAGGATTGGGATCCAGGTCTTCGAGTAGCCGGTACAAGGCAACGATCTGGTGCCAGTCGGTGGCTTCGGCGTGTCCCGCTTCCGCGTGCACCGCGGAGATGGCCGCCTGAAGCTGGTATGGGCCGAGCGCGGCGCGAGTCAAGGTGTGGGTGACCAGGGCGATGCCTTCGTCGATGGACTCCCGGTTCCACTGGTTGCGGTCTTGTTCGGAGAGCGGGACGAGGCTGCCGTCGGATCGGGTGCGTGCGAGTCGACGCGCGTCTGTGAGCAGCATCAGTGCGAGAAGGCCGGTGACCTCGCCGTCGTCGGGCAGAAACGCCTGCATGGTCCGGGTGAGTCGGATCGCCTCGCTGGTTAACCCACTGCGGTGCAGCTCGGGGCCTGAGGTGGCGGTGTACCCTTCGTTGAAGATCAGGTAGAGCACGTGCAGGACGGAGCGAAGCCGATCTGTCCGCCCATGCTCGGGCGGCATGTGGAACTGCGCACCGGATGCTTTGATCCGCTGTTTCGCGCGGCTGATGCGCTGGGCCATGGTCGTCTCCGGGACCATGAACGCCCGGGCGATCTCTGCTGTGGTCAGACCGCCGACGGCGCGCAGCGTGAGCGCGATCTGAGAGGGCGGGGTGAGGCTGGGATGGCAGCAGAGCAGCAGCAAGATCAGGGTGTCGTCCTGGTCGGGCGGTCCTTCGGTATCGGCGGGAGGCACGACAGACTCGGCTGCTGGGGTCTGCCAGGCGACTCTTTCCTCTCGGCGTCTGCTCGCCAGTTCACTGCGAAGCTGGTCGGCCAACCGCCGGGATGCGACGGTGATCAGCCACCCGATAGGACTGTCGGGCACTCCGCGATCGGGCCACTGCGTCGCGGCGGCCAGCAATGCTTCTTGGACCGCGTCCTCAGCGGCCTCGAAGTGTCCGTAGTGGCGCACGACGCTGCGAGGACCTGCGGCGCCAGCCGACGCAGCAGGTCCTCGATCTCGGCGCTGGTGTTCACATCTCCTGACCGGCCGTGTCCATGATCGGGCGCACTTCCACGCCGCCGAACCGGACATCGGGGAACTGGGCAGCGATCTCGGTCGCCCGACCGGGGCTGCTGCAATCGACCACGAAGTACCCCGCCAGCTGCTCTTTGGCCTCGATGAAGGGCCCGTCGGTGATCGCCAGCGCCCCCTCGTGCATCCGGATGGCTTTGGTATTCACTGGGTCAGCCAACGCTGCGCCGCCGACGAACTCGCCGGATTCGGTGACCTCCGTGCGCAATGCCTCGACCTGTCTGGTCAGCTCGTCACGCTCATCGTCAGACATCGCTAGGGCAGGAAGATTGGGTGCTCCCAGGTCTGCGGATTGCTGTAGATCAGGATCAGATACTTCATCTCGACTCCACTCAAGGTTCACGGTTCTGTGTCAAAGACTCGGCTATGCCGTACCGGCGACGCCGACCAGGTTGCCCTCGGGGTCGTCGAACTGCCCGACGACGAGGGTCCCTGGAGCGCCCGCCGCACCCATCCTTCGCGTCCCGCCGAGGCTCTCGGCCTTCTGCAGTGCGGCCTCGACGTCGGGAACGCCCACGTAGAACAGGACCCGACGCTCGTAACCGTCGCCACCCCCGACGCCGCCGTTGATGCCGCTCCCGTCGCCGACCGTGCTTCCATCCACGAACCCGTAGTTGCCCAGCTGGGAGACCGACTCGGTCACCGCATCGCCCATGCCGAACTCCCACCCGAACATGTCGCCGTAGTAGCTCCGGAGCATCGCCGGATCGTCTCCGATGATCTCGAAGTGCACCACTGGCTGTCCCATGAACAGTCCTTTCCGTGCCGACAACTCGGCACTTGCCGGGGCGCCCCCAATCGAGCGCCTCACAGCAGAGGTCGGAGCAGCAAGGTCGATCTCGACATGACGGCGCGACGTTGTTGGCGCGAAGTTGCGGCAACAGGTCCCGTCCGTGCCACACTCCTGCCATTACGAGCGGCGAACCACGGTCAATAGCGGCCACCCGCGGCTCGCCAAATTCCCAGGTCAGGCCCCGGTCAGAAACCTACCGCCATAGGTTCCCAAGCTCATGACATCCGAACGGGCTGCTCGACCGTTCGCCGTGCCAGTTTCGTGCCAGATATAGGTCGGCGACACGCGGGGTTGAGCGGGGTCTGGCGGGGAGTCGCGGTGGCCCGGGTACGGCAAGGCCCCCGATCTGTTTTCACAGGTCAGGGCCTCGTCGTGCCGGGTGGCAGGTCAAGGATTTGAACCTTGGAAGGCGAAAGCCGACGGATTTACAGTCGTTCCCGCGACGATGGGGATGGATCACGAAGCTACTTCCACAACCGAAGCCGTGTTAGCCGCGAATCGGACCTTGTCCGCGCTCTTCTTGGCCGCGGACTTGGTCCGGAACGCCTCACTCGTCGCTAGCACCTCGCCGTTGCTTGCCATCAGACGGAACCTGAACAGGCCTTTCTGATCTTGATAGATCTCGAACCTGCCGACGCCCTCTGGAGACCGAGCTTCGAACTCCCCCCGCGACGTGACCACCTGGGTAGAGATGCCACGATCTCTCGCCGCGCGAAACTGCTCGGCGGTCATGTCCGTGTCGTCCACCTCATCCCTCACGGCTCCATCGTCCTCCTTTGGACCGGGCATGTCACCCGGCCCCCACGGTTCCCTCATCGTCTGGCATCGCCGTTCCGAGCCGCCAGATCCCTTCACTCGCGTCGACCGGATACAACACCACCAGGAGACGACGACCCACGTAGGTCGTCGCAGTCACCAGTAACCGCCAGCCACGCGCCGGGTCGGCGTCCCAGTCCCACACCGACGACTCCACCTCCGTGAGGATGATCGCCTCGCGGACCTCGTCCAACGTCACGTCGTGTTTGCTTTGGATCTTGGCAATCAGCGCCGAGCTTGGCTCCTGTAGCTCCGCGATGTAGGCGATGGGACTGGGCACGCGGCAACGCTACTCGCACCGATCCCAGCCAGTGATCAAGACCGAGACTTGAAGCATGTCGCTGGCCCGGCTTGGATGGAACCGAACTCCGAGTGAAACGGCCCAGGAGGAAGTTCCTCGGGGGCCGTTTCCTATGTGGCCGTACGGAGCCGCATTGACGCTTGTGCCTCGTTGCAGAGCGTCGTGGTCGATCGGCACGGATGAGGGTCGGCTCACGAGCGCCACGGGATCGGTGACAGGACGTCACGGCGCCTACCTGGAACCGATCGCAGTGGCACGGACCAGCCCTTCGAATGGGTAACCGCGTGGTTGCAGCAGCCGTGCCTCAGGTGGTAGAGCTGCCGCTTTGTACTGCGGTCCCGGTCTGCGCGCCTCCGGATCCCGCTGCTGCGCTGCAGCACCCCCGGCAGTCCGGGGCCCGATCACTCATGTCCGGACCCTACAAAAAGGCCCATACGTGTATGTGTTTCAGTACTTTGCGTAACGGGCGCAAGGCGGTAGCGTCGAACTGGACCGCGTACGGTGGGTGACGTCCCCTCCCACTCCAAGGTCCGGCCCGGTTGGTTGGTGCGCTCGCGTGTATGGCGCCATCGCCCAGACCGCGGTCGTCCACTACCCGCTGGCGGAGCCAGAGCTTGACAGACGGAAGGACTGCTCGTAACGCCCCCGCTGGCCGGCCGGGCGTGATCGACAGGCTAGTAGCTCGCGCGTCGGTCGCCGGACCTCGATGGCGTTCGATATGCAGGAGGGAGCGGAATGATCCAGCTTGAGGGCGTCACCAAGGTCTACCGGATGGGTTCAGTCGAGGTACAAGCACTCTATGGCGTCGACCTGGCCATCGATGACGGTGACCTGGTCGCGATCATGGGTCCGTCCGGATCGGGCAAGACCACGCTCATGAACATCCTGGGCTGTCTGGATATCCCCACCAGCGGGCGCTATCTGCTCGACGGCACTGATGTCAGCAGTCTCAGCGACAACCAGCTGGCCAAGATCCGCAGTCGCAAGATCGGGTTCGTGTTCCAGTCGTTCAACCTCGTTCCGCGCACGAGCGCGATCCGCAACGTCGAACTGCCGTTGGTCTACGCCGGGGTGCGAGATCGACGCCCGCGAGCCCGGTCGGTGCTGGAGCAGGTCGGGTTGGGCGAGCGTGCCAAGCACATGCCCAATGAGCTTTCCGGCGGCCAGCAGCAGCGGGTGGCTATCGCGCGGGCGTTGATCAACGATCCCGCGATGCTGCTCGCCGACGAGCCCACGGGCAATCTTGACACTGCATCCAGCGTCGAGCTCTTGAAGTTGCTCGGAGCGCTGAACGATGCCGGCCGCACGGTTGTGATCATCACCCATGAAGAAGACATCGCCCGGTTCGCCAAACGGGTCGTGCGGCTGCGCGACGGGCGCATCGTGAGCGATCAGGTGCAACGGAACCGGTCGGAGGTCAGCGCGTGAATCTGCGCGAGGCGCTGCGGATCGCGATGCGTGGGTTGCGCGCCAACCGATTGCGCTCCGCGCTGACCATGCTCGGCATCATCTTCGGCGTTGCGGCGGTGATCGTGCTGGTCGCCCTCGGCAATGGGTTGAAGACCTCGGTCAACGCGCAACTCGAACCCCTGGCCAACCTCATCACCATCGTTCCAACGGTCGGTAACGTCCCCGGCGGTGCCGCCCCGAAGGATCTGATCGACGCGGACGTCGCGGCGTTGCAGGACCGGGCGCTGGCCGACCAAATCGACACTGTGATCCCCGCCACCAGCGGTAGAGCGCTGATCGAAACCGACGACTGGAGGTTCCGGGCGAACGTCGTCGGCTCCACCGAGAGCTGGATCGAGGTCAACAACCAGGACATGACGGCGGGGTCGTTCTTCGACGGGGCCCAGGCCCGTACCGGCGCCAAAGTCATCGTGCTGGGACCCAGCGTGGCGACCTATCTCTTCGGCGATGACCCCGTGGCTGCGCTGAACCAACCTGTCCGGATCAACCGCCAGACCTTCAGGGTCATCGGGGTGATGCAGTCCGTCGGTGAACCCGGCGACAGTGTCGCGGTCATGCCGCTGGACACCGCGCGCCGCTACATCTTCGGCGGCGGGGACAAGATTAACCAAATCATCGTGCGAGCGACCCAAGCGTCCGCGGTGCCCGCTGCCCAGGACGAAGTGATCCGCATCCTCAGCGATCGGCACCGGATCAAGGACTCCGCTAACCGGGACTTCGAGGTCCAATCCCTGCGTAGCCGGCTTGACTCGTTCAATCAGGTTCTGCGCATCCTCACCCTGTTCACCGCGGCCGTCGCTGCGATCTCGCTGCTCGTCGGCGCCATCGGAGTCCTGAATATCATGCTGGTCTCGGTCACCGAACGAACCCGGGAAATCGGAATCCGAAAAGCGATCGGAGCTACTCGGCGCGCGGTTCTCGAACAGTTCCTTATCGAGTCCATCGTGCTGGCCGGCATCGGCGGGCTTATCGGTGTTGTCGTCGGGGTGGGCCTGTCGGCGCTCGGCGCCCGCATCGCGCCCTCCTTCGGCCCAACCTTCGAGTCTTTCGCCCCGGCTGTGACCATCCCCTCCATCGTGGTCTCGTTTGGGATCAGCCTCGCGATCGGCCTCATCGCCGGCGGCTACCCGGCCAACCGCGCCGCCCGGCTGCGGCCCATCGAAGCCCTCCGTTACCAGTGACTGACACGACTCACCCGCTCCGGTGCGTAACACCCCGTAACTCACCACGTTCTCAGGCGTTGCACAGCGAAGAAGCCGAAGACAGGGGGGAACCTCGCTGTGACCACGATCCCGACCAGCCCGACAACCCGGTCACCAGCTCGGGCCTACACCGCTCGAATCTTGGTGGCGCTCGGATTGGTGACCGTGCTCGGTGCGGCGGTGGGGTGTGGCAGTGAGCCGTCAGCGCCGCCCACCGGGCGAGTGGAGCGGGCCGCGGTCGTGACGAAGGTATCCGCCTCGGGTTCGTTGGCCGCCATCACCGAGAAGAACTTGGGGTTCCCGGAAGGCGGGCAGCTCAAGGAGGTGCTGGTCAAGGTCGGGGATCGGGTGAGCGCGGGCCAGGTCTTGGCGCGCACCGATGACTTCCAGCTTCGCCAGACGTTGAATCAGCTGCAGGGGCAGCTGAATTCCCAGCAGGCGTTGTTCGGCAAGCTTGTCAATGCGACGACGGTTGAGGGCGCAGGGGAAGCGCTCGACCAAGCGCAGCAAATCCTGCTGGCGACGCAGAGGCTGGTCGATACGCAGCTGTCCGCCGATGCCTCCGCGGTAGACCAAGCGAACCGGCAGTTGGACTTCGACACTTTCCTGCTGAACAAGGCTCAGGAACAGTTGCGTGCCGATCAGGTCTCCTGCGCCGCAACCGGGGGTATTCCCTACGCCCCGCCCCCGCCCGGTAACGGCTCAGGCGCTCAACAAGATGGGCGGCCTGACTCGTCGGTTGGTGTGGGGCCGGCTCAGGCAGAGCTCGACAACCCCGCCCGGGTAGGTCCCGCGACCGTGGGCGCCACTCCGCCAGGTCCCGCCGGCAGCGCCAACGGCAACCCGGCATGTAACCGGATCCCGACGGACCAGCAGGCGGTCGTCAATGGCCGTCGCCAGGTGCTGACGGACAAGAACGCTCTTGACACCGCGCAGCAGAAGCTGAATGTCGATCGCGCAACGGGTCAGGTCTCGGTCGAGAATGCCCGCCAGAGCGTGATCACCGCGCACAACAACCTCGACGCTGTGCGCTCGGACCGGCCGTTCGACATCGAACAGCAGGTCGCGCTGGTGGCCAGCGCTCAAGCCCAGGTTGCTGCTGCCCAGCGGGATGTGGACGACACCGTGCTGCGCGCCCCGGTCGCGGGCACTGTGTCGGTCATCAACGGCGTGCCGGGGGAGTACATCACGCCCAGTCAGAACACCAGCCCACTGGCGCCGGGCAGCTTTGCCCCCATTCCAGGGGTCGCTGGCGCGGCGGCGAACAGCAGCGTCTCTCTGGGCAATTCGGCCAACGGCCCTCAGCGTCCTGGCGGCACCCAGTTCTTGGTCCTCAGTGAGATCAATACCTTCCAGGTGGTTGTTCCGTTCGAGGAATCTGACGCTGCGAAGGTCGCACCTAACCAGAAGGTCGACGTTTCCTTCGACGCAGTGCCGGACCTCACCCGCGCCGGAACGGTGGTCGCCGTGGCCCCCACTGGCAGCAGCATCTCCAGCGTGATCAATTACTACGTCACCGTCGTACTGAACGAGACCGATCCGCGACTCAAGGATGGCCAAACCGCTCAAGCACGAGTGGTGACCAACCAGGTTGAGGACGTTCTCACCGTTCCCAACTCGGCTGTTCGCAAGCGAGGCGACCAAAGCTCTGTCACCGTCGTCGATGCCGATGGCGTAGAGCAACAGGTCAGGTTCCAGGCTGGCCTTGTCGGAGACGATCGCACCCAGGTCATCTCCGGCCTCAAAGAAGGCCAGCAGGTCGTCCTCCGTGACGGCGTGTGACGAGCGACGAGAAACCCTTGTAGCGGCTCACCGTCGCGACTTGTCTGCAGTCCCGTCGCGTTAAGTCGCGAAGCGAGTCGCAGGTGTCCCAGGTGGATTGAAAGGCGTTACGGTGGGACCGATCATTCACCACGCGGGATCGCAAATGCCTCCAAGGTGAACGACCGCTCCTTTGCCTGCGCCCATGTCACCTGGGTCGTCATGACTGTGATGGCAGAGGTCTTGAGGACTTCGGCGGCTCCGGTCAGCAGCTCCAGGAAGTCCTCGAGACCAGGGTTGTGCCCCACCAGAACCACCGTCGACGCCTTGTGAGGCAATTCCTGGGTGATTCTCAGAAGTTCCCCGGCTGAGGCGCCGTAGAGGCGGTCGTCGTGGCTGACGTGAGGCATCGTATCCAGTTGTGCGGATGCAAGGTCCCAGGTCTGGACGGCTCGCACTGCAGGGGAGCACAACACGATATCGATCTCCGCGAACTTTCCGCGTAGCCAGCAGCCGGCAGCCGGAGCGTCGCGGCGCCCACGTCCGGACAGCGGCCGTTGTACGTCGGGAATACCTTCGGGCCATGCCGATTTCGCATGCCTGAGGAGGATCAGCGTGCGTGTCACAGTTGCGGCCTCTCGATGCTTATTCCAGTGCGAGAGTGCGCAGCACCAACCGCGCCGCGTCACCCCCCGACTCTTCGCCGATCGCGAGGGCGGCCGGAACGTCGAGGTCGTTGCACAGCGCGGCGACGACAGCGTCCGATGCGGCTGTCGAGGTCCGCGCCGTCCCAGCTGCGGAGTACAGGCGGTCGAGCTGATCGGCCTCGGCATCGATGTCGTCGGCGCGGAAGTCCCAGGTCTGGTGCCAACGCCTGTTGAGCAGCAGCAGCCGCACCGCCGCGGCGGGATGATGTGCGAGCAAGTCCCCGACCAGCACCAGGTTGCCCGTCGACTTGGCCATCTTCGCACCGCCCACTGTGACGGTCCCTACCGGGAACTCGGTCCGCGCGAAGGGGGCGACGCCGGTCGCCGCTTCCACCATGGCGGCCTGGTAGGCGTGGTGCGGGAAGCTGAGATCGGCCCCGCCGGCCAGGATGTCGACCGCGGGGCCGAGCACGCCCAGCGCCATGGCGGCGCACTCTCCGTGCCAGCCGGGGCGGCCGCGGCCCCACGGGCTGGGCCAGCCCGGCTGGTCGTCGGCCGATGGCCGCCACACCGGGACGTCGAACGGGTCGTCGCCCACCTGCTCGTCGGATGGATCGTCGAACTCGGCCGCGAGTTCCGCTGCGCGATCCAGGCTCAGCCCGGCCTTGGCGGGGACATCGGCGCCACGGAAGTAGACCGCGCCGTCGCGCTGGTAGGCGCGGTGTGTGGCAAGCAGAGCCGCGGCCAGCTGTACCACCCGTCCGACATGGTGCCGGGCTCGCGGCTCATGTTCGGGTCGGCGAACCCCCAGCGCGGTCATATCCCGGCCGAACAGGTACTCCTGCTCCAAAGCGAACTCGTCGAAGTGCCGACCGCGTTGCACGGCGGCACGGGTCAGCACGTCGTCGACGTCGGTGACGTTGCGGCAGGTCACAGTCTCGGCTCCGGCCAGGCGTAGCACCGCAGCGGCCGCGTCCGCCCACACGAACGTGCTGGCATGCCCCAGATGGGTCACGTCATAGGGGGTGATGCCGCAGACGTAGAGCCGGGCCGGGCTGACGACCGGCAGTGCACGGTCACCCAGCCGGATTCTGTCGGTGTGCTCGCGACGACCATGGTGATCCATGGCTCCATCCTGCCTGCATCTGCCCCGATCCGGCGGGAGCCCTCGCCCGGAAGGCGTGCCCAGGGACATCATGGGGGCAATGAACAGCCGTGACCGGGACCCCACCGGCCGGGCCCGCAACGCCAGGCCGCGAGATGCCCAAGGCCGGCCGCTGCCGCACGGTGCGCAGGGAGCCAGCCGGGTTCCGGAGGACGTCGCGCTGAGCGCGGGGGAGGCTGTGCGGCTAGCTCAGCAGCTGATCGACGATGGTTTCCCGTTCCACGCTCACGAGGTGTTCGAAGGGGTGTGGAAGGCGACTTCGGGGCAGTACCGCGAGCTGTGGCAGGGCCTGGCGCAGCTCGCAGTCGGCCTCACTCACATGCAGCGAGGCAACCCGAAGGGCGCGGCGACACTACTGCGCCGCGGAGCGGACCGAATCGACCCATACGCTGCCGACTCCCCGCACGGACTGGACATCGCGGGCCTGGCCGGTCACGCCCGTGCACTCGCGGCCCGCGTCGAGCGGGACGGTCTGGACGCCGTGTCGTCGGGGGATCTGCGACCCCGGCTTCTACCGACACCATTCGAATAGCTCTCCGGCACCTGCTCACCTAAATTGTCAGCCTGCTTGATTCGCTTCAGTCCACCGAGCCTGCTTCGCCATCGGACGACTCCAACGGCAGCCCGGCATCGCGCCAGCCGCGCATCCCGCCGGCCAGATTGCGTGCCGGCAATCCCGCTTCGAGCAACGCTGCGGCCGCCCGCGATCCCCTCCCCCCGGAGCGGCAGGTGGTGACGATCTGCGTGCCGGGCGGTAATGCGGCGGCGTCGAGCTCCCCGATTGGCATGTGAACGGCCTCGACGGCGTGTCCAGCGTCCCATTCATGCTGCTCGCGGACGTCCACCAGCACGGCTGCACCTGAAGTGATCAGCCTGCGCGCCTCGTCGAGGCCGATGGGCTCAGTGGTGATCTGGTCGGGGGAGCTCATGGGAACCTCCTCGGCGTCGTCGCCAGCGTTACTCAGTGTTACTCAACGTGACGGCGCGACTCACGTTGTCGGGCTACTCAACGTTACCGGATGCCGTCGGCTGCCGCGCCTGGCAGGCTACCGGTGCAGGCTCGGGAGCTGCTGTCAGGAGGAGGAACACGGTGCGCATCGGGATGCCGTTGAACTACAGCGGCGGATTTACCGAGACCGTGGCAGAGCTGGCCGACTACGAAAAGGCCGGGTTGGACATCGTGTTCGTACCCGAGGCCTACAGTTTCGACGCGGTCAGCCAGCTGGGGTTCATTGCCGCGCGCACCGAGCGGTTGGAGATCGCCTCAGGAATCTTGCAGATCTATACCCGTACCCCGACGCTGACCGCGATGACCGCGGCCGGGTTGGATTACGTGTCGGGCGGCAGATTCACCCTCGGCATCGGCGCATCGGGCCCGCTGGTGATCGAAGGTTTCCACGGTGTGCCTTATACCGCGCCGCTGGGCCGCACCCGGGAACTGGTGGAGATCTGCCGCACGGTGTGGCGCCGGGAGCGCCTGGAGTACCAGGGCAGGCACTACCAGATTCCACTGCCTGCCCAGGCGGGGTCAATCCAGCGGGGCAAGCCGCTGAAGCTGATCAACCACCCGGTGCGGGAACGGATCCCGATCGTCATCGCCGCGATCGGACCGAAGAATGTGGCGATGGCCGCGGAGATCGCCGAGGGCTGGCAGCCGATGTTCTACCTGCCCGAGCGGGCCGCCGAGGTGTGGGGTGAGTCGCTGGCGCAGGGCAGCGCGAAGCGAGACCAGTCGCTGGGTCGTCTCGACGTGGTGGTGTCCGCCCCGCTGGCTATCACCGATGACACCGCCGCCGCGGCGGGGTTGCTCGACGCCATCCGCCCGATGCTGGCGCTTTACCTTGGCGGTATGGGCGCGAAGGGCCGTAATTTTTACCACAACCTGACCCGCCGCTACGGCTTCGAGGCCGAGGCCGACGCCGTCCAGGACCTCTACCTGGCGGGCAAGAAGGACGACGCGGCCGCTGCGGTGCCCGACGAGCTGCTTGTGCACACCTCACTGATCGGATCGGCGGGTTTCGTGCGAGAGCGGTTGGAGGTGTTGGGTGAATCGGGCGTCACCACGCTGAACGTGACCCCGATGGCTGGATCTGCGGCCGAGCGGGTCCGGCTCATCGAGCGGCTCCGGCACTTCGTGGGAGATCTGTAGAAACCGGGTCGCCGAAAGCGCCTGACACAGTGGACGGTGCCGACCATTGTGGACAGGGCATGCCTGGCGTGGCACCGTGAGTGGATGCGCGACCTGAATGCCACCTCGGCCGCCCTGCTGGGACTGTTGCATGACGGCCCGAGGACCGGGGGCCAACTGGTCGCGGTTGCCGGCGAGCGGTTCGGATCGTTCTTCAGTGTGACCCGCAGCCAGGTCTACCGCGAGCTGCCGGTGCTCACCGAGGCAGGCCTGCTCCGGCTCGGCAAGCGGGGAGCGCGGTCCAGCCAGCAGTACGTCATCACCGCTGCCGGCAAGCGCGCGTTCAAGTCCTGGTTGAATTCCACCTCAGGCTCGGACAACTTGCGCAGCCCGCTGATCCTGCGCCTGGTGCACGCTGGTCAACTCACTCCCAAACAGCGGGCCAACTTGGTCAGCAGCGCCCGAGCCGGTTACCTCGTCCACCTCGACCAAGCCAGGGCGGAGGCCAAGGCGGCCACCGATCCGTATGTCAAGGCCGCGGCGGATTTCACCGTGGCGTACCGGCGGGCGGTGCTCAAGCTGCTCGACGCCATCCCCACGGACTGAGACCTGCTCGGCAGAGTCGAAGCATCTGGTCCTGAGGCCGGCTTGGCGGGCGACTACGCTGGTTCGACGTGAACGCCGACGTCGCCGCCGAACTCAAAGATCTGGCCGGCACCCTTGCCGGGATCGAGGCTGTGCTGGATATCGACCGGTTGCGGTCCCAGGTGGCCACGTTGGAGCAGGAGGCCGGCCGCCCCGATCTCTGGGATGACGTCGAGCACGCCCAGCAGGTCAACAGCAAGCTTGCTCATAAGCAGGGTGACCTGCGGCGGGTGCTGGGATTGCGGCAGCGTCTGGAAGACGTGGAGGTCCTTTACGAGCTGGCCGATGAGGGTGCTGATGAAGGCGCCCGGCGCGAGGCCGAAACGGAGCGAACCCGGCTGAGCGCTGAAATCGCGTCCTTGGAGATCCGGACGCTACTGGCCGGGGAATACGACGAGCGGGATGCGTTGATGACGATCCGCTCCGAAGCCGGTGGGGTGGACGCTGCCGATTTCGCCGAGATGCTGATGCGGATGTACCTACGTTGGGCCGAGCGGCACGGCTACCCGACCAAGATCTATGACACCTCATTTGCCGAGGAAGCCGGGATCAAATCGGCTACCTTCGTGGTCAAGGCGCCCTTCGCCTACGGCACCCTGTCGGTGGAGCAGGGCACCCATCGGCTGGTCCGGATCTCACCTTTTGACAACCAGGGTCGCCGGCAAACCTCCTTCGCCGGTGTTGAAGTGCTGCCGGTGACCGAGACCACCGATCACGTCGACATCCCAGAGAACGACATCCGCATCGACGTCTTCCGATCTTCTGGGCCCGGCGGGCAGAGCGTCAACACCACCGACTCCGCGGTGCGCATCACGCACCTGCCCAGCGGAATCGTGGTGTCCTGCCAGAACGAGAAATCGCAGATCCAGAATCGGGCGGCGGCGATGCGGGTGCTGCAATCCCGGTTACTGGAGCGCAAGCGCCAGGAGCGGCAGGCGGAGCTCGACGCGCTCAAAGGCGAGGGCAGCTCGTGGGGCAACCAGATGCGCTCCTACGTGCTGCATCCCTACCAGATGGTCAAGGACCTGCGAACCGAGCACGAGGTGGGCAACCCCGCCGCGGTGCTCGACGGGGACATCGACGGCTTTCTCGAGTCCGGTATCCGGTGGCGCCGCCAGCAGCAGACCGCCGGTGCCGCTTAGCGCTCGGTTCAACCCCGGGCCCGACCCGCCGCCGGTTGCCGCAGATTACCTGGGGCGGATGAGTAGACTCGCCGCTCGTGATCCGGCTCGAGCACGTCAGCAAGTCCTACAAGACTGCCACTAGACCCGCGCTCGACAACATCTCGGTCGAGGTGGACAAGGGCGAGTTCGTGTTCCTCATCGGACCGTCCGGGTCGGGGAAGTCGACCTTCCTGCGCCTGTTGCTGCGGGAGGAGGTTGCCAGCAAGGGCGACGTCTATGTGGCGAACTGGAACCTCAGCAAGCTTTCTCAGCGCCGTATCCCGCAGCTGCGGCAGCGGGTCGGCTGCGTGTTCCAGGATTTCCGGCTACTGACCAACAAGACCGTCTCCGAGAACGTCGCGTTTGCCCTCGAGGTGATCGGCAAGCCCCGGCACAGCATCCGCAAGGTGGTGCCGGAGGTGCTTGAGCTGGTCGGCTTGGAGGGCAAGGCGGACCGGATGCCACATGAGCTGTCCGGCGGGGAGCAGCAACGGGTCGCGATCGCCAGAGCGTTCGTGAACCGACCGCTGCTGCTGCTGGCCGACGAGCCCACCGGAAACCTGGATCCCGACATCAGCCAGGACATCATGCTGTTGCTGGAGCGGATCAACCGAACCGGCACCACGGTACTGATGGCCACCCATGACCACTCGATCGTCGACTCGATGCGCCGCCGCGTTGTGGAGCTGCAGCTCGGACAACTGGTCCGAGACGACAGCCGTGGCGTGTACGGCGTCGGCCACTGAGATGAGGAATGTCCACTTCTGATGCGTGCCAGCTTCGTGTTCAGCGAGGTCGTCACCGGCCTGCGCCGCAACGTCACCATGACCATGGCGATGATCCTGACCACTGCGATCTCACTTGGCCTGCTGGGTGGAGGCCTGCTCGTGGTCCGCACCATCGACCAGATGCAGCGCGACTACTACCAACGTGTAGAGACCGTCGTGTACCTCAGCGCCGACATCAGTGCGAACGATCCTGGCTGCACCTCCAGCACATGCGCTGCGCTGCGTGGAGAACTGGAGGCCGCCTCAGGCGTGCAGTCGGTGCTGTTCGAGAACCGGCAAGCCGCCTATGCGCGTTTCCAGCGGATCTTCGAGGGCCAGCCGGAGCTGCTGCAGCTGGCCAGACCCGAGGCGTTACCGGCGTCGCTACGGGTGCAGCTGTCCGATCCGCAACGCTTCCCGTCCATCGCCAAGTCGTTCAACGGGCGCCCCGGCGTGGACCGGGTCACTGACCAGGGTGAGTACCTCCGGCAACTGTTCCGCGCACTCAACGGCCTGCGCAACGCCACCTTCGTGATCGCGTTGATTCAGGCCCTCGCGGCACTGTTGCTGATCTCCAACACCATCCAGGTGTCGGCGTTCACCCGGCGCGCTGAGGTCGGTGTCATGCGCCTGACCGGCGCGACCCGCTGGTACACCCAGTTACCCTTCCTCCTGGAGGCGGTGGTCGCCGGCGTGGTTGGTGGCCTACTGGCGATCGGCGGCCTGGTGCTCGGCAAGGTGGCCTTTATCGACCGGGTGCTTGCCGGAGTGTTCGAGGCTGCGATCGTGCCGCGGTTGGGCTACGCGGATATCTTCGCGGTTGCACCGATTCTGCTGCTCGTAGGCGCGGTGGTCGCCGCACTGACCGGTTACGTGACGTTGCGCCTTTACGTGCGGGCTTAGAGCAGGAGGCATGAGCAAGGAGCGCGGCCGCAAAGTGATCGTGTCGAACCGGCGGGCCCGGCACGACTACGCGATCATGGATGTCTACGAGGCGGGCATCGTGCTCACCGGTACCGAGGTCAAGTCACTTCGGGCGGGCCGCGCTTCGCTGGCCGACGCCTACGCCAGCGTTGAGGACGGCGAGGTGTGGCTTCGCGGCGTGCACATTCCGGAATATGACCAAGGTAGCTGGACCAACCACGAGCCTCGGCGGACCCGCAAGTTGCTGCTGCATCGCAAGGAGATCCTCCGGCTGATCGGTAAGACCAGGGAGGGTGGGCTGGCGCTGGTGCCGCTGTCGATGTACTTCGCCGACGGCAAGGTGAAGGTGGAGATCGCGCTGGCCCGCGGTAAGCGCTCCTATGACAAGCGGGCCGACCTGGCCAAGCGGGACGCCGACCGCGAGGTGCGGCGTGCCATGGGACGGCGGGCCAAAGGCATGGATTGAACGTTGCCCCCGGCATGTCCGCCTCCCATGCCCGGTGTGTCCGCACCTGGTGCCCGGTGTGTCTGGTGTCGGTGGACGGTGATGTCGCGCTGGCCAGGTTAACCGGGCCCAGGCCGTGACTGCACTGCTGCTGTCGGCGCTGGCCGCGGCGGGCTACGGGATCAGCGACTTCGTCGGGGGTCTGGCCTCCCGCCGCGTCCACGCGTTGCGGGTTGTCGTCGTCAGCTATCCCTTGTCGTTGGCCATGATGGTGCTGCTGGCGCTGGTTGTCGGTGGGTCAGCGGATGAGGCGGCGCTGCTGATCGGTGCCCTGGCCGGGGTGCTGGTCGGAGTGGCGATTCTGTGGTTCTACCTCGCTTTGGCTGAGGGCCCGATGAGCGTGGTCTCGCCCCTGACCGCGTTACTGGTGGCCGGCCTGCCGCTGGCGACCGGGATCGCGCTGGGGGAGCGACCCGGGCCGCTGGCGCTGGCCGGTGCCGCGTTGGCGGTGGTGGCCGTGGTGCTGGTCAGCCGGGAGGAGCGGGCCGCTGTCGACCACACGCCGGCGGTCCGCTTCACCACCAGGGTCGGCTGGCTGACCGTGGGATCCGGGGCAACCTTCGGCGGGTACTTCATCCTGCTCGATCAGGTGCCCGCGGGCTCGGGCCTGTGGCCGCTGGCGATGTCCCGGATGGCGGCGACCGCGGTGGTGGTGATCGCTGCCGGTCTCACGCGGCGACGCCCCGCCGCTGGTGCACCTGCCCTCCTGGCGGTCGCCGCAGCGATGCTTGATGTCATAGGCAACGTGGCCTTCCTGTTCGCCTTGCAGGCCGGGTTGCTGTCGTTGGTCAGTGTGGTCGCAGCGTTGTACCCGGCGTGGACGGTGCTGCTGGCTCGTCTGGTGCTCGGTGAGCGCACTGGCCGGATGCAACAAGCGGGCCTGGCGCTGGCTGCAGTGGCCGTCGGCCTTATCGCAGGCGCTAGCTGACGTGGGTCGGGGCTGACCTGCCGGGGATGATTACCGGGCAGCCAGGCGTTACCCTGAGCAGGTTGTCCTGCCCAACAAGGGGGTGAACGGTTTCGACTCCGGACGTTGAGTCAGTGGGAAGCGTGCCGGTGCAGGCGAGAGACCACCGTAAGCGTCATCGCAACCGAATAAGCGCCGACTCCAGTCAGCGCGAGTTCGCCCTCGCTGCCTAAGCGAGGAGCGACTCTGTCGGACCGGGGGCGTCCCCGCCCCGGACCCCGGCATCAGCTAGGGGACTCACCGCCAGATCCGGCCGCGGGGTCTGGTGGGACACCTACAGCGGCTGGGATCGTCACACCGGCTGGGTCCGCATGACCGGTGGATCCGAGCAGAGGCGTAGCGGACTGCGCACGGAGAAGCCCTGATGATGCGACGGAGGACCCGGGTTCGATTCCCGGCACCTCCACCATGGCGGCCTTACTCGAACCGTTGGCCCCAAAGCCACGGTGAGTAGGTCCGCTCCGGTTGAACGATCAACGAAAGCCCTCTCTCTCCTGGAGAGGGCTTTCGTTGTGTTTGTCCCCGTAGGCCTCGCTCAGCGCCCCGCTGCGGCGGGCAGTAGGTACGGTCCGCCCTTTGTCGGCCTCGACCAGCGTTTCGGCCATCTCCGTTAGCTCGTGAGCCGTTATCTTCCCGGGCGTAGTCGAACACCCCCGGAAGAAAGCGTCACCGAGATCGAGGTGGCGGGCAGAGGCGCTCCGTAGGCCCCGCCCGATGAGATTTCCGCAGGAGTACGCCATGTGGGACACCTGTATGATTAGAGCTACGACCATCGCCGGGCGTAACACTCCTTACGTGCGACGTTCCCGATAGAGGTTCCGCGTGTCCTTGCGGTGATCACTCGCGCGGAGCGCCTACACCGAGCCCCGCGTCGAGAACAAGGTCGACGGCCATGACACCTCGTTGTCAATTCTCGCGTTGTCTGTCCGGACGGCTATCGTGTGCGGTGTGACCGCCCCAGCAACTCCCGGACCGCGGCACGGCGGCAGCGGACCGTCGTTCTCCGACGCCACGCCGGCCGAGGTCCGCGCTGCGCTGATCCCGGAGGAAGCCGCCGAGTTCGACCGTGACCGTGCCCGAGGCGCACCGAGCCATGTACCGCCGGGCGGCCGCCCGGCTAGCTAGCCGGGGAGGACATCCCGGCTGACGAGCCGCTGCCGCGGATCAAGGCCCGGCTGGGCCTGTAGCCGCGTTGTACACGGTCACCGACGACCAGTCACAGCAGCAGGTCGATGCGCGTCCGGCCGAGGCGCTGGCCCCGTTCGCCGAGGCCCGCGCGACGCTGGAGGTTGCGCCCTGGAATGGCGCGCCATACGCAGGCCGGGGAGGCCACCATCCGCCAGGTGACGGCCGACGCGGGCTTCACCCGTTTCCGCCGAGCCGCGGAGACACCGTTCAACCTGGTCTACGAGATCCGGCCGTAGATCGAGTCCGGCGGCGGTCATGGCGTCTCTCGACGACCGCCTGGCTCTCCCCGCCCGGTGATGCAACGCGCGACTGGCAGCAGCGCTGGGCGGGGATGGTCGCATGGTTCGGCGCCGACCGCGCCGCCGGCGGTGGACGTCTCACGCACCCTCGTCGAGACCGGCCAGTTGCCGAGCCCACGGCGGCCCGCCGCCGTTGAGCGCAATGGTCTGCACCGAGGGCGTCCCGTCGCTGGCCTGCTGACGGCTCTTGGAAGCCGCGGTCGGTGCCGGCGCCCGGATCCGGTGGTGCAACGACTTCGACTAGGCCGGCATGCGGATCACCGCCTCCCGTCGCGCGGCTTGCCGCCACGCCGTGGCGGATGACGGCCGCCGAGTTCACCGCGACGCTCGCGCTCGACGACACCGAGCCGCTCCGCGGAGCCCCGCAGCCTGCCCGTGGGATCCGGCCCTGGCCGAGGCGCTGGCGGCTGCGGGCCGCTCGGTCATGGAGGAGGCTCATTCCCGCGCTGCTCGAGGACCTGCGGCACTAGGTCGCTGGGAGTCGACAAGCAGGGCCGCCGAACCCGTGTCTGCTTCGGTGTGACCCCGGTCGTCAGGCTACCGAACCGTATGTTCGCCAGGACCCGACGAGCTGGTATATGGCCTTCACACGCGATCAGCGAAGAGCTGACGGAGCAAGGTCAGCCCGCAGCCGGGGACGCGGGAAGCGTGAGGTCGAGCCGGACCGAGAACGGCCGGTCGAGCAGCATGAGCCCACCGTCGCTGCCGGCGCGCTCAACGTATTCGCCGTCCAGCAGCTCATAACACACCGCCGCCGGTGGTTGGCAGCTCGGATCAACCATGAGCAAGTAGGGAACCCCGGCCTCGGCATACAGCGCACGCTTGGTCGTCCGGTCGTAGACACGGGTGGACGGCGAGGCGATCTCGCCGACGAGCACCACGTGCCGGGCCGAGAGGATGACGCCGTTGAACCCCGGGCGGTCGATAACGCAGAAGTCCGGGATCAGCGCCCGATCTCCCCCCAGTGCAACATTCGAGTCCGGCATGACCTCATACTCCGCTGGGGCAGCCGCATCGAGTTGCTGCCACAGCCGCATCATCAATCGCTGGTGCCGGTATGCCGAGACCGGGCTCACTACCAGCAACCCGTCGACGAGCTCCGTATAGGGCGGGCCTTCGGGCAATGCCAACCACTCGTCCAACTTCCACGGACCGGCATGTACGGTCGGTTCGGGTTGGGGCGCGGCCACAGTCGCCACCTCCGCTTCGACGTCGACTCCCAGTGTGACACGACGGCAGTCTCTCGCCAGCCACCGACAGTATCGGCAGTCGCGGGCGGGCCGTCGATCGGCCGCGACGGGTTCGTGCACCGGTCACGCGACGAGGCACCACGCTGGGGTATTACCGCGACAGCGCCGGGCCATGGATACGCTGCGGATCGATGAAACCGCGGTGGTGCCTGAGCCGACGAGGAACACAACTCCGCGACGGTGATCGCGCCGGCATACGCCTAACTTGGTGCTGAGCACCGCCCCTCCGCCGCCGCGACGTCTCAGGGCCAGGCGCGCATTGCGGCTTCGGCCACCGCGCGTAAGTCGTCACGGGTCGCGCCGTCGCACGCCTGCTGCGACATGCCCTGTACCACTGCGGCGGTGAACACAGCGAGCGCCCGGGCGTCCGCGTCAGCGGGCAGCTCACCAGCCTCGATGTCAGCGGTGATCCGCCGTTCGAGCTCTGCAACGTTGGCATTGCGGCGTCTGCGGAGCATGTCCGCAACGTCGGCGGACTGCCGGGTGCAGTTCGTCGCGGCGCTGATGAGGAGGCAACCGGGTGGGTACGCCGGGTCGGTATAGACCTCAGCAGTCTCGCGGAGCATCCGGCCGACACCGGCCCGGGCGGTCGGCTCCTCTTCGAGCGCCCGCCAGATGAACGTTCCGTGCCGTCGCCCGTAGGCCTCGACAACCTCGGCGAACAAGGTCTTCTTGTCGCCGAACGTGGCGTACAGGCTCGGCGGGGCGATGCCCATCGCCTGGGTGAGGTCGGCGATGGACGTCGCCTCGTAGCCGTGTTGCCAGAACAGCCGCGTCGCCGCCTCCAGGACCGCGTCGCGATCGAAGGATCGGGGCCGTCCCCGTCGCGCAGTCGCCGTCACAGCACAAATTATATAGCGCTCGTTAGAAAAACCTCGTACGCTCCCGATTTGTATCGATCGCTAAAGAATCATGACCAAGGTGGTGACGGTCGTGGGACCGACGAGCTCGTATTGGCGGGGGGATACTTCGGTGCCGGTGTTGCCGACAACTGTCGGCGGCGTCCTGCGGGAGGCCGCGGCGCTGGACGCCGATGAGCCGGCGATGGTGTCGAGCACCCGGCCGGCGAAGGCTCCCGGCCCGCGCCCGTAGGCGTCGACGACCTCGGCGAACGGTGTCTTCTTATCCCCGAACGCGGTGTACAGGCTCGGCGGGCGATGCCCATCGCGCGGGTCAGGTTGGCAACGGATTGCCTCGTCGCCGTGTTGCCAGAACAGCCGTGCCGCTGCCTCCAGAACTGCGTCGCGGTCGAAGGAGGGGTCCCCGCCGTGCAGTGCCGTCACAGGACAAATACTATAGCGATCGCTAAAGAAACCGTCTAAGCTCTCGATTCATATCGATCGCTATAGAATGGAGTACGCCATGGGCTCGCTGAGCGGGAAGACCGCGCTGGTCACCGGAGGCAGCCGAGGCATCGGCCGTGCCATCGCCATCCGGCTCGCCGCCGAGGGTGCTCTGGTGGCCGTCCACTACGGGCGGGATGACGCCGCGGCTGACGGCACGGTGAAGGAAATCCACCAGGCTGGTGGGCGTGCGTTCGCCGTCGGCGCCCTGCTTGGTGTACCAGGCGACGTTGAGCACCTATGGGCCGAGTTTGACGGTGGCCTCGCCACGGCGGGCGCGGAACCGGGCCTGGCCATCCTCGTCAACAACGCGGCCATCGCCACGTCCGAGTCGCTGGTTGCCGTAACCCCCGAAGACTTCGACGCGCTGTTCGCGGTCAACGTCCGCGCGCCGTTCTTCCTTGTCCAGCAGGGCTTGGAACGGCTTCGCGACGGTGGTCGGATCATCAACATCTCCTCCGGTGTCACCCGCGCCGCATATACGCGGGTCATCGCGTACTCGATGACCAAGGGCGCGCTGAACACATTCACCCTCACCCTCACCCTCGCCCAGGCCCTCGGCCATCGGGGCATCACCGTGAACGCGGTCGCCCCGGGGATCGTTGACACCGACGTCAACGCCGGCTGGCTGCGCAGCAGCCCAGAGGCCGCGGCGCAGGCAGCCGCATATTCCGTGTTCAACCGGGTCGGCCAGCCGGCGGATATCGCTGACGTCGTGGCCTTTGTGGCCTCGGACGACGCCCGTTGGGTCACCGGCCAGTACATCGATGCCACCGGTGGATCGCTGCTCGGCGTCTGAGCGAGCCGCTACGTGGCCATCCTGCGCCTGGCGCCGCGGTCCGGCCGTCGCCACGGTGAGCAGTGAGCCCTCGGGTGTCCACGGTGAGGTACCGGGCTACGGGACATGCGGGGCTTGCTGGCTGCCTGACCGGGGCTGCGGGCAGCGGTCAGCTTGGCGCTTCGCGGCAGGTGCGGCCTTCGGATGAACGTGCAGCGCTGGAACGCAAAATCGGTCAGATGCTGCTCGTCGGGTTCCGGGGTATGAGCGTTGATGATGCCGGCCCCGTCGTCGAGCAGAGCGGAAACTGCCCGCACGCTGAGCCAGATAGGCATCAATGCCAATCTGGCTCCCGTCGTTGACCTCGACGTGAACCCCGCAAGCCCGGCGATCGGCGCCATGGGCCGTAGCTTCTCCGCCGACGCCCAAGTCGTGAGCGAGCACGCCCGAGTGGTCATCGAGGAACATCGTGCACGGGGGGTACTCACCATCGTCAAGCATTTTCCCGAACACGGCAGTGCGGCGGCTGACTCCCTTCGCGGTTTCGTCGATGTCAGCGCCACCTGGTCGGAAGCGGAACTGGACCCATATCGCACGCTCATCCACAAAGGCTTGGTCGACGTGATGATGGCCGCCCATGTGTTCAACCGCAACCTCGACCCCGAATGGCCGGCCACGCTGTCGCCGTCGACAATCACCGGGCTGCTACGCCAGCGGCTCGGTTTCCGCGCGGTCGATGGAGCGTAGGCCGGTCCTCGCGAAGCGGAAACCCGTGTGGTCGCACTACTGGCCGCTCACCGCAACCTCGTGACCGGCACATACTCATCGTCAGTGACGATCAGGTACTTCTCACCCAGCGGCGCGACGCCAACCCCGATTTCAACGACAGGTGCCAGACGAGCACGGATGACATCAGCAATCCGATCTCGCAATCCGAGGGGGTAGGTTGGGCTGCCGTCGTCCGGCTGCGGGGGCGAGCTCGGGGGAGACGGCGTGAGTAGGCAGCTCCCATCGCCGAAGACGAGGAACTCCCGCAATGGCCAGCACGACCAAGGACGAGCTCAGACCCGGTTCGCTCGTGGCGATCCGCGGCTAGAAATGGGTGGTCAGCGACGTCGATCCGGCGGACGGCAGCACGTTGGTCGCGCTGCAGAGCGTCGAGGACGGCCGCTACGGCGACACCCTGGAGGTGATCTGGGAGGTCGAACCGGGCCGCCAGGTCCTGCCCAGCGGCTCGCTGCCCAATGTCACCGACCAGGGTTTCGACCCGCCGGAGCAGCTCGCTGCTTTGCTCGACGCCGTGCGCTGGTCCGCGGTGACCTCGGCCGATGTCACGACCCTGCAGGCGCCGTTCCGCTCGGGTGTCGCCATCGAGGACTACCAGCTAGAACCGGTGGCCCGGGCCGTCGAGGCGCCGCGGGTGAACCTGCTGCTCGCTGATGATGTCGGTCTCGGCAAGACGATCGAGGCCGGGCTGGTCGCGCAGGAGCTGCTGCTGCGGCACCGCACCCAACGGATCATGGTCGTCTGCCCGGCCGGTCTCACGGTGAAGTGGCGCGACGAGATGGCCGAGAAGTTCGGCCTGGACTTCACGATCATCGACTCGGACCGCTGCGCCCAGGTGCGCCGGGACTACGGCAGCGTCGCCAACCCGTTCAACGTCTACTCGTTGACGATCGTCAGCCTGCCCTGGCTGCGCGGCGCGAAGGCGCAGCGGCTGCTGGACGAGGTGCTGCCGGCCGACGGGCCGACCTTCCCCCGGACCTTCGACCTGCTGACCCTCGACGAGGCGCACCACGTCGCCCCAGCCGCACCCACGCAGGTGTATGCCGTCGATTCGCAGCAGACCAAGCTCATCCGCAAGCTCGCCCAGCATTTCACCCACCGGTTGTTCCTATCGGCCACCCCACACAACGGCTACCAGGCATCCTTCACCGCCCTGCTGGAGATCCTCGACGATCAACGCTTCCTCCGTGGGGTCCCCCCGGACCGCGCGGCCATCAAGGACACAGTGGTGCGCAGGCTCAAGCGCGACATCGTCAACGCCGATGGCTCGCCCCGGTTCGTGGAGCGCCACGCCGGGGCGATCCCGGTGCACTACCCCGACAGTGAGCGGGAGATCCACCGCCTGCTCACCCGGTTCGCCGGGCTGCGCCGTAGGAAGCTCACGTCGCGCCGCGGCCGCAAGGCCACCGACCTAGTGACGCTGCTGCTGAAGAAGCGCCTGTTCTCCAGTCCCGCCGCGTTCGCGCACACCGTGCAGGTGTATCTGGACACCCTCAAGGCGCGCACCCGCTCAACTGCACCGATGGACGACGAGGTCCCCGCGTGGATGGAGGACTTCTTCGACGACGTCGCCACCTACGACGACGAGCGGCTGGCCGAGGCGGAGGACGACGCGCTGGGCCGGGCCCGCCCGATGCAGCCCGACCCCGATGCCGACGAGATCGCCCTGCTGAAGCGGATGCGTGACTGGGCGCTCACCCATGAGGCGCAGCCCGACGCCAAGGCCCGCGAACTGATCAAGTACCTCCAGGCGATCTGCAAACCGGACGGCGAGCATTGGACCAACGAGCGCGTGGTGGTGTTCACCGAGTACCGGGACACCCAGCTCTGGCTGGCGGCCCTGCTGCGCCAGGAAGGGCTCGGTGCGGATTGGGTTGCCGAGTTGCACGGCGGCATGAGCACCGAGCACCGCGAACAGCTTCGGTTGGCCTTCCAGAGGCACCCGACCGAGCACCCACTGCGGATCCTGCTCGCCACCGACGCCGCCAGCGAGGGCATCGACCTGCAGAGACACTGCCACCGGCTGGTCAACTACGACATCCCCTTCAACCCCAACAAGCTTGAGCAACGGATCGGCCGCATCGACCGCTACGGGCAGACCGAGGCTCCGGACATCCGTCACTTCGTCGGCACCGGCTGGGAGAGCGCGGTCGACTCCTACGAAGCCGACCTGGAGTTCCTCTCCCGGGTGGCCACCAAGGTCTCGCGGATGGAGGAGGACCTCGGCTCGGTCAACGCGGTGCTCTCGGCTGCCGTGCAGCGCCGGATGCTCGGCCAGATCACGAATTTCGACGTCGCCGCGGCAGGCGGGAAGAAGACAGCGTCCATGAAAGATGGTCTTCCCACCGAGTCCAACGTCCGTGAGCAGGTCCGCAAGCTCCGCGCCAACCTCGACGAGACCGTGCAGGAGCTGGCGATCACCCCGCCCAGGATCAAACGGGTGGTGGACACCGCACTGAACCTCGCCCGCCAGCTTCCGCTGAGCCCGCACCGGGACGAGAAACACCTCGCCGAGGGCATGTTCGATGTGCCGACGCTGACCGGGTCGTGGGCGAGGGTGGCCGAGGGGCTGACCGAGAAGTTCCAGCGTGACGGCGACCGTCGCCGCGATGAGCCGCCCCGCCAACTGCCGGTGACCTTCGACCCCGAGGTGGCCAAGGGCCGCGACGATGTGGTGCTGGCGCACCTCAACCATCCCCTGGTCGCCATGTCGACTCGGCTGCTGCGCGCGGCGGTGTCGAACGAGCAGATCGGCCTGCGCCGGGTGACGGCCGTGGTGAGCGATGACCCCGCGCTGGAGGGCGTGCTGGTCGGCGCCTACTCGCGGTTCGTGCTGGTCGGGGCGGACGGTGTGCGGCTGCACGAGGAGGTGCTCTATGCCGGTGGGTGGGCACCGGTTGGCCGCTTCCGCCGGCTGGAGAACCTGACCGTGCTCGGCGGGATCCTCGACCGCGCGTTGACCTCCGGTATGCCGGTGTCGGACCCGGTGTGGCAGCGGATCACCTCGCGGTGGCCGAGGATCTCCGACGGCCTGCTGACCGCCATCGACTGGCGCACCAACACCCGGCTGGAGTCGCTGCGCAGGAAGCTCGAACAGCGGGAGGAGGAGGAACGCAAGCGGATCACCTCGGTGATCGAGCAGTTCTCCGCGACATTGCGTTCCGCGCTGGCCCACGACGCCGATGACGAGGAGACCGCGCTGTTCAGCGTCGCCGACGTGGAGAAGACCAAAGACGAGCGCGCCCAGTACCGGCGCGACCGTCAGGCGTGGGAGGTGCGGCTGGCCACTCTCGCCACCGAACGCGATCGCGAGCTGGAGGCGATCGCGGCCCGCTACCGCCAGCAGGAGCCGCATCGGTTCCCCGTGGCCGTGGTGTTCGTCGTGCCCAAGCGCGAGGCCACCCGATGAGCTTCACCCCTACGGCCGCTTCCTGCTCGACATGACCACCCGGCTCGACCTCACCAGCACGGAATCGGCTACAGCTGCACCCAGGTCCCGGCGTTGTCGCGCTCCCACAGCCCAGTGAAATCTCCCGCCCGAGCCCGGGCAACCTGCGCCTGCTCCCGTTCGGACAGCGGGTTCGCCCGCATCACCGCGACACCCCACCAGCGGTCCAGCACCGCATCGGCCGGCGCGAGATCGAACTTGGTCCCGGCCCGGGCCAGCGCCTCGGCGAACTCGGCCTCGAACCGACCGCACTCCGCCGGTGCCACCTCGGCCAGCACTGCGCGGATCGCCGGCCCGGAACGCTCGATCCTTGTCGTTGCCGCGGTCATAGCCGCAGTATCGCGCACGCGGCCTGGCGCCGGCGGGACGGGCAAGCGCGGCGTGGCGCTGAGCTATCCCGTCGCCGTTTTCCAACCCAGGGCGCTGTTTGGTGGAGGCGGGACACATGGACGTTCGAGTTACCACTCCAGTGGCGCGACTCGGCGGTCCCACGGCTGGCCGTAGGTTGGGCTGACGGCGTCCGGCTGCGGGGCAAGTCCCCTGGAGGACGGCGTGAGCGGCCACAGCCCCGAAGACGAGGAACTCCCGCAAATGCCCCGCCACCCAATGAGCACCTACGGCGCCCGCCGCTCGCATGCGCCGGACAGCGCCGAGCAGCACCGCAACTGGCTGAGCCTCATCGAGGTCAGCGGCCCATTCCTGTCGCTACCGGTGCTGCGCTCGACCTGGCCCACGCTGGATCCCCTGGACAAGCCGGCCAGGGAGCGATTGCGCCTGGAGCACACCACGTGGCAGGTGGACCCCGCCGCGGGCCAACGAGTGTGGATCGACTACGTGCTGGGCGAACTGCTCGGCTGGGGGAACACGCTGCACTCTGGTGGGCTCGACACGCTGACGATGGACGTGCCCGAGCACGACACCCAGATCGTGCCCTCGTTCGCGCTGGTCGAACCCGACGAGGACGTCAAGCCTCGCGCCACGCGGCTGCTGGGTGTGGTGTGCCAGCCGGGCGCGCAGCCCACCGCGCGGATCAAGGGCGAGGCGTGGGCGGCCACCCCGGTGGACCGGCTCGCGAAGCTCTGCCGGCACCACGACATCGAGCTGGGTCTGGCCACCGACGGCCGGTGGTGGGCGCTGGTGTGGGCTCCCCGCGGCGGGGTGACCACCACCGCGGTATTCGACGCGGTCGCCTGGCCGGAGACCGCCGAGCGCGATGTGGTGCGCGCCTTCGCCTCCCTGCTGTGCCGCACGCGGTTCTTCGCCGTGCCGGACGAGGAGAAGCTGGTCCCGCTGCTGCGCCGAAGCCTGGACTCCCAGGAGGAGATCACCGAAGCGCTCGGTGTACAGGTGCGCCAGGCGGTGGAGTTGCTGGTGGCCGCAATCGGCCGCGCGGACACCGAGCTGCGCAAGCGCGGCGAGCCGGGCCTGCAGCACGTCGACGCGCACGACGTGTACCGCGGCGCGGTGTCGGTGATGATGCGGATCGTCTTCCTGCTCTTCGCCGAGGAACGCGGCCTGCTGCCCTCGGACAACGAGCTGTACGCGAAGGCATATTCGGCCGGCCGGTTGTGCGCCGAGCTGGAGCGGCGCGCGCTGGAAGGCAGCGAGGACGACCTGGAGCACACCGTCACCGCCTGGTACCGGCTCTTGGCGCTGTTCGACGCGGTGTACCGGGGCGTAGCGCACCCGCGGTTGACGATGTACGCGCACGACGGGTCCCTGTTCAACCCGGACGAGTTCCCGTGGCTGCCGCTGCACATCGACGACCGGACCGTGCTGCACATGCTGCGCGCGGTGCAGTACGTCGAGATCGGCACCGGCCGGTCCAGAGAGCGGCGCACCCTGTCATTCCGCACGCTGGACGTCGAACAGATCGGCTACGTCTACGAGGGCCTGCTGTCCTACGACGGTTTCCGCGCCGACGACATCGTGGTCGGCCTGATCGGCAAGCAGGGCTTGGAAGAAGAGGTCCGCCTCCGCGACCTGGAATCGCTCGCCGCCCGGTGCCCCGACCTGCCGTCCCTGGCCGCGACGATCGCCGACGAGTACAAAGACTCGAAGATCGGCTCGGTAACGGCGCTGGCGAAGAAGCTCTCGCCACTCGCCGGTGCGGAGAAAGAGGGAGCACGCAAGAAGCTGCTCGCCGTCGTCCGCGGTGACTATCCGCTGGCCGAGCGGTTGCTGACCTTCTACGGCCTGATCCGCACCGATCTGCGTGGCCTGCCGGTGGTGGTGATGCCGGGCGAGCTGTACGTCACGGAATCGCCGCTGCGCAAGAACACCGGCACGCATTACACGCCAAGGTTCCTCGCCGAGCAGGTGGTAGAGGGCGCGCTGCAACCGCTCGTGTATTCGGTCGGTCCGCTGCAGACAGCCGACGAGAACGAGTGGCAGCCGAAGTCCAGCACGGAAATCCTGGCCCTCAAAGTCGCCGACATCGCAATGGGCTCAGCCGCATTCCTGGTGGCAGCGGCCCGGTACCTGGGCGACAAGCTGATCGAGGCCTGGACCCGCGAAGGCGACGAGCGAGTCCGGGACTACGCCCACCCGCAGGACAACAGCACCGCCGACGACGACCCGGTGGTGATCGAGGCGCGGCGGCAGATCATCGAGCACTGCCTCTACGGCGTCGACATCAACCCGATGGCCGTAGAGATGGCCAAACTGTCGCTGTGGCTGGTGTCGATGGACCCTAAGCGGCCATTCACCTTCCTGGACGACCGCCTCGCCGCAGGCGACTCCCTGCTCGGCATCACCTCGCTCGAACAGCTCGAGTACATGCACATGAACCCGAAAAAAGGCCGCGCGATCCACGAGCGCGGATTGGTGGACTTCACCGCCGGGGTACGCGAGCTGGTCGCCGAGGTGGCGGTCGCACGCCGCAAGCTCGCCGACATCGATGGGTCCACGATTGACGGCCTGGTTCGCAAGCGTTCCGTGCTGGCCGACGTGGAGCTGCAAACCGGCCGCGCCCGACTGTTCGCAGACCTGACGGTGGGTGCCGCCCTTGCCCACGCAGGCCGCGGCGACCGCGGCCTGCGCGACGGCTCTCGGGTCGCCGCCGACTACTCCCGCCGCATCGAGACCGCGGAGATGGACGCCCGCCAGCAGGCCCGAGAGTGGTTGGATACCGACCTCCCCGACGGCGCCTTCCGCCGCGAACCCCTCCACTGGCCACTGGTTTTCCCTGAGGTCTTCGAGAACGGCGGCTTCAACGCGGTAATCGGTAATCCGCCGTTCTTGGGCGGGCTGAAGTCGAGAGATGTGCTGGGTACGGCCTACAAGGACCTACTCGTTAACTACCTCGCACGGGGCGTCAGAGGAACGCGCGGAACTGGCGACTTGATCGCATATTTCGCGTTGCTCGCCCATGTGATTCTCAATGAGTACGGCCAGGCAGGATTGATCGCGACCAACACGTTGGCGCAAGGAGATACCCGTGACGTCGGTATCGAGCAAGTCGTGTCTGATGGTGCCATCATCCGCCAATCAATCAAGAGCAAGCCATGGCCGTCAAAGGGTGCGCTGCTTGAGTATTGTGCAATTTGGACTAGTCGCGCCCAGCTTGGCGAAAATGCAATAAGGATCGCTGATGGGCAGGTCGTAACAGAAATCACAACCTCCCTCGATCCAGCATCGCGCACCACGGGGAACCCTGAACGACTCAAGGCTAACTCCGCGCTCGCATTCCAGGGAACGAATATACTCGGACGTGGATTCATCGTTGAACCGGCGCGCGCCTCAATGCTAATCGAGAAGGATCCGCGGAATTCCGATGTGCTGTTCCCCTTCCTTGGCGGAGAGAATTTGAACTCGAGTTCTAGCTGTACTGCCAGTCGCTGGGTAATCAACGTCCACAATTGGTCCGAAGAGCAAGCAAAAGCATACTCGGAGTGCTACGAACAAGTACGGAGCCTTGTAAAACCGGAACGCGAATCGAATCCTGTGAAGTCTCGCAGGGAAAGATGGTGGAGATATTCCGAGTACCGCAGAGGGCTAGTAGAGTCTTCGTCATGCCTGGATCGCGTTATCGCAATAACGATCGTTAGTAAAACGATGCTGCCTGCGATGGTCAAAACTGGTCAAGTTTTCTCGCATAAGCTGTGCGTTTTCACGTCGAGTGATGCGGCAATGCTCGCACTCCTGTCAAGTGCACTGCACTACCTCTGGACGTTAGACAAGACATCTACAAGAGGTGTAGGAAATGCGCCAAATTACTCGCCGACTGACGTTTTTGAGACTTTTCCGCTGCCTGAGTTCACCGGGGAGATGCGTGAGCTCGGCGACAGGCCGACATATTCCGGCGGGACGTCATGCTGTCACGCGACTCCGGGCTGACCAAGACCTACAACCTGGTCTTCGACCGAGCGTGCACCGACGAGGACATCGAGGAGCTGCGGCGCATTCACCGGGTTATCGACGAGGCCACCATCCGTGCCTACAACTGGGAGGATCGCATCGAAGAGGTTGGCGGCCTAGACCACGGCTTCCACAAGGTCGGCCGGGAGATCCGCTACACTGTCGGCCCCGCCGCGCAGCAGGAGATCTTGGACAGCTTGCTCGAACTCAACCACGAGCGGTACGCCGAAGAGGTCACCCAGGGTCTGCACGACAAGAAGAAGAGCGCCCGCAAGTCCGCTGGCGAGCAAGAGGCGCTGCTGTGATGCGTCAACGTCGGGTCAGCGCGGCGACAAGCTCACTAACGCTAGCCGCGAGCGTCTCGACGCAACTCGACTGCGATGCGCTGGATCAGAGCCACCGCGTCAGCACTTATGGCCGCAGCGTCGCGCAGGCGTCCGAACACCTCCCGGTACAGCGCAACGTCGCGTGGCTCTGTGATGGTCGCGTAACCGTGGACCATCTCCACTGTGACGAATGGATCTCCCTCACCTCGGTCGTCGTAGATCACAAAACCATGGAATGGCAGCGCAGCGGGCGAGCCGCCGTCGGGCAGGACTCCGACCGATATGTTGTCCAGGGTGGACAACGAGACGATCCGGTCGAGCTGCGCGGCGTGGCCTGCCGGCGTCCCGAGCGTCAGGCGCAGCGCCGTCTCGGTGATGAGAAACTCGAAATGGCGTATCGGATCGTGCAGTGCCTCCTGTCGGCGCAGCCGTCCCTCCACTCCAGCCGCGACATCCAGCTGGCCGGTGGCGTCGGTCAGCGCCAGCGTCCGGCGGGCGTAGGCGGCGGTCTGCAACAGACCCGGCACTACAGTCGGTGAGTATGCGCGCAGCCTGGCTGCGGTCGCTTCGTTGGCCCGCACGGCATCCTGCAGGTGCGGTGATCGGGAGGCCAGCTCCCGCCATGTCTCGACCTGTGTGTGTGCCGCCTCGGTCAGCGTCGTAATGCGCTCAACCACGTCGGCAGTGGCACCGCACGCGTTCACCCAGGCGATGACGTTCGACAGGGTGGGCAGCTTCAGGGCGCGCTCGATGCGGGACACGGTTGCTTGGCTGATCCCAGCGTGGGCGGCGATCTGTCGCTGGTCGAGTCCAGCGAGGCTGCGCAGTCGGGCTAGTTCACCAGCCAGCTGCTGCTGTGCCAGCGACGGGCCGCCTCCAACGCTCACGAGGTCATCTTGCTCGGTGAATGGCCAGATACTCCGCGAGGCTCATCGAGTGCGCCAAGGCGATCTCTCGCTGCCGCTCCAGCTCCGCTACGCCAGCTGAGTCGTCCACGGCATCGATGTCGAGGAGGTGACCGGCATCGTCGAAGTGCAGCAGCACCCCGAATGCCTGCTCGGTGCCGGCGTCGAACACCCAGGAGTCCGGCCCGAGCGCCGTGAGCTCGGGGTGTTCGCCGCGGTCGGCTAAGCGGATCTCCTCGCCAACCGCCTGGGACTCCAGGTAGCCGACGAGCTGGTAGCGCAGGTACTCCGAGATCGGGTGCTCGATGATGTGCACCCGGCCCCAGCGCCTGCCCGCCGCTGTGGTGACGGCGACGCGGCGCAGCCACGGGCTGGTCCGCACGCTGCGCTCCGGGCGGGGTAAGCCCTCGCGGAAGGCGCGCAGGCGTTTGTCCTCCTCCTCAATCGCGTAGTCCTGATGCGTCTCCAGGTGAAACGCCGAGACCTCGAATCGGTCGAAGAGCGCATCGAACTCATCAAGCGTCATTGGGTCCTCCGGGGTTCGACGAGCGAAGATAGGTGGCCCCTCGCGGAGGTCGGGGTGGCGCTCCCGGCTAGCGAGGCAGCTCGGAGAGCAGGTGAGCCGAGTCCCGTGGCGTAAGCGGACATCGTCGCTGATCGTTCCAGGCAATGGGCTAGTGGAACGTCGGGTGAATGGCAGCGCGCTCACCGTCCTCAACGAGGTGTTGACCTGGAAGGCCGCATCGTGAACGCGAGCAAGGGTCGGGGCCGGACACCTGGCCTGCTCAGCATGGCCGCCTCTTCGAGCTGGGACTATACATTACTGTCTCGTTGACTACATCGGCATGTCGGGAGGACACTCGTTGCCAAGACGCTGCCGCTCGGAGGGGAACCGATCATGAGGATCAAGCTGACGTGGGTGAGCGAGGTCTGCGGGAACGGCAAGACCTGCCCGAGAGTCAGTAGCGTCACGCCGCAGGGAACACGGATCATCGTGGGAATCACCGATCCGGCGTTACTGGCCGAAGTCGGGGACGTGGCCGACGACGAATACGCGGTTGAGATCTCGGATTCGCTGCGGTCCCAGTTGTGACTGTGCTGCTCGACGAGGCTGACCTCGATGACTACACCGACTGCTTCGATTCCGAGGCGTTCCGGCAGGAGGTTCGCGACCAGTACGAAGTGCCCAGCGACGGCGGTGACTTCGCTCGCTACCTGGCGGGTGAGGCACACCCCCACCCGGCCGTCGTGGGGCCGTGGCGGGAATGGCTGCGCGACCAGTGCCGAGGTGGTCGGGCTGTACGTCGGGTCCGCGTGCTGTACGGGCCACCAAGCAGGTACGTGTCTTACGAATGCGAGTGGGCTTACCCCCACAGCGTCGATGCGGGCGAGGACATTCGGGTGCTGGACCTCGTCGAGCAGGACTCGCCAGCGGGGCTGATCGGGGAGGAATTCTGGCTACTGGACCGCTCTCGAGCCGTGGTGATGTGCTACGACCACACCGGCCGGTTCCGGCACGGACAGACCGCGGAGGGCCCCGACGCCGGCCGCTGGGTTGTGTGCCGGGACGCGGTGTGGGCCGCTGCGGAGCCGTTCACGCAGTGGTGGGATCGGCATCCCGAGTACCACCGGGCAGCATGGCTGAAAACGGCAAGTGCCTAACCGACCGGGACGTCAGGATGAGTTGTCGCAGGCGCTGCGGAAGTTGCGGAAGGCCGCCGGGCTTTCCGGCGTAGCAGCTGGCCAGCGCATCGGCCATACCCAAGCGAGCATCAGCCGGTTCGAGAATGGCCGGTTCGTTCCCACTCCAGAGACTGTCGACGCGCTGTGTCGCGTGTACGGGTCCACGACGGCCGAGCGGCAACGGCTTGTGCGGATATCGCGTGACTTGCGGGAGGACGTCAGGCCAGCGGCCAGGGTGGTCATCCAGCGGGGGGCGTCGCGGATGCAGGGCCGTATCAGCCGGATCGAGCGGACCTCCGTCACTGTGCGGCACTTCCACCCCGCTGTGGTGTCCGGGCTGTTGCAACTTCCCGACTACGCCCGCGTGATCTTCTCGGCTGGCGGCGACCTGTCAGCTGACGAGGTAAGAATGGCGGTGGACCGGCGCATGGCGCGGCAAGCGCTACTCACCGAGCCAGGCCGGTCGTTCACCTTCCTGCTCGCCGAGGGGCCACTGCGGTGGCAGATCGGCTCGCCGCAATTCATGGCAGCCCAACTCGACCACATCGCCCGCATCGCCGATCAGCCCAATGTTCGTGTCGGGGTCATCCCGTGGACCACCGCCGTAGACGTAGCTCCGATTGCCGGGTTTGACCTGTACGACGAGCGGGCCGTCATCGTCGGCACTGACGCAGGGACCACTTTTCTCACTGACCCGCCTGACGTGGCGTCCTACGTGCGTCTGTTCGCCGACCTTGCAGCCTTGGCGAGCTACGACGATGCAGCGCTGACTGTGCTGCGGGGGATCGCGGCTGACTACCGCAGCCTGCCCTCGTAAGTCCCTCCTGAGACTTAGCCATAGTCCGACCCTTGACTAAACATTCACCGCGTCTTGTATAGTTGGGGTGTCCTGGCCAGCCGCAGTGATTCCGACGCCGCCGAGCGACGGCCGGCCGGTGTCAAACGTACGAGCGAGCAGCTCCTGATGGGAGACCCGTCATGGCCACAACAGCCCGAACGACCGATGCATGCCAGCTTCGGAGGTCGGGGTGACCAGTGCGGAAATGCACGACCATGCCGGCCACCCGAGCGGCGACCGTCGCAGGGCGATACCCGCAACGTGTGAGCTGCACCGGGGTTCGGTGGGCTACACCAACCTCATGGTGGGTAAGCGCGATGGGGCGATCGTGCTCGATCCTCACGTCACGGGCTGCTGCGTGATCTCGCTCGACGAGAACGGAGCCACCACCCTCCGCGACACGCTGACGGAATGGCTGGGATGAGCGACGGCTGAGGCCGGCCGTGGCCGCTGCGCGGCTTCCAGTTCCAGCGAGCCGCACCGGGCGAGGATGGCCCGCTGGTGGGAAACCGAGTGAGCGGGAAGTGGGCGGACCTCATCCACATCGAGGGATTCAGTCGCGACTGTTTCGCTTGGCGCAAGCGGACCTCGTCGCTGATCGTTCCAGGCAATGGGCTAGTGGAACGTCGGGTGAATGGCAGCGCGCTCACTGTCCTCAACGAGGTGCTGACCTGGAAGGCCGAATCGTGAACGTGAGCCAAGGTCCGAAACTGACTCTTGGCGGTTCGCAGGCACGTCTCCAGACCACGATGGTGATCACGCCCGCGGAGATGAGCATCTGGTGGTCATCGATCTCGCGGAGGCCGGGGGCATAATGGGCGTCATGGCACCGGCGAACCTTGAGAACGCAGGAGATTTCCTGCACGACTTCACGATGCGCCATGGAATCCGACGTCTGGCGTTGTTCGGCTCGGTGCTCCGTGGAGAAGACACTCCAGATAGTGACATCGACCTGCTCGTGGAGTTCGTGGAGGGCCGACACCTGGCCTGCTCAGCATGGCAGAGCTGGAACTGGAGCTCGGCGCTGTCCTCGGGCGGGAGGTAGAGCTTCGGACCTACGACGTCCGGTCGCGGGGGCGTGTGCTGTATGCCGTCTGACGACGAGGTCCGGGTTCGCCATCTGGTGGAAGCGGCAAGCAAGCAATTCTGCCGGACGATCTCACCGCTGACGGCTCAGTTCCGGAGGCCCGCGATCGGCGCCGCATCGACGAGCCGTAGCCCGGGCGGCGCAGCGGCAACAGACGATCGTCGAGGTGGCCGCTTGACCCATCAGCTCCTCCAGCCTCCACGGGGAGGTATGTGGTTCCATTGGGGACGTGCCAGAGACGGCAACTTTGAGCGAGAAGTTGCCATCAGCGGCACGTCCGCACGCTGTGACAGCTCTTCCCCAGAGCTCACGGACAGTGACACAGGGTTAGGTCGCGGCGGAGGCACTGGCGGTCGTGTCGCAGGGTGGGGCACCGGTCGGCCTGCTCGCCGATGCTCGCTTAGGGCTCGCAGGTCAATTACGTCTGTTTGAGTGTGTTTGATCTCTAGTGTTGTGCTATGGCAGAGCTTGCGGGGTTCGAGGCGGCGTTCGCGGCTGGGTTCACGGAGGCAGTGGCCGAGGTGGTTGC
>JBOHGX010000445.1:0-4321 GCA_050700255.1 Pseudonocardiaceae bacterium
AGCCGACGGCGATCGCGCCGAGCGGCCGCCAGTCCGGCGGCAGGTCGAGCTCGGCGCGGACCAGGTCCGGGCAGAACAACGTCGAGCCGATCCAGCATGAGCCCAGCCCTTCGGCGGCCAGCGCCACCAGCAGTCCCTGCACGGCGGCACCAGCGGCCACGGTGAACATCGTCTCCTCCGCGGCTCGCCTACGTGCATCGGGATAGGTGTGCGCGCCGTCGGGTACTGCGACCGGCACCAGCACCTCCGGTGCGTCGCGCAGCAGATTCCCACGGTGGACCCGGCGCTCGATGTCGTCCTCAGCCAGCCCGTCGCGGCGCAGGTCGCCACGCCACGCCTGGGCCATCGCGTCGAGCAGGCGTCGCCGCCGGTGTCGATCGGTCAGCCAGACGAAGCGAACCGGCCGGGTGTGGTGCGGCGCCGGCGCGCTCAGCGCCACCCCCACCGCGCGGCGCAGCATCTCCGGGTCCACCGGCTCGGCGCGAAACGAACGAACCGATCGGCGCAACAGCACCGCCTCGGCCCGGCCCAGTGCGCGCCCCTGCTCGATGGCCTGGTCTGTCCCCAGCCAGAACAGATCCTCGGCCACAGGGCGGATCAGATCCGCCGCGGTGCTGCCGTCATCGTCGCGCGACAACCCGCGCAGCACCGCCACCGGCACCCCGCCCAGCTTGCCCTTGACCAGGTCGGCAGCCGCAGCGACCTCGTCGGCGACTGCCACCTCGGTGCTGACCAGCTCGTTGCCGTGCCGGTCGACGGTGCCTGCGTAGCGGTGCAGCACGCTGAGCCCGGCGGCCCCGATCGCCGCGTCGATCTGCCCGACTCGCCACGCTCGACCCATGGTGTCGGTAATCACCACGGCGACGTCGACGCCCAGCGCCGCGGCCAGTCCGGCCCGCAGCCGCGCGGCGCTGGCATCCGGATCGACGGGTAGCAGCGCGACCTCATCGCGCTCCACGTTGGACGCGTCCACTCCCGATGCGGCCTGAACCACGCCCAGCGCGTTCATCGTGATCAGGGTCCGGCCGCGGCGGGCGAGCACCTGCCGAGCCTCGGCTGTGACCAGCTTGCGGCGGGCGGCGTCCCTGGCCAGCGGGTCGGCCGGTACCGTGCACAGCCGTCCCTCCACCTTGGACACCACTTTGCTGGTGACGGCGACGACGTCGCCGTCGATCAGCCACGCCGCTGCGCTGGCCACCGCGGCGACCAGGTCGTCGCCCGGCCGGAACTCGGGCAGCCCGCGGACCGGCAGGATCCGGACCTCACCCCGGGCGGCGTGGTCTCCCATGCCGGTCATACGGCCAGCTTGGTCATACGGCCAGCTCCAGGGCCGCCCGGGCCATCGCCGCGGTTGCGGCCACATCGGACATCAGCAGCGGTACCTCCCGGACCTGCACCCGGGGAACCGTTGCGGCATCTCCGGTGTGCACCAACCAACCATCCAGGATCCCGCCCTCGCCGCGGGCCCCGTAGTGCCTGCCGACCGCACCGGCGTCGCAGGGCACGCCGATGGTGGCCAGGCAGGCTTGTGCCATCCCGCGCACCGCGCGGCCTTCGACGATCGGAGAAAGCCCGATCACCCGGCAGGGCGTGCTGCGCAAAGCCTGCCGGATGCCCGGAATGGCAAGCACGCTGCCGATCGACACGACCGGATTGGACGGCGCGAGTAGGACCGCATCCGCTTCGGCGATCGCGTCGCACACCCCAACCGCCGGCTCGGCGTCGTCGGCGCCCACCGGCACGAAAGCGCTGGCCGGCAGTGCCGCGCGGTGCCGGATCCACCATTCCTGGAAGTGCAACGCGCGACGGCCCTGCGAGTCGGCCACCACCACGTGAGTCTCACAACGGTCATCGGTGGCCGGCAGCAGCCGCACCCCAGGGCGCCACCGATGGCACAGCGCCGCGGTGACCGTGGACAGCGGATAGCCTGCCCGCAACATCCGGGTGCGGACCAGGTGAGTGGCCAGGTCGCGGTCGCCCAGCGCGAACCAGTCCGGATCGGCGTTGTAGCGGTCCAGTTCGGCTTTGACGGCCCAGGTCTCACCGGCCCGGCCCCAGCCGCGCTCGGCGTCGATTCCCCCGCCGAGGGTGTACATACAGGTGTCCAGATCCGGACAGATCCGCAGACCGTGCAGCCAGATGTCGTCGCCGGTGTTCACCACCGCGGTAATCTCGTGCTCGGCGGGAACAGTATCGACGCCGGCGGCTGGCAGGCCCAGCGCGGCCTTCACCCCGAGCAGAAACCGGGCACCCCCAACGCCCCCCGCCAGCACCACGACCTTCACGACGACATCCACGCGGTGCGACATGGATGCTTATGGTTGCTCCAGCGGCCTGCTGAACTACCACATGCATCCATGTGTCACTTCGGATCGGGCGGGGTGGGTGGGCGGTCGAATGTGGTGCGCACTCGCGCGAAGGGTTTGTAGCGTTCGGTGTCCGCATACAAGCGGTAGGAAGCCTGGTCTGCAGGTGTGAGCGTCACGTCGTCGATGAAGGGGGTGAGCAGGTTGCGGGGCCATAGCCGTCGCGCCCGCACCGCGTTGATCTCGGCGCACAACACCAGGATCATCGCCAGCAGGTACAGCCAGGCCAGCAACCCGAGGACCAGTCCGAACACGCCGTAGAGCTGCGATACGCCGTTGAGCCCGCGCCTGGCCAGGAACGTGCCCACAGTCTGCAGCGCCTGGACGGCGACCGCGGCACCGATCGCTCCGGGCATCAGATCAGCCAGCCGAACATCGCGTGCGGTCAGCACCCGGAATGCGATCAGGAAAACGGCTACGTTCGCCGCAATAGCGACGACGGTCGCGGCTACGCGGACTCCCGTGCCAATGCCGTAGCCGAAGCCGGCAGCCAGCGGGCCGAGGGCGGACAGCGCGGTGGTTATCAGAATGACCGTACCGAGGAGGACAAACAGCACCAGGCCACGTAGTCGGGACACCACCGGGTCGGGACGGGCATAGCGTGGCACTGCCCACACCCGGTTCAGCGCGGTCTGGATGGCCACCGAGACACCCAGCCCTCCGTACACCGCGCCGATGATGCCCAGGACCACACCTAGGGTGCTGCCGCGGATCGTACTGATGTTCTGCTGCAGTTGCGGGCCGATGATCGGAAACTGCTGCAGCGCTGAGCCGAGTAGTGCCTGCTGCAGGGCGGGATCGCCTTCCAGCGTGAAACCCAGCACACTGACCAGCAACAGCAGCAGCGGAAAGAGCGAGGCGAAACCGTAGTAGGTGATCAGCACAGCGAGGTAGCCGCCCTGATCGTCGATGAACTTGTAGACCACCGCCACCGGGAAGCCCAACCAGGTATGGCGCCGTTGGAAATTGTCCAGTCGAGCCGCTATACCCATCCCCACGTCCTTTGCCCCGACAATGCAGATAGTACCCACGCCGGTTTATGACGTTGATCCGCCGCGCCGGTAACCGATCAGCGCCAGAACAGGAATTCCCGGAGGCCGGCAGCTGCTGCCAGTGGCTCGCCGCCGAGCACGGCGAAGAGTGCGAAGCTGGCGCCGAACAGTGCGTCGGCCACCGCAGGCACGGTGATGATCAGCAAGAAGAGGGCCACGATGGCGTACAGGCCGACGGTATTGGCGATGCGGCGAGCCTGTTCGGGCAGGTAGGGCTCCACCGCGCCGAACCCGTCCAGTCCCGGGATCGGCAGGATGTTGAGCACGAACGCGAGCACCTGCACGAAGGCCAGGTAGGACAGCCCGGCGGCGAGCCCGTCCGGGAAGGCGCCGATGCTGATCACTGTGATCAGTACGGCCCCCAGCACCAGATTGGTCAACGGGCCGGCCAGCGAGACCGCCGAGGCGATCGCCCGCGAGCGCAGTGCGTTGCGGTTGATCCACACCGCGCCGCCGGGCAGCGGGATCCCACCGAGGGCCAGCAGCAGCAAGGGCAGCAGGAGGGACATCACCGGGTCGGTGTAGCGCCGGATGTCGAGGGTGAGGTAACCCTTGGCGCGCACCGAACGGTCGCCGCCCCGGTAGGCGGTCAGCGCGTGCCCGAACTCGTGCAGGCACAGCGCTACCGCCCAGCCGCCGAGCACCAGCAGCACGACGCCGGCGGTGCGGGCCGGACCGGTGGTCATCGCTGCCAGCGCGCCGCCGGCCACGGTGGCGGCCACCAGCAGGAGGAACAGTGGGCTGGGGGCCAGATCAGTGGCGCGCACAGATTTACCCTCGCTCACTGGTGCACCCTTGTTTGGTCGGTGGTTGTCGGTTGGCAGCCGCCGATGCACCCCAGGTGCCGCCGGGTCATCGCCCTGCTCGCTTGACGCTTCGACGTCCAGCATGAGTTCTGCGAGG
>JBOHGX010000446.1:0-1636 GCA_050700255.1 Pseudonocardiaceae bacterium
GCGCCGAGAACTGCGCAAGGAAGTCCGGTTCGGTCAGACGGCGCGGGGTAAGCACCTGCAACCCCGCCTTGTCGGCCAAGGCGCCCACCGGGGAACGGGCCGGCCGCTGTCCCCGCCCAGCCGGCGCGTCCGGTCGGGTCAGCACCGCAGCGATCTCGTGCCGGCCGGAGTCCAGCAGCGCCTGTAGCGAGGGCACTGCCACTTCAGGCGTGCCGGCGAAGACTAACCGCACCGCTCAGCGCGCCTTGCCGAGCATCGGGTGCGGGCTGACCTTGACCACGGGCTCGGGGTTGCCGAACCAGCGTGCCTGCCGGATCTCTCGCATCGCCTGCTTGCGGATCTCGGGGTCGAGCCGGTCGATGAACAGCACGCCGTCGAGATGGTCGGTCTCGTGCTGGATCGCCCGGGCCAGCCGCTCGGTGCCGTGCACTTCGATCGGCTCGCCGTGCTGGTCCAGCCCGCGGGCGACGACCCGCAGATGACGCCGGCAATCCCAGGACAGACCGGGAATCGACAGGCAGCCTTCCGGTCCGTCCTGCATCTCATCACCCAGTACGTCGAAGGTGGGATTGACCAGATGCCCGGTGAGATCGTCCCCGGCGACGTCGTCACAGCGGTAGGTGAACACCCGTAGCGACACACCCAGCTGGGGCGCAGCAAGCCCGGCTGCACCCTCCTGGACCATCGTCTCCAGCAGATCGCGGACGAGATTACGCAGCTCCTTGTCGAAGTCGACGACCTCGGCTGCGCGGGCGCGCAGCACCGGGTCGCCGAAGAGCCGGACGGGTTGCACAGCCACCAGCGCAGTATGCCTTGTGCCTGTACTAGACCAGCTCGACTGGGTCGAGCTCGACGCGCAGTGGGTCGCGTAGCTTGCGCGCGCTGCGCCCGGCCTGCAGCGCGGCTAATGCAGTGGCCAGGGAGGATCCCTCGGCGCGAGGGACCCGGATCAGCAACCGCTCCCGCTCACCCTCCGATTTCCCCGCCACGGGCACCGGACCCAGCACCTCAGCCCCGGCCGGCACGTCAAGACCTGCCAGGGTGTCTGGGCTGCCATCGACCGCCGCCATCCGTACCGCGGGGGGGAAGCCGAGCTCGGTGCGGGCGATCAGCTCGGCGCTCGCATGCCCGGCCGGGTCCCAGCGGATCAGGGCCTGCACCGCGGGCAGCGATGCCTCGGCGACCACGACCACCCGGCCGCCGCCTGCAGCCGGCTCGACCATCGCGGCCGCGGTCATCCACCGGCGCAGTGCCTCCTCCGCCGCGCGCAGGTCGGGACGGGCCAGCAGCGCCGCGGCGTCCAGCAACAGCGCCGCCCCGTACTGGGCCAGCGGCTCGGCCCCAGGAGTGGCGACCACCAGTGCCGGCCCGGGCGGGACAGCCGCCAGCACCTTGCCGTCAGAACTGTCCGCACCGGAGGTCAGCAATGGCACACCGGGGAAGGCGCGACCAAGCTCCTCCGCAGTGCGACGGGCCCCGATCACCATCGCGCGAAACCGGCTCGAACCGCAGACCGGGCACCGGTAGCCGGCCTCGGCGACGCCGCACCACCGGCAGGCGGGCTGGCCGCCGACGGGCAGCGCCAGCGGACCGGCGCAGCGCCGGCAGCGGGCCGCGATGCGGCACTGCCCGCAAG
>JBOHGX010000447.1:0-1725 GCA_050700255.1 Pseudonocardiaceae bacterium
GCGTCACCGAGCCGACCCAGCCGAGAGGCGATCTGGATTCACGAGACCGCCTTTCCGCGGTCGGTGCTCGTCGCGGCACGCCGCCGCCGCCTCGACAGCCGCGCGCTGCTTGCCGCGTTGCGGACCAAACGGGTACCCACCGGGGCGTTCTTCTCAGACCGCGATCCGCTCCCACTTCTACTCGAGACGGCCAAGGTCGCCAACAAGATCCTCCGGGCAGCACTGATCACCGCGCGGAAACCCCGGAAACGGAGAACGCTGCACGTGTGGCCGTAGCCGCCGGCGTCAGGCCCTTAACCGGGCGCGCACCTTAGCGATCACGGTTGGCAGCTGACCGGTCAGCAGTGCCAACACCAGCCCGAAGCAGGCCAGGGCCACCACGCTCATCGCGAAGCCGACCGCGAGCTGTGGCACCCGGTCGTGCACCTGGTGCGCAACCATCCAGGAACCGAACGCGGACGCCGGCAGCATGGCTACCGTGGCCGCCCCCACGATGGCCAGATTGCGCGCGTCGAGCAGGCGCTCCGGCCGGATCGCGGTACGTACCATGAATAGCGTCATCAGGGACGCCACTAGGTCGGCCAGCAGCACTGCACAGCACAGCCCGATCAGCCGGTAGCCGTCCGCCGGTAAGAGCAGGACGCTCAGCGCAACCACTGTTCGTGTCGCCATCACCACGGTGCTGGTCCGCCGCGGCCCGCTGGTGTCCAACCGGGCGAACAGCGCCTGTCGAGATACCTCGTAGACCGCGTGGGCGAGCTGCGCGACCGCGAACACCGCCAGACAGGCGGTCAGCCACCGTATGATGGTCGGCTCGTGCAGCTCGCCGTTGGCCAGCGCGGACGCCACCGGCCCCGCGAACGCGAGCAACAGGCACAGCCCGGGCAGGCTAGCGATCACCGAGTAGGTCAGCGCCTGCCGCCAGGCCGCGCCGAAACGGCCGACATCGCCGTCCTTCGCCGCAGCGCTCATACCGGGCAGCGTCGCCACGGTTACGGCCCTGGCGCCGAGCGCGGCGATCACGAAATACATCGACAGGGCGGCCTGGAAGACGAACACCCCGCCGGGCACCGTAGCCGCGACGGCCAGCATGACGAACATGGAAAATGCGGGGAACGCCGTCACGATCAACGAACGGCGCAGCCGGTGGGTGACCTCGCGCGCGTCCGGATCTGTCCGCCAACCGCCGCGCACTCGGACCGGCAGCCCGAGCCGGTAGGCCCCGATGAGCTGTGCCACCGCGTGCACCGCGACGGACAATGTGGAGCCCACCCCGAGCACGAGCAGCATGCCGGGCGAGACGTCCAGCACCTCCATACCGGTCCCGTGCCATAGCGCGAACACGACCATGGTGGCGATCAGGCCGAGGTTCTCCAGCGCGGGTGCGGCGGAGGCCAGCGCGAACCGACCCCTGGCCTGCTGCACCGCGGCGCCGACCGCCGCCAGCGTGTAGCAGAGGACCTGCGGCGCCACGAACACCACGATCACGATGGTCAGCTGCCAGGCCCGCCAGCGCGTGGCGTCATCCGGGATGCCGGCGGTCACGGCCAGCGCCACCAGCGGAGACGCCAGCACCACCGCGCCGGCGGCGATGGACGCCCAGAACAGCAGGTAGCCGGTGACCCTGCTGAGCAGTTGACCGGATGCGGCCACTCCGCGCTCGGCCAGCGAATGGACCAGCGCCGGCACCAGCACCAGCGCCAGGACCGGCCCGGCCAGCGCGGT
>JBOHGX010000448.1:0-13765 GCA_050700255.1 Pseudonocardiaceae bacterium
TCCCACCCGTTGCCACCCCCAGCGCTCCCCCGCCCACCACTACCCCCAGTACGCCTCCCCCCACCACTACGCCCCCCGAGCCACCTCAGTGCCCGACCAAGCTTCCCATCAAGCTTTCGTTCCTCAAGCCTCCGTTGTGCACCACTGCCTCCAGCACGACTTCGTCCTCCGCCGCCGACTCCAGCTCGGTGCAGGTAGAACCCAAGGCCAGCCGGACCGTGCTGGCCGCTGGCGCCCCCGGCACGGCACCGGTGCGGCTCGGTGACATCGCGAAGATCACCGCCGAGCCCGCCGCCATCACCGGCTACACCCGCATCAACGGTGCGCCCAGCATCGGCATCGAGGTGACCAAGAAGGAGCAGGCCAACACCGTCGCGGTGTCCGACGAAATCCGGCACACGCTGCCCCGGATCACCGAGCTGCTCGGCGGCAGCGCGCAGAATGCCCAAGTCACGGTCGTGCTGGACCAGGCGCCGTTCATCGAGCAGTCGGTCGAGGGCCTCACCACCGAGGGCCTTCTCGGGCTGCTCTTCGCCGTGCTGGTGATCCTGGGCTTCCTGCTGTCGGTCCGGGCGACGCTGGTGACGGCGATGTCGATCCCACTGTCCGTGCTGATCGCGATGACTGCGCTCTATCTGGGCGGCTACACGCTCAACATCCTCACTCTCGGTGCGCTGACGGTGGCGATCGGTCGGGTCGTCGACGACTCGATCGTCGTCATCGAGAACATCAAGCGCCATATCGGCTACGGCGGTCCGCGGCGCGCCGCGATCGTCACCGCCGTCGGCGAGGTGGCCGGCGCCATCACGGCGTCGACGGTGACGACGGTGGCCGTCTTCGCCCCGATCGGGCTGGTCGGCGCGCAGGTCGGCGAGCTGTTCCGGCCCTTCGCGGTCACCGTGACCGCGGCGCTGCTCGCGTCGCTGTTGGTGTCGCTGACCGTGGTCCCGGTGCTGGCCTCGGCAGTGCTGCGCGGCCCGAGGAGCCCGCAACCCCGCCTAGCGGATGCCGACGGGGACGATGCCGAGGAGAACGACGCCGACGGGCCGCCATCGGCGCGCCCCGTGCTGCAGCGGGGCTACCTGCCGGTGCTTCAGCTGGCGCTGCGCCGGCCGGTGGTGTCGCTGGTGGTCGCGGTGGCGATCCTGCTCGGCACCCTGACGCTGGCACCTCAGTTGGGCACGAACTTCCTCGGCGACGCGGGCGGCGACACGCTGTCGGTGAGCCAGGAGCTGGCCCCCGGCACCGGGCAGCCGCAGGCCGACGCCGCGGCGAAGCGGGTCGAGGGCGTGCTGGCCGAGACCCCAGGGATAGCGAGCTACCAGGTGACGGTCGGATCACCGGAGGCCGCATCCGGCTTCGGCCCGCCCGGCCTTACCAGCGGCGCCACCCGGTTCTCGATCACCCTCGACACCGGTGCGAACGCCGCCGCAGTGTCCGACGACCTGCGCGCTCGCCTTGACGTGCTCGGTGGACCCGACCAGGTCGGCACGCTGACCTTACAGGCCGGCCAGGGCGGCAGTGACCAGCTGTTGGTCGTGGTGCGCGCCGAGGATCGGGAAGTGCTCGCGCAGGCCGCTGATCAGGTGCAGCAGGCTGTCGCTTCGATCCCCGGCGCCACCGACGTGCGCAACAACCTCGCCGCTGCGCAGCCCATCATTCAGGTCGCGGTAGACCGGGAGGAGGCCGCGCGAGACGGGCTCACCGAGGCGCAGATCGGGCAGTCGGTGTCGACGGCGCTCAGCGGCAGCACCGCCGGCACCCTGACCATCGATGGGGTGGACCAAACCGTGCTGGTGCGCACCGGGACGGCCCCCGCCGACCTCGCAGATCTGCGGGAACTGCAGCTGCCGACCGCGGACGGCACCGTGGAGCTGTCTGACGTCGCGACGGTGACACAGTCGACCACTCCACCGAGCATCAGTCACACCGACGGATCCCGCAGCGCACAGATCACCGCACGGCCGACCGCCGACGACCTCGGCGCGGTCACCGCCGCGCTGCAGGCCAAGCTCAGCGGGCTGCCCCTCCCGGCCGGGGTAACCGCCGAGATCGGTGGTGTCAGCGCCAATCTGAACGACGCATTCGCGCAGCTCGGGATGGCACTGCTGGTCGCAATCGCCGTGGTCTACATGGTCATGGTGGTGACGTTCCGCAGCCTGCTGCAGCCGCTGGTGCTGCTCGTCGCGATCCCGTTCGCATCCACCGGTGCACTCGGCTTGCTGCTGCTCACCGGCACCCCGCTCGACGTCCCGGCGCTGATCGGGATGCTCATGCTCGTCGGGATTGTGGTGACCAACGCGATCGTGCTCATCGACCGGGTCAACCAGCACCGCCACCGCGGGCGCCAGCTGATCGATGCCGTCGTGGAGGGGGCTGCGCAGCGGCTACGGCCCATCTTGATGACCGCGCTGGCGACCGTGTTCGCACTGCTGCCGATGGCGCTCGGGCTCACCGGCGGCGGGGTGTTCATCTCGCAGCCGCTGGCCATCGTCGTGATCGGCGGGCTGATCAGCTCTACGCTGCTGACCCTGGTGCTGGTACCGGTGCTCTACCTGCTCGCTGAGCGCAAGCGCGGCCGGCACCGCCGGCGCACAGCCGACGAGCTCGTCACAGATCAGCGGCTACGTGGGGATGGCGCCGACCAAGCCGGTCTCGTATCCCACGATCACGAGTTGCGCCCGGTCCCTGGCGTCGAGCTTGGCGAGCAACCGGCCGATGTGCGTCTTGACAGTCCCCCGGCTCAGGTGCAGATGGCCCTCGATCTCGCTGTTGGACAGTCCGCGCGCGATGAGGGTGAGCACCTCACGCTCCCGGTCGGTGATGCCGGTCAGGGTGCGGGCCGGACACCGGGCGGGCTCCGGGCGTCGAACGAACTCGGCGATCAGCCGCCGGGTGACGGTAGGTGCGAGTAGCGCCTCACCGGAGGCCACCACTCGTACCGCGTCCAACAATTGAGCAGGTGGGGTGTCCTTGAGCAGGAAGCCGCTGGCTCCGGCCCGCAGCGCGGAGTACACGTATTCGTCCAGATCAAACGTCGTGAGCACCAGGATGCTCGGGGTGTGCTCGCGTGCGGTGATTCTTCTGGTGGCCTCGATACCGTCCATGCCGGGCATGCGCACATCCATCAGCACCACGTCGGGGCTGCACGCCTGCACCAGATCGACAGCCTCCGCGCCAGTGCCCGCTTCGCCGACGACGACAAGGTCCGGCTCGGTCTCGAGAAGTACCCGCAGGCTGCCCCGCAGCAGCGCTTGATCGTCAACGATCAGTACCCGGACCGGCGCGGCGGTCACAATGCCGCCTCCGCGGGACCAAGTGCGTCGGCGGTCATGCGGGTCCCGGGGCCTGATACGGCAGGCGAGCGTGCACGGCGAACCCGCCGTTGGGTTGACGACCCGCCACCAGGGTTCCGTGGTGGAGGGCGGCTCGTTCCCGCATGCCGATCAAGCCGTGCCCGGACTCGCCGGCCGGGCGACGGGGTGTGCCGTCATCGATCACCGCCAGATGCAGCTCACCCGGCTCGGCCGTGATGCGGACGGTACATCGGGCCGGTGCTGCGGCATGTTTGATGACGTTGGTCAGCGCTTCCTGCACAATCCGGTACGCCGAGAGTTGGACTCCCGCAGGCAATTCTGGGATGTTCCCACGGTCGAGTTCGACCTGGACGTCGGCGAGTCGGGCGTTCTCGATCAGTCTCGGTAGCTCGTCGAGACCGGGGCTAGGTGCCAGGTCGGCCTCCTCTGCCGACCGCAACGAGCCGAGCACCCGCTGGATGTCGGCGAGCGCGGCGCGGCTCACGGACTCGATGATGCCGAGCGCTTCTTGGCTCTCCTCCGGACGCGTGTCGTACACGTGATTAGCCACAGCGGCCTTCATCACGACCACGCTCATGCTGTGTGCCACCACGTCATGCATTTCCCTGGCGATCCGCAACCGCGCCTCGGAGACGGCCTTCTGCGCGCGGTGTTCGATGATCTGGCCAGCGTACTCGCGGCGCGCCCGGACGCTACGACCAAGCGTCCAGCCCACGCCGATAGCGAACCACGAGAAACTCAACGAGTTGAGTAGATCGGTATTGAACGAATCCGTGTTCGGTGGGACAACGAGGAATTGGGGATCCAGCACGGTTGCCGTGAGCACTGCTGCCGGTGTGACCCCCAGCAGCGCTGCGCCGAGCGCGATGGCTGAGCGCCGCGGCCCCACGGACAGCGCGACCGAATAGAGCGCGACCGCGACGGCCAACCCGGTTGCGGCAACCGACATGCCCAGCGACACGGCGACGATCGTCGAGGTGAGAACGACGCCGAGCACCGGAATGGGTTTGCGCCTGCGCACCACAAGCGGAACGCTGACCGCAAGTGCCACCAGCCAGACTACGACCACTGTGCCGCTGGAGAGGCCCAGTGCAGTGTAGCGGGTGGCGTTGACGGTGAGCACCGTGATCCACACCGCCGGCAGCAGATCGACCACGACCAGTTGCCATGTACGGTGTCGAAACCAAGGCGGCGACACGCCGGAATCGATCCCAGCGGGCTCGGTCACATCAACCACGGTAGTCGCAATCTCCAAATATTACGTATAGGACCTGGGTCCGATCTGAACTCCGGACTGTGCTCCGATGTATGGGCGCACCACAGGCGGCAGCATTGCTGGCATGATCGAGGTACGCGAGCTGACTAAGGACTACGGAGACAAGCGCGCGCTGAACCGGCTGTCGTTTACCGCCCGCCCAGGCGTGGTGACCGGATTTCTCGGCCCGAACGGTTCGGGGAAGTCGACCACAATGCGCATCATCCTCGGCTTGGACGCTCCGACGTCGGGCACAGCACTGGTGAACGGGCGGCGCCCCGCTACCATCGAAGCGCCGACGCAGACCGTGGGGGCGCTGCTCGATGCGGACGCGATGCACAGCGGGCACAGTGCGGTGGATCACCTGCAGTACCTGGCGCGCAGCAATGGCATCGGCCGGCATCGGGTGGCTGAGGTGCTCGAGGAGGTGGGGCTTTCGGCGATGGCCGGAAATCGGATCGGCGATCTCTCCCTCGGCATGCGGCGGCGGCTGGGGATCGCCGGCGCGCTGCTCGGTGACCCCGGTGTCCTGGTGTTCGACGAGCCGATGCACGGTCTGGACCCCGAGGAGATGCGGTGGACCGGTGATCTGATGCGGTCGTTGGCCGCTGGGGATCGGACGGTCCTAGTGTCCAGCCACCACGTCAGTGAGATGGCGTTGACCGCAGACCAGCTGCTGATCATCGGGCGTGGCCGCCTGGTAGCGGAGAGCTCCACACAGGAGCTGACCCACCGCTTGTGGGGTGACGTGTTCGTGCGCTCACCACGGCGCAGCGGGCTGACCAGGGTGCTGACCGGCATGGGTGCAACGGTGCTCGCCGAACCCGGCGGTGGGCTGTCGGTCACCGGGATGCAAGCATGGCGGATCGCGTCCGCGGCCGCAGCGCACCAGATACCGATCCAGGAGCTTACGCCGCGCAGCGCATTACTCGAGGACGCCTGCTGGAACTGATCAGGTGGCATCACCCTCACCTGTCCTTGGCACGGTCCAGCCGGCGCATCAGCATGCTGGCCACTGCCAGGTATTCCAAAGTCTCGTCCACCGTGGCAGCAACAGCCCTACTGGTACTGTGCGGATCTCGTAGCGCGAGCACGGCGCCGGCGAACAAGAGCCGGAAGCCCTCGCGCTCGGCCGCTGGGCCGTTTACTGTTGTGATGTCGAGTTGCGGCGGCCGCGCGCCGAACACCGTCTCCATCAACGCGTGTCCGGAGTCTTGGCTTGCGGTCAGAAACTTGACCTGCTCTTCGATCACTCGCAACGCCTCGAGGACGGCCTCGGACATGCGCCCCTCGTCCACCAGCGCGAGCGCGGCGGACATCGTGGGATGTAGGGCCGGCGTCGCGACCTTCACGGTGGCAACCCGCCGGTTTGGCGCACAGGTGACTTCGATGTGATCGTCCACGGTCCGGGCGCTCGACATGTACGGATGGATGACGTCGATCACAGACATCAGCTGTAGCTCATCGTTGAGCAGGCACTGCTCTACGTAGTCGCCTATCTGCACATCTGTCCCGATCGGCAGGCGCAGCGTGTTGCCCTTTACCTGCGCCGCGGAACCCAGGCGCCTTTCCGCTCCCGCTTGCTGTCGCCGAATCAATGTGACGAAAGTGGTGAAAAAGATCATTATAGCAACTCTCCCACCGGTTCATCGCACCGAGGCATGCCGCTGTTACCGGCCGTGGCAGTCAGATCACCTGAATGGCAGGTCACCTGAATGGCCGGTCAGCGACGGGTCGCCGACGTGGTTGGTGCGGCGTTACCGTTTCCGTTTCTGGATGTGCTGCCGTCGGATGGTGTTGCGGTCCCGGCCGTGAGCGTTGCGAGTGCTGCGGCGAGACGGTCCAGAGTGGGCCGTTGGCCGGGGTCCAGGCACGCGTCGATGACCTCCGCCACGTCAGCGGGCAGCCGTCGTCTCGCCCGGATTCTGGGTGCGGGTCGGGTCAGCCGGAGCTCGCAGCGCGACAGGGTCGACGTGTGCGAGTCGGCCGAAGCGCAGCGGTGCGGAATGTCGAAGGGCTGGATTCCGGTCGCGGCCTCATAGAGCACCAGGCCAAGGCCCCACACGTCGACGGCGGGGCCGAGGTTGCCGCCGCTGACCTGCTCTGGGGACATGTAGCCGGGTGTTCCGATACCGCTGTGGCACCGACCGGGGGGATGGGCGAGGCTCAAGTCGATCAGGCGAGCCACACCGTGGTTGGCGATGATATTGCTGGGTTTGATGTCGAGGTGCAGGTATCCGCGGCTGTGCAGGTAGCGCAGGGCCGAACAGAGATGTTGGGAAGCAGCGGCAGTAGCGCTGGGCGCTCCAGGCCTCGTAGCAGTCCAGGTGCGCTGAGCGGTCGGTGGCGCAGTCGGGTCGTGGCGTCTTGATGACGTGGGGGGCTGGCGCTCAACCTCGGCGGCGAGGTCCGGGTCGATGCCTGTCCTACCTCGGACTGCAGGTATTCGTAGCCGCGGACGAGGTGAGGGATGGCTCAGCGAGAGCAGCAATCGTGCTTCCCGCCGCAGGTGGCGGTGCGTGGTGCAGCTGGTAGAGGTCGGCATAGCCGGAGTTGGTGGCCAGTAGCTCGCTGTGGGTACCGGCTCCGGTGATCCGCCCGCCGGCGAGGAACAAGATCTGATCTGCCTCGGTCACAGTGAGCAGGTGGTGCGAGATGACCAGCGTGGTCCGCCCGGTCATCAGCCGGCGCATCGGCGCCATGATCCGTTCGGCGGAGGCGGCGTCCAGGCCGGTGGTGGGCTCGTCGAGGAGCAAAACCGGTGCGTTGCGGATCATGGCACGGGCAATGGCCAGACGCTGGCGTTGACCGCCGGACAGCATTCGTCCCCGTTGCCCGATTCGGGTCTGGTAGCCCTCGGGCAGGGCGGTGATGAAGTCTCGGGTCGCTGGCCAGAACCAGCGGAAGATGGTCCGGATGCCAGCCGGAGGAGTGGGCGCCGTCGACCCACTGGGCGTTGCCTCGTCCGCCGAGGAACGCCGATCCGGGTGCTCATCCCGTCGCTTGGTTAAGCCCAGCCCCCGTTACACGGCAGAGGCCCCACTCCAGCGAACGAAGTGAGGCCCCTGCCCTGGCGTCGTGCCGCTGCCGCATATCAGACGTGCGTCGCCGGGAAGGCCTTCGATGTTACAGATCATCACCGCGCTGTTACGTGCGGTAGCAGCGCGGGCCAGCCCGATCAGGCTCGCCTGAAGTTGACCCGCTTGGTGGGCGCCTTGCCCTCCTCGAGCATGGCCGGATGCAGAGTCTCGTCTTCGCCCAGCGCACGTCCGGTGCCGTCGCGCAAATTGTCCTCGACGACGGCCGCGTTCGCGGGCAGGTTGCCGATTTCACGAATGTCGGCGACCGAGATGGTGTCCTTGGCCCATGGATGGATCTTTCCCTCTATCAGCACTTCATAACGAACAGTGCCTACCTCTTCGGTCATGTCTGATCAACCTCTCTGTTGATGTGAACACTTGATCCTTGCGTCAGCGCGGACGAAGTTGGTCTCCTGGGGGTCTGGAGAGGTATTTGAGGAGCATCTGGACCGCCTCAGCGGCCGTTCGGTCACATACTTCGGCTGGATCATCGTCGTCGAAGAAGTGGTGCTCGACCTGGGTGTGCAGGCCGTCGGACAGCGCGAGGAACACGGTGCCGGGCGGCTGGCCGCCACCCGGGCCTCCCGCCCCGGTCAACGCGACGGCGATGTCGGCTCCGAGCAGCCGCCGGACCCCGTCGGCCATCGAGGCGGCAGCTTCCGCACAGACTACCGGCCCAGGAGGAACGTCGAGTAGCTGGTATTTGACCTCACTCGCATAGGCCACCACCGCTCCTCGAAACCAGGTGCTCGACCCGGGCGACTCGCCCAGCGCGCTGGCCACCATCCCGCCGGTCAGCGACTCGGCCACCGCAACCTTCAATCCTGCCGACTCAACGAGCTCAGCGATGCCTGTGGCGAGCCTGGACCGTTGTGCGTGACCGGCATTACCCACCGCGCTGCCCCGGCATGGTGTCGGCAACCACCGCCCCGCGCTGCCCCATCGGCCGCGGCTCTCCGATGGTGGTATCGCGCGCGGTCTGGCGCTCGGCCTCGGAGTTGATCTCTGCTCCGAGGAGGACAACGTAGCAAGTCAAAAGCAGCCACAGCAGCAGCACGATCACGCCGGCCAGCGCGCCATAGGTTTTGTTGTAGTTGCCGAATGAGTTGACGTAGAGGCTGAACCCCGCGCTGCCGAGCAACCACAGCAATGCCGCCACCATGCTGCCCAGGGCCACCCAGCGCAACTTCGGTGAATTGCGGTCAGGAGCCACCCGATAGAGTACCGCCAGCCCGACAACCACCAGGATGAACAGCAACGTCCACCGCAACACTTGCGCGAGAACCGTGCCGACCGGTCCCAGCGGTACTGCCTGCAACACCACCGGCACCACCGCGATCAAAGCCAGGGTCGATACCAGGAACACGACCGCACCGAGGGTGAGCAGCAGCGCGACCCCCCGGAGTTTCAGGAAGCCGCGCTTCTCCTTCTCATCGTAGGCCAGGTTCACTGCTGTCATCAGGCTTGATGTCCCACTCGACGCGCTCCACAGCGCGAGTAACAGCGAGACCAGCAGCCCGATCGTCAGCGCCCCACCGCTACTGCCCGTGATAGCGGCCAGTTGATCGGAGATCAGCTGCTGGGAGTCTCGCGGCAGCCCCACCGTGAAACTACGCACCTGCGCGGTGATCTGCACTGGATCGGCCACCAACCCCACCAGAGTCACCAGTGAGATCAGCGCCGGGAACAACGCCAGAAACGCGTAGAAAGCCACCCCAGCGGCCAGAAGGGAAATGTTGTGCTCTTGGCTATCGTGGACCGCGCGTTGCAGTACCTCGCGCCATCCCTGCACCGGGATCTGTGTCGGCGACTCCGCCTCAGTACCGAGGCCCGGCCGCTGGTCGGTTGTGTCGGGCCGGCTAGCCACCGTGCTCCCGTCACTGCCGCTTGGAGTCATACCCCCAGTCTTCCCCAACTTCATCAATTTCATGCGACGACATGCACCGTGCGTGATGCCGTGCTGGAAGGAGGCCAGCGCGGGTTAAACCGGCGTCCGTCAGGTGTTGATGTGACGGCCGGTTGTGTACGTGAACTCGACATGGCCGACATCTCTGCTCACTGCAACGTCGGTGGGGTCAAGTTCACGACGTGCACCGTCGCTGCGCAGGTAGTGCCGGGCGCGGGTAGTTGAGAGCAGGCATCCTGGGTTACGGCTGTAGGAGGATCTTGATGGCGCCGTCTTGCTTCTTCTGGAACGTCTCGTAGGCCTGCGGCGCCTGGTCCAACGGCAGGGTGTGAGTGGCGAAGCCCTCCACGCCGAGCGGGTCGTTATCGGAGGCAACCGTGCAGGATGCCAACGAGGCGGTTGGCGAGTTGACGCAGCGCTGCTCTGTGGCTGATCGCGCGCGCAGATCTGGTCGTAGTAGGCGCGGGCGCCGGGCGAGGCGGTGAGCGCGGCGAATGCCTGGGAGTCTAGTCGCACTCGTACGTCCTGGCCACGAACCGGTCGTACTCGTCTCCGCCGGGGGCAGTTCTCCCGATTACCGGAAAAGATAGCGACGGCAGTGGCCGAGCTCATCACCGGGCCGCTACTGGACAACTCACTTCGCGTGGGACATCCGCTTGTGATGAGTACGACGGTCAGTACTCGGCCCGCCGTGATCCCGACTGGCGTATTCGCTACCGCCTCGACCACGACACCCAGACCGTCATCGTTGCCTGCTGTCATGATCTACCGATTCGTGTTCTGGGCCGCCATCTGAGGGTTCGTTACTCCGGAGCTGCCACAGGGCGCTAATTGGTATCGCCCGCAGTTTTGGTCCGAACGGTAGCGTCGTGTTGCCGGTGTAGAGGACGATGCCCACGAGGAAGTCGTCGCCCAGCTTGTCAGCCAGTCGTCGCAGTCCGCTGAAGTCCTCGGATCTGACTGTTGATGCGGCCTTCACCTCGATACCGACGACCTGGCGTTGACGGTTCTCCAGTACGGCATCGACCTCTACCTTGTTGTGGTCACGATAGTGGTAGAGGTCGACGAGTTCCTGCGACCACGTGAGCTGGCGGGCAAGCTCGGAGACGACGAAGCCTTCCAGCAGGGGCCCGAACGGAGCGCCGGGACGGCGCAACGCGTGAGCATCGAGCGCGAGCAGGCGGGCGGCTATTCCCGAGTCAACGAAAAGGAGCTTGGCGACGCCGGTGGCCCGGGTACCGAGGTTGCGTGACCAGCCGGGCACACGTTTGATCAAGAAAACCTCTTCGAGTAGACTCATGTAGCGCGCCAAGGTGGGGCGCGAGATCTGCAGCTCCGATTCGAGACTGCCGGGCGCGACCAGCAGGCCCGACCGTGCGGCCAGCAGCCGGATGAGCGTGGTCAGCGCCGGGGCGCGTTCGATCTTGGCCAACTGCCTGACGTCTCGGTCAATGAGGTTCTGCACATAGGCGTCGAAGAATCGTCCACGGCGGCGTGGGTCGGTGCGGGCGACGGCCTCAGGCAGCCCGCCGCGCACGACGCGGTCGGCGTAGTCGGCACGGGTGATGGTCGATTCGTGGCGTATCGCAGGACCGAGCCGGAACACCGTGTCGATGAAAGCATCGGAAGCGCTGTCGATCTCACCTTGGGAGAACGGCCACAACTCGATGGTCTCCATGCGGCCCGGCAGCGTGTCGGGAAGGTCTCGAAGCCCCAGCAGGCGCGATGATCCGGTGAGCAGGAACCGGCCAGGCCGGGGGTCGGCATCAACCGTTGCCTTGATGGCCAGCAGCATTTCAGGCGCCCGCTGGATCTCGTCGATGACCATGAGCTCGTCGAACGAGACGAACCCCACTGGATCCTCCAGGGCCGACTGCCGATCTTGGGGGAGATCGAGATCTCGCCATTCGGCGGCTCGGTCCCCAGCGACTGCCCGTACCAGGGTGCTCTTGCCGACCTGACGAGCACCGTTGATCAGCACCACCCGGGTGTCGGCGAGCGCCTTGGCGACGGCCAAGGCGGCACGCCTGGGCACGAACGTGAGACGGGACACAAGTCAAGCGTACCATCCTTCGTTCGATCCGCGAGCCACCTGTATTCGAAACGCGACGAGTTGACTTTCGATTAGCGACAAAAATGCTTTGGTTGGCGAGCGCCACCGCAGTCGTCGAACGGTGCGGAGGACCGCAGCTTCCGTCCCGCGCCGGACTACGCGTCTTTGGATACAACAGCACCCGGGATCTCACGGGTTGGAGTCGGTTGGAGCGGCCGTGGGCCAGCTCATCGGGACCAGCCCCCCACCACCTCCAGGCCCGGACAGTGCGCTCGAGACGGTACTCGCGGAATCAGGTCAGACGGCAATCAAAGTGCGGGTATCGGTCATCACGACGACATCGAGTGCGGCAGCGGCAAGCGCCAAGCGCCGATGCCCTCAGCAGACGACGCGCCTGCCCTTGCGCCGTGCTGGCTGCACCGGGCCAGGGCGACACCGGACGGTTCCCACGTTCATCACGAACTCGATCGACGGGTGAGGCGGCCAGCTCTACCCCTGCGGCATCGCCACGGTTAGGCCGCTGACCTTCACCGTGGCCTCCCGACCGGTGAACACAAAGCGGCCCAGAGTTCCCTACAACCCACAGGCGGCAGGTGCGCGCCGCGCCCAGCCCGTATCCGCCAGGTTCGAGCTGGTGGTCCGTTAATGGGGCGTCAGACACTGATTCCTCTCGTACACCTTCCCGTCTCGCTGACCGGACCCGCACCCTCTGGCAGTACTGATGCGTCCCGGCGTTGTCGGGGCTGCTCCCACCCTCCCCGGCGTCTCCCGGATCAGGGGGCCTACCCGGCGGCCGGTGGGACTAATCCTCCTCGACCTTCCGCTACCGCCGATGGGCGCAGCCTCATGACTGGAAAGCAGGGAAGATCACCGTGTGTAAACGCTGCCGCTACCGGGTATATGTACCGCGAAAGCCAAAGCGCGGGGGCAAGCAAGGGGCAAGGAGGAACAATGGTGGCTCAGGAGCAGGGGCATCCCGGCGCAACTGACAGCTCGGTAAGCCAGTTGGTGGAGCGGATGTCGGCTCAGGTGTCGGCGTTGGTGCGGGATGAGATGGCGCTGGCAACCGCCGAAATGAAACGCAAGGGTACCCAAGCCGGCGTCGGGATCGGGATCGGCAGCGCCGGGGCGGTCGTGGCATTGCTAGGGCTCGGTGCGCTGGTCGGAGCCGCGGTGCTTGGATTGGCCACTGTGGTCGCCGCGTGGCTGGCCGCGCTGCTGGTGGGGATAGTGCTGCTGGCGGTTGCCGGGGCATTGGCCGCAGCGGGAATCGGGCAGGTGCGTAACTCGGCGCCGGTGGCGCCCGGGCAGGCCGTACAGAGTACGAAGCGCGACATCGAGACGGTGAAGGAGAGTATGCACCGATGAGCGGCAGAAGCGAGCAGGAATTGCAGGAAGAGATCCAGGAACTGCGCAGCGAGCTGGGTGAGACAGTGCAAGCACTGGCGCACAAGGCCGACGTGCCAGCCCGAGCCAAGCAGCGCGGTAATGAACTGAAGGAAGAAGCCATCGAGCGCAGCGTTGAGGCTATCGAGCGTGGCAGTGAGTTGCGTGATCAGGCCATGGAGCGTGGCAGTGAGCTACGTGACCAGGCTGTCGAGCGCGGCAACGAGGTGAAGGAGCGGGTCCTCGAGCGCAGCGGTGAGCTGCGCGACCAGGTCACTGTGCGCAGCAGTGAGCTGCGCGACCAGGCCGTGGAAGCCGCCGAACGGGCCCGTGAGGCCGTCAGCCGGACCCCGAAGGACCGGTGGGCCAAGCTGGCGAGCGCCGGAGCCGCGCTGGTTGCCCTGGCCCTCATCCTGCGGAGGGTGCGCAGCCGGTGAGTTCCCTCAACAAGAACAAGCTGACCTATGAGGCTTTGAGCCTGGCTAGCGGGATCGCGGGTGGGGCGCTGGCCAGCGCTGTAATGACCCGAATCTGGCGCGCAGTGGCCGGCGAAGACGAAGCTCCCGAACCGACCGCGCTGGACCGCAACATCCGCGAGGTGCTGGTCGCAGGCGCGCTGCAGGGCGTGGTATTCGGGCTGACCAAAGCCGCCTTGAGCCGCCTCACCGCGAGAGGTTACCGTCGATTGGCCGGGCACGAACTCAGGCGCTGACCCTCCACGACAGGCTGACCCTCCACGACAGCGGGCGTCGCCTCGCTCGTTCGAGC
>JBOHGX010000449.1:0-18773 GCA_050700255.1 Pseudonocardiaceae bacterium
TCGCCAGCAGTTCAGCGTAGTTGTAGTGGGGCAATCCGCTGCTGTAGAGGCCCAGCGCGTACGGGAAGGGCGGTGACATCGGCCCGAAGTACGGACCGAAGCCCGCAGGGGTCAATGCTGGCGGCCCCGCCGCCGGCTGCGCTTGATCCGCGGGCGCCGCAGGCGGCGGCGCGGCTGGCGCCCCGGGCGACGACGGCTGGCCCAGGGCCGGAACCGTGCCGCCGAGGGCATCCCTGGCCGGAGCCAGAGCGGGGTTGATCATTGCCTCAACAGGAGCGGTGAGTGGCGAAATGGCCTCAGCCGTGATGGTGCACGCCGGTGCCACCGGTCCCACCATCTCGCGCAGCGCGGGCCTGGCGTCGAGCGTGGACGAGCCGTTGGAGGGCACCCGGCCCACGTCGACAACAGGAAGGCTTGCCGACCGCACACCTACTCGCTGTCCTGGAGCGCCACGCACCGTATCCCCGCAGCCGCCCACCAGCATCGGTGATGGAGCTGCTGCCTGGGCCGCCTCGGTTGAAACGGTGGAGGGTGCAGCGAGGGCGGTAAAGCCCACGCCGAACGCGCTCGCGGCGCACAGTAACGTGGCTGCTCCTGCAACCGTTGTCACTCTGGCCCGTGTACCCATAGGTCCCTCCGCGTCGCTCAGTACCCGGTTGTGTCGTGAGAGTAACGACCATAGAGCTTCACTGTGACGGCGACCAGCACTTTCAGCAGATCGAGGTTACGCTGTGCACTCACCGTGCACTCACAGTGGTCCTTGCCGGGTGCGCCGATCGGTCTGGCGACGTCGGCGTCTACGCTGCCGCCATGCGCATCGGCGCCCACGTCAGCGACCGCAACCCGATCAAGGCCGCTACGGAGCGCAACGCGGCGGCGGTGCAATTCTTCCTCGCAGATCCGCAGGCATGGACGGCGCCCCCGGCGCACCCCCACGCCACCCAGTTGCGCTCTGCTGACCTAGAGATCTATGTGCACTCGCCGTACGTGATCAACGTGGCATCGTTGAACAATCGCATCCGCATTCCGTCACGCAAGTTGGTTGCTCAGCACGCCGCCGCAGCTGCCACGATCGGGGCACACGGATTAGTGGTGCACGGTGGCCATGTCACTCAGGGTGAGGACCCTGCCCAAGGTATCGACAACTGGCGCAAGATGTTCGCCCGGCAGTCAGCCGACGGCGGGTTCGGCACTCGGATCCTGGTGGAGAACACCGCCGGTGGAGAGAACGCGATGGCGCGGCGGTTCGATTCGTTGGCCCGGTTATGGGACGTGATCGGTGACTACGACGTCGGCTTCTGCCTGGATACCTGCCACGCGTTCGCCGCGGGGGAAGACCTGGTCGACATAGTGGACCGGGTCACGGCCATCACGGGCCGGATCGACCTCGTGCACTGCAACAACTCCCGTGACGAGTTCGGTTCGGCGCGGGACCGCCACGCGCCAGTGCGGCAAGGCACCATCGAGGCCGAGCAGCTGGTCGCGGTGTGCGCCGCAGCAGGCGCCACCGTCATCCTCGAGACCGACCCCGACACCCAGACCGAAGACATCGCCTGGCTCCGCGAGCAGCTGCGCCCATAAGCCCAATGCCCATAAGCCCAATGCCCATAAGCCCGACATGGAGACATAACGGGGTTATCGGGTCGTTGTGACCCCGTTATGTCTCCATGTCGGGGTGGGTAGCACGCGAGCGTCGGGGGCATCGGCGAGGACGCCGGCGTGGGGGTCGTCTTCGTTGGGGGCGCGGACTGGGTCGTGGGATGGGCGCCAGATGTGCCGCAGCGCCAGAGCCATCAGCAGTAGCACCGCGGCGTCGCGCAGCAGCACAGCGCCCAGGAATGGCTCGATGGGTAGGCCCTGGCGATCCACGCCAAGGTAATAGGCCATCCGGGGCGCCCAGACCAGCGCATCGAGCACCATCCAGGCCAGCACCGGCTTCCACCGGGGGATCGCCAGCACCGCGAGCGGGACCAGCCACAACGAGTACTGCGGGCTCCATACCTTATTAGTGAGCAGAAACGCACAGACCACCAGAAAACACAGCTGGGCCAGCCGTGGGCGGCGCGGCGCCGCCAGCGCCACCCAGCCGATCCCCATGCAGGCCAGGACAAACAGGGCCGCGCTGACCACGTTGAGTACAACGGGGATCTGCCCGGGTTGCAGTGGCCCAGCGAACCCAGGCCAGCCGGTGAAGGTGGACACCACCGTATACAGGGAGTCCGGGTCGGCGCCGCGCCGTTGAGACAGCCGGATGAACTCGGCCCATCCGGCCGGGAACAGCATCGCAACCGGAAGGTTGACGATCATCCACGCCAACGCCGCAGCAGCGGTTGCCTGCAGTCCGGCGCGCAGCCGGCCGGCTCGCAGGCACAGCAGCAGGATCGGCCCCAGCAGGAACAGCGGGTAGAGCTTGGTGGCTGCGCCCAGCCCGAGCAGCACCCCAGCAAGCACCGGACGACGCCGGGCCCAGGCCAGTAGCCCCGTCGTGGCCAGCGCGGTGGCCAGCGCATCGAAGTTGGTGAACGCGTGTACCAGCACCAGGGGCGACAAAGCCGCCAGCGCAGCATCCCACGGTCGTCGCGCCGACAGCGCCACCAGCGCCCACACCGTCACCAGCCACGCAACGGCCAGCAACACCGCGCTGATGTCGAAGTACACGACGGCAGGCGCCGAACCGGGCAGCCAGCCGCGGTCCGCCACTGCCAGCCACGACTGCGCGAACTTGGCGACGACCCACTGGTACATGCCGGTGATCACCGGGTACTCCATATACCGCACCTGCTCGCCCGGCTCGCCCCGATTCTCGATCCACGAGGTGGCGTAGGGCAGGCCTGCCAACCCGGGGCGATCCAGCCGCTCTGCGGCGTAGAGCGGGACCGTGTCCGAGTAGCACATCGCCCGGTACTGCCGGCCGTCGCGCCAGTCCACCTGCAGCACGCCGGCACTGTCCGGATAGGTCTGCAGGCAAGGCGCTTTCGCCAGCCAGCCGAGCGTCAACGTGATCGTCGCGAGGAGCAACACCACCCGCAGTGGGCTCCAGAACCAGTGCCGGCCCAACACGGCGTGCCGGCCCAGCGGACCACCCACGATCCGGCTGGCCAGCCGGGGAACCGGATCGGTCCAGCTGGGCACCACCCGCTGCGACGGAGTCAGGGAGCGCCCGTCGATCCGCCCGCCGGCGGAGCCGGCAATCGGACACCCGCCGGCGGAGCCGGCATTCATAGGGCGACGGAGCACGGCGGTGACGCTACGAAGCTACCGGCAACGCCGTTAACGATCCTCTCCCTCGTCATCCTCCTCCGGCGGGGAGTCGTCACATCCGAACGGAAAGCAGTCTCGCAAGGACGGCTTGCTCGGCTCCTCCTCAGGCTCAGCCGGGATGGGGAAGGAGTCGAAATCAGGTTCGGGCTTGGCGGATTGCGTGGTCCGCACGCGCTCGCGCGTGGCCTGCCTCGGCGGAGCCGGCTGCACGGCGGGCCGGGCCGCCGGGCCGATCAGCTTGAACTCGGGGAAGGTCTCCATCGGAGCGCCCGCGAGGTAGGTGTTCATGAATCGCTGCCAGACCGCTCCGGGCAGACCTCGGCCGAAGACGTCGCTGCCGTCCCCGTTCTTGATCGCGGAGTTGGCGGGATCGCCGACCCACACCGCGGTGGAGATCGAGGGGGTGTAACCCACAGTCCAGGCGGCGGAGTTGGCGCCGGTGTCGCCGAGCTGGTGGGTCCCGGTCTTGGCGGCAACCTGGCGGGCTCCCTCCAAGGGGATCTTCGAGCTACTCGCGACGTCGATCAACGTCGCGGTGAGGTTGCGGGCCAACCGTGAGTTGCGCTCGATGTCCCTCGGGTCGAAGGCCTGTTTCGGCTCGTCGACGTGCTTGTAGTTGATCTCGCCCTCGGCAGTGACGTACTCGCGGACGAAGAACTGGTCGCGTCGCATTCCGTCAGCGGCGAAGGTTGCGTAGGCGCTGGCCATGTCGATGGTGTGTACCGGGTACTGGCCCAGCGTGATACCGATCGCGGGCTGCCCGCTGTCCAACTCGGCCATGGCTCGCTTGCCGTTGATCTGCTCCGGGATACCGGCCGCAACGGCGGCATCCCGGATCGCCTGCGCACCCACCTCCTGGGCCAGCCGCACAAAGGCGGTGTTGACCGACTCGGTCATCGCGTCATGCAGCGTCAGCGAGCGGTAGTTGCGACTCTCCGAGTTGGCATAGGACAGCCCGTCGACGACCAGGGGAGAATCGCCGTTGTAGAAGGAGTTCAGGCCGATGTCCTGCTTGAGCGCAGCCAGCATGGTGAAAGGTTTGAAGGCCGAGCCCGGGTTCCACGCCGGCCCACCGGCCAGATCGAAGCCATCGCCTTCCTCCCCGCCGTAATATGCGGTCACCCCCCCGCCTCGCGGATCGATCGCGACCAGCGAGGAGTACAGGTTCCTCGGCTGTCCACGCAGCTCGGCGAGCACTGCATCGCGGGCCAGCCGCTGCGCCCGGGCGTCGATGGTGGTGCTGATCCGGCCACCGTTGACGGCGAGCTGCTCTCGATTGATGCCGTGCTTCTCCAACTCCTCGAGCACGCGGTTGACGATGTGCGCCCGGTCGTCGGTCGGCGAGCCCGGGGCCTCTCCCGGCGGGATGGTCGCCGGGTACCGCGCCGCAACCCGATCGGTCTGAGTCAGCCAGCCCTGGGCGACCATGCCGTCCAACACGAAGTTCCACCGGACCTCCGACTGCTCCAGGTTCTTGGCCGGATCCAATCGTGAGGGCGATCGGATCGCGCCGGCCAGCACCGCCGCCTCGGAGGGAGTCAGGCTCTGCACGTTCTTACCGAAGTACGCCTGGCTGGCGGCCTGGATGCCGTAGGCCCCCCGACCGAAGTAGATCGTGTTGAGGTAGTCCTCCAGGATCTGGTCCTTGGAGCTCTGCTTGGTGATCTTGGCGGCGACGATCACCTCGCGGAATTTCCGAACGATGCTGTACTCGTCGCGTCCGGTGGCGACCTTGACGTACTGCTGGGTGATCGTGGACCCACCGCCGGTACCGCCGGTGAGTTGCTTCCACGTTGCTCGCGCGATTCCCGCAACGTCGAAGCCGGGGTTGGAGCGGAAGCTACGGTCCTCCGCGGCCAGCACGGCGTTCTGCACATGCACCGGAACCTGGTCCAGACCGACCGCGATTCGATTGCCCTCCTCGGGCACGTAGCGGCCGATCTCGGTGGTTCCGTCACTGGCCATGATCGTGGTGACCTGCTTGCGCTGCGCCGCCAGCGCCGCGGGGGACGGCACGCTGAGGAACAACCAGCCGGCGAAGAACGCCAGCACCGGCGCCAGGACCGCGAGAAGCAGGCCCACAAGGGCAACGTTACGGATCCGCCGCCGGGAAATTCCCCGATCCGGGTGCGGGTTGCGGCGCCCACCGTATCGACTGCCATACCAACCGTCATACCTATTACCAGCATTGACGGGCCGGGAGGCGGCGTGGGTGAGTAGCTCGGGTTCTCGCCGGGGTGGCAGGGCCGGCGGCACGTCGTGGGACGGTGGCAGACCGCCCTCGGCCGGATGGCCGGCCGGCCCGCCCGGTGGTCGATGTTGGGCGAACCGCTCGGGTGGGTAGTTGTCACTCGGATTCCACGAGTGCCGACCGCCGTCTTCTCGCTGGTCGCTCACGCGTTGGCCTCCCAGAACCAGTACTCGCAGACCAGTACTCGGGTCGCGAAGGTGGTCGACGGATGGGTACGCCCGGCTACGGGCGTGGGGTCACTCCGCCGCAGTCCTCCTGCGGGACCGCCGGCTGCCCACGCCCCTGGTTCCCAGGACGTATGACTGCACCAGGTGGTTCCAGCTGCATGTCCGGCAAACCTCGACGACGTACACGCTGAACTCCTCGAACAGCATCGCCATCCGGTTGAGTTCGTCGAGGGTCCGGGCGGAGCCTGCGGCATGCTTGAGTTCGTCACCGTACACCCACGAGACCAGCGTCAGTGGCTCCTTGCGGCATACCGGGCAGGTGACCGAGCTGGGCTCGCCGTGGAACTTGGCGGCGCGTAACAGGTACGGGGTCGCGTCGCAGACGTCCATGACCACTGCCCGGCCGGCGTAGACCTCCGCGAGCAGCGCACGCCGCTGCAACGCGTAGTCCACCACCTGCCGTTGGGTCCGCACGCCAACAGCCTACGCAACCGTTTCGTGATCATCGCTTCGGTGTGAGACACCGACGCCGGTCCGCAGCGCTGCCGATGATGTATCGGCACGATATAATAGCCATATACATCGAAGTGCCTGCCAGGAGGTGCCGTGTGCTGGAGCTAGCGGTGCTCGGGGTGCTCCATGACGATCCGATGCACGGCTATGAATTGCGCAAACGGCTCACCGGCCTGCTCGGGGCATTCCGGGCCTGCTCTTTCGGTTCCCTGTACCCCACATTGCGCCGGTTGCAACGCCGCGGCTTCATCGTCGAGGACAACGAGCGAGCCAACGACCTACGCGCTAGCCGCGGCAAGACCTGGTCACGCCGCGCCCGGCGGGTGTACAAGCTCACCGCGGACGGCAAGGAGTACTTCGCCACCTTGCTGGCCGATGCCGGCCCGCAGACCTGGGAAGACGGCTGCTTCGGCGTGCACATGGCGTTCTTCTCGCGGACACCGGCCGAAGTCAGGATGCGGATCCTGGAGGGCAGACGTCGCCGGGTCGAGGAACGTCGAGAGGGGCTGCGAGCTGCGCTCGCCCGGACTGGCGACCAGATCGACCGCTACACCCTTGAACTGCACCGCATGGGCCTGGACACCAGTGAGCGCGAGGTGCGCTGGCTCAACGAACTTATCGCCCATGAACAAGCGAACCCACCATCACACGATGACACCAGAAAGGTCGGGCCATGACTGAAGGGCGCGTCGAGCGTCACGCCGGTCGGAGTATCCGGGTCGCCATTGTGGGCGTGGGCAACTGCGCTGCTTCCCTGATACAGGGTGCGCACTACTACCGCGACGCCGATCCCACCGCCAGGGTGCCTGGCCTGATGCACGTGCAGTTCGGCGAGTACCACGTCGGTGATCTGCAGTTCGTGGCCGCTTTCGACGTCGATGCCAAGAAGGTGGGCCGCGACCTGTCCGAAGCCATCGTGGCCAGCGAGAACAACACCATCTCGATCTGCGACGTGCCTCCGCTGGGGATCACCGTGGCACGGGGACACACGATGGATGGCCTGGGCGAGTACTACCAGGACATCATCACCGAGTCCGACGAGAAACCGGTCGACGTGGTCGACGTGCTGCACGAGTCCGGTGCCGACGTGTTGGTGTCGTACCTGCCGGTGGGCTCGGAGGACGCGGACCGCTTCTATGCCCAGTGCGCACTGGACGCCGGGGTTGCCTTCGTCAACGCGCTTCCGGTGTTCATCGCCTCCGATCCGGAGTGGGCCAGCAAGTTCACCTACGCCGGAGTGCCGATCATCGGCGACGACATCAAGTCTCAAGTCGGGGCAACCATCACGCACCGGGTGCTGGCCAAGCTGTTCGAGGACCGTGGAGTGGAGTTGGTGCGCACGTATCAGCTCAACTTCGGCGGCAACATGGATTTCCTGAACATGCTGGAGCGAAAGCGGCTGCAGTCGAAGAAGATCTCCAAGACGCAGTCGGTGACCTCACAGGTGCCGCACGAGATGGAGAAGGCAGCGGTGCACATCGGCCCATCGGACCATGTGCCGTGGCTTGACGACCGCAAGTGGGCCTACGTGCGGCTGGAGGGCCGGGCCTTCGGCGACGTGCCGCTGAACATGGAGTACAAGCTCGAGGTCTGGGACTCACCCAACTCCGCCGGTGTGATCATCGACGCGATCCGAGCTGCGAAGATCGCCAAGGATCGGGGTATCGGCGGCCCGATCGTCTCCGCGTCGGCCTATTTCATGAAGTCGCCGCCGGAGCAGTACTCCGACTCCGACGCCTACCAGGCCGTCGAGGCATTCATCCGCGACGAGGTCGAACGCTAGTGAGGACCGCTAGTCACGCACATGGAGACATGACGGGGTTTCTGAAGCCCAGTTGCCCCGATACGTCTCCATATCAGCCATGACGGGAGGATTATGAGTGCCGATCGTGATCAGCGGGGCCAGCGGGGGGAGCCATCCGCGAGCAACCGGGGAAGCGTCGCAGGTGAGGACCAGCTGGCCCAGCAACTCAGTGAACTGGCCCGTGATCTGCAGGAGAGGCAATCACTACAGGACACCCTCAAGGGCATCGTGCAGGCCGCGGTGGACAACGTGCCCGGAGCCCAGTTCGCCGGGATCAGCGTGGTCAGGGGCCGTCGTGATGTTGACACCCCGGTGTGGACCGATGAACTGGTTCGCGCGACCGATCAGGCGCAGTACGACACCGGCCAGGGACCGTGCCTGAACTCCGTCTACGAGGAGAAGACCGTCCGGGTAGCTGACATGCGCACCGAGCAGCGGTGGCCGGAGTTCGCCAAGCGAGCCTTCCATCTCGGCATCAACAGCATGCTGTCCATCCAGCTCTACGTCACCGGCGACAACCTGGGCGCGCTCAACCTGTACAGCCAGACAACAGAGGCCTTCGACGACGAATCCGAGCACGTCGGACTCCTGCTCGCGTCGCACGCCGCCATCGCGATGGCCAGCGCCCAGCAGCAAGAGCAGCTGGTGCAGGCGATCACCACCCGCGATCTGATCGGGCAGGCCAAAGGCATCCTGATGGAGCGCCACAAGATCACAGCCGAGCAGGCTTTCACACTCCTGATCCGGGCAAGCCAGTTGGCGAACACCAAGCTGCGCGACGTTGCCGAACGGCTCACCGCCACCGGTGAGCTGGCGGCCAGAGAGCGCTAATAGACCCAGTTTGCGCGCCGTGGGTTGCAGGGATTAGGCCGATCTGCAACAGTCGGGGGCCGATGTTCAGCGTGGAGGTCCGTTCGGATAGCGACCGCGCCGATGACCAACTCCGCGCAGCCGGTGGGCGACTCATCCTCAACCGGCCTGGGCCGCGAACCCGCCGCGTCCTAGCGATCACTGAACTGGACACCGTCCTGACGATCCGGCCAGCGACCTCGGGCAGCCTCGACCCCGCCGCCACCCGCGGGACCAGCCAAGCGTCCTGACAACTGGACCGGCGAGCGGTGTTGGCGGATCAGGTCAGCGAGCCGACGGGAATCCGAGTTGTTCGATTCTCTTGCCGCGAGTTCCAGTGGTCTCAGCCGGTCGGTCACCCGTTTCGACTGCAGTCCGGTGGCCAGGGTCAGGGCGTCCCGACCGATCCCGACGCCGTGGTCGACGTCCCCTTGGCGCAGGTGGTTGGTGGCCAGCGCGATCAGCATGAAGGTCCGGCTACGGCTCATCGACTCGTCGTAGTGGGTAAGGGATTGGTTGATCGCGGGGATGGCGATGGCCGCGTGCTTGACGTCGATGGCCGACAGCACGGTGTGCACCGTTCCGATCATCGCGTGCATGTCGGTCTCGTTGTAGAACCGGGCCCAGTCGGGCGCCTCGGACAGATCGGCCCTGGCCAATTCGTCCTGAGATCGGCCGAGCAGTTTCCTGGCCTGCTCGCCGTTGCCCATCATCGCGTAGGCCCAGGCCTCGTTGCCGCACAGCACCGCCACCGCCAGTTCCGATCCAGAGTTCTGCGCGGGGCGCTGGCCCAGCTGGAACCACCTGAGGGCCTCATGCGGCGCTCCGTGGTGCAGGAAAACCCGGCCGATCCGATACATGATGTTGGAAAGCAAGGCGGGGTCTGCGGATTGCTTGGCGTACTGCAGTGCGGTGGTGAAGTGCTTGCGCGAAGAGTCCAGCAACCCCACGTCGAAGGTGGTCCATCCGGCCAGATTCTGCATGTCGGCCAGCGCCCGGAAAAGTCTCGCCCGCACCCTGTCGGTGCTCGACGCGGACCACAGGCGTTGCGCCCAGGACAGTTGGGCGACGACCGCGTCACGGCATGCGCCGCCACCGAACTGGTAGTCCAGGACGCGCATGGCCCTGGTGACAGCCTCGACTTGCTTGACATCGGTCATCCCGATGTTGCTGGGTGCCGGCGTCTGGGAAGGGCTGGCCAGCCATTGCGCACTGTCCGCTGCCAGCACTGCGGTACCCTGCACCGAGATCAAGTCGAACGTCACGTCGTCGAAGCCGGTTTCGCCGGTTGCCATAGGTACTCCCAGGTATGCGCCAGCGCTGCCCACTGGAGATTTACCCAGTCAGCCGGCGACTACACCGGTGGCAGCCATCTAGCTAGATGACGACGTTGACCAGGCGACCGGGGACGACGATGACCTTGCGCGGCTTGGCCCCCTCGAGCAGTTCGACGACCTTGGGTTCGGTCAGTGCGGCGTGGCGCACGTCGTCCTGAGTTGCTGAGGCCGGCACGGTGACCCGGGCCCGAACCCTGCCGTTGACCTGGATCGGGTACTCGACGGTGTCCGCAACGAGGTAGCGATCGTCGGCCTCGGGAAACGGCCCGTGAGCCAGCGACTCCTCGTGACCGAGCCGTTCCCACAGCTCCTCGGCGATGTGCGGGCACACCGGCGCAAGCAGCAGCACCAGCGGCTCGGCGACCTGGCGTGGCGTGCCGGCATGCCCGCCGTAAACCTTGGTGACGTGGTTGTTCAGCTCGATGAGCTTGGCGACCGCGGTATTGCAGCGCAGCGTCGTGTAGTCCTCGCCAACCCCGGCGATCGCCTTGTGCACCGCTTTGAGCGTGAGTTCGTCCGGGCTTTCGGACGTCACATGCAGCTCACCGGTATTCTCGTCGACCAGGTTGCGCCAGACCCGCTGCAGGAACCGTTGCAGCCCGATGACGTCCTTGGTCGCCCAGGGCCGGGACGCATCCAGCGGTCCCATGGACATCTCGTAGGCGCGGAACGTGTCGGCGCCGTAGGCCTCGCACATCTCGTCCGGGGTCACCACGTTGCGCAGGCTCTTGCCCATCTTTCCGTACTCGCGCGTGACCGGTTCGCCGTTGTAGAGATCACGCCCGTCGGACTCGATGACCTGCTCGGCGGGGACGTAACGTCCGCGCGCGTCGGTGTAGGCGTAAGCCTGGATATAGCCCTGGTTGAACAGCCTGCGGTAGGGCTCCTCCGAGCTGACGTGCCCCAGGTCGTGCAGCACCTTGTGCCAGAACCGGGCGTAGAGCAGATGCAGGACCGCGTGCTCGACCCCGCCGACGTACAGGTCGAGGCCGCCGGGGTCGTCGCCGCCGTGCAGCGCCGGGCGCGGGCCCATCCAGTAGCGCTCGTTGAGCGGATCACACATCGCGTCGTCGTTGTACGGGTCGATGTAGCGCAGTTGGTACCAGCAGGATCCGGCCCACTGCGGCATCACGTTGGTGTCCCGGACGTAGCGCCTCGGGCCGTCACCCAAGTCCAGCTCCACCTCGACCCAGTCGCGGGCCTTGGCCAGCGGCGGGGCCGGCTCGGAGTTCGGGTCGTCGGGATCGAAGGTGGTCGGGGCGTAGTCCACCACGTCTGGCAGCTCGACCGGCAGGAATCGCTCCGGCAGCGGGATCGGGTGGCGCAGGTCGGGTTCGCCGTCCTCGCCGACGGCGTAGACGATCGGGAACGGCTCGCCCCAGTACCGTTGCCGGGCGAACAGCCAGTCGCGCAGCTTGTAGTGCACGGTGCCCTCGCCGTAGCCGCGCTCGCTGAGCCATTCGGTGATCGCTTTGCTGGCCTCGTCGACGGCCAGGCCGTCCAGGCTCACCTCGTCGTTGGCGGAGTTGACCGCGGCGCCGTCCCCGACGTAGGCGGCCTGCTCGATGTCACCGCCCGAGATCACCTCGACGATCGGCAGGCCGAACTCGCGAGCGAACTCCCAGTCACGCGGGTCATGCCCCGGAACCGCCATGATCGCGCCGGTGCCGTAACCCATCAGCACGTAGTCGGCGATGAAAACGGGGATCTGCTGGCCATTGACGGGATTCGTCGCATAGGCGCCGGTGAATACACCGGTCTTCTCGCGGCTCTCCTGGCGCTCCAGATCGCTGCGCCGCGACACGGTGTGCCGGTAGGCCGCGACCGCCTCGACGGGGGTGGCCGCGCCGGCCGTGCACCGTGGGTCTATGTCGGACTCCCAGGTCTTGGCGGTGATCGCCGAGACCAGCGGGTGTTCGGGAGCCAGCACCATGTATGTCGCTCCGAACAGCGTGTCGGGGCGGGTGGTGAACACGTCGATCCCGGCCTGCCCGCCGATCGCGGTCTGCACCGGGAACCGGACCCGGGCGCCATGCGAGCGCCCGATCCAGTTGCGCTGCATGGTCTTGATCTTGTCCGGCCAGTCCAGCCGGTCCAGGTCGTCAAGCAGCCGGTCGGCGTAGGCGGTGATCCGCATCATCCATTGCCGCAGGTTGCGCCGGAACACCGGGAAGTTGCCGCGGTCGCTGCGGCCGTCGGCAGTGACCTCCTCGTTGGCCAGCACGGTGCCCAGCCCCGGGCACCAGTTCACCGGCGCCTCGGACAGGTAGACCAGCCGGTGCGAGTCGATGATCTCCCGCTGCTCGTTGGGTGTCAGCTCCGACCAGTTGCGACCGTCCGGTGTGGACCGGGTGCCGCGGGCGTACTCGGTTTGTAGTTCGGCGATCGGGCGGGCTCTGCGCGCCTCGGCGTCATACCACGCGTTGTAGATCTGCAGGAATATCCACTGGGTCCAGCGGTAGTACTCGATGTCGGTGGTAGCGACCCGGCGGCGCTCGTCATGGCCCAGCCCCAGCCGGCGGATCTGTGCCAGGTAGCGCGTGATGTTGGCCTCGGTGGTGGTTCGCGGGTGGGTGCCGGTCTGGGCCGCGTACTGCTCAGCGGGCAACCCGAACGCGTCGAAGCCCATGGTGTGCAGCACGTTGCGCCCGGTCATCCGGTGGAAGCGGGCGAACACGTCGGTGCCGATGAACCCCAGCGGGTGCCCCACGTGCAGCCCGGCCCCCGAGGGGTAGGGGAACATGTCTTGGACGAACAACTTGTCCTCGGGCACTGGCGTTCCCTCCGGAGGGCTCAGCGCCCCGACCGGGTTGGGTGCATAGAAGGTTCCCCGCTGCGCCCAGCGACGCTGCCAGCGGCGTTCGATCTCGCCGGCCAGCGCCGCGGTGTAGCGGTGCGGCGGAACGTCCCCGGCGTCGGTGCTGTTCATGATCGTCCTTCCGGGCCAGGCTGTGGTCGTGTGATACCCCCAGGAAACAGCGAAGCCCCCCAGGCGCTGAGGCCGTGAGGGGTCGCCGCGCTGACTCGTCCGCTGGTCAGCGCGGCCTGGAAAGGAGCAGGCGGGCCGTGCTCACGGCATCCACCATAGCGGGTCGCTCGAGTGGACTTCCGCCGCCGGTATCCTAGCCGCCGTGTCTGCGTCCGCGCTGCTGTGTGTGGTGCTGCTGTCCGCTGGCGGCGGGCTGATCACCGTGGGCGTGCTTGGCTGGCGGCAGCGGCTGCCACGTAACCGGTTCGCCGGCGTCCGCACTCCGGCGACGCTGCGCTCAGACGCCGCCTTCATTGCCGCCAACCGGGTGGCCGCCCTACCGGTGCTCGCGGCCGGTGCGGTCTGCGCCGCCGGCGGCGGGCTGGCCCTCGGTGCGGACGGCTGGGCGCTCACAGTGATCGTTGCAGTGGCCGGCGCAGGCGCGGTCGGACTACTGCTCGCCGGTGGTTTGCTGGGCCACCGGGTGGCCGCCGCCATCCCAGCGCCGACAGGTGGTTGCGCCGGATGCACGTGCAGCGGCGCTGGCTGCTCCACAACACGTACGTGAACGTCACGACATACAGCGGTCTGCAGGTGCTCGTAATCCGAGGAAGACCTCGTCCACGACGGTGCGCGCGTACTCCGCCGACAGTGGCTGGTGGCTGACCAGCAGCCGGGGGCTATGTCCACGTGGGCCCGACGTGGTGCCGATCCCCCGGCACCAAGCGGCAGCGCTACCTGGCCGAGAATCGGCACGCACTGGCCGTCGGAGTGACCCCCTGCGGAGATCGCGGAGCTGGACGCGCTGCGCCCGGCGGGCGACCGGGTGGCGAACGAGGGCGAGACCAACCGCACCACCGCCGCGAAATAACCGCGTTCTGCATCCAGACTGCGCCCAGAGTGGGCTACCAGCCCCAGGTGCCGGGTTCGCCTTTGAAGGGGCCGACGACGTCGGGGGTGATCCAGCCGCCGTAGAAGTCGCCGGGTTGGGGTGTCACCGGCTGGCCGTCCAGGGTCACCTCGTCCAACCGGCCGACGTAGACCGCGACCCGGTCGGTGAGCTGCGGGTAGCGCAGGGCTGGCTGCGGGTACCACCAACCGACCTCACGCAGCGGGGCGACGCCGGGCACCTCGAGGTTGATGTAGGACGCCTCACCCTTCCACTCACACATCGTCAGACGCGGTGCCGCAAGCAGCGGTACCCGGAACTCCGCCCGCGGCAGGTAGTACGTCGGCGGGTGCGACGTCTCCAAGACCCGCACCACATCATCGGTGTCGAGCACCAGCGTCCCACCGTGCACGATCCGGGTGCGGCGGCGCACCCGCTCGGCACGGGGCGGGCGTGGGTAGTCCCAGACCGACTCCTGGCCTGGACCGGGTTCCTGCCGCAACACGCCATCAGGAGGCTGCGCAGGCCGGCGCGACCGCGAGAACCAACCCGGGGACGAGCCTTCGCGCGCCATCAGTTCAGCGCCGGGTCGATGGGATAGGTGGCCAGCAGCGCCAACGGCATGCCCTGGCGCCGTAGCGCGCGCCCCCACAGATCGGTGCCCGGCGGGGCGAGCACATCATCGGGCAATGCGGGCACCACGACCCAGTCACCGCGCTGGATCTCAGCAGCTAGCTGGCCTTGGTCCCAACCGGCGTATCCGGCGAACACCCGCAGTCCGCGCAGCCGGGGTGCCATCAGGTCCGGATCGGCATCGAGGCTGACCAGGGCCAGCGATCCCCGTACTTTGATCATGCCCTTAGTGTGAGCGGCGTCCAGTCCGGCGGGCAGTGCGGCCACGCACAGCGCCGCGCGCTGTTCCATGGGACCGCCGACATATAGCGCCTGCGGCACCGTGGCGTGCGGGCCCCACAACGGCAGCACTTCGCGAACCGGCACATCGCTGGGCCGGTTGAGCACGACACCCAGCGTGCCTGAGGCACGGTGGTCGATGACCAGCACGACGGTGCGACAAAAATTGGGATCGCGCAGCGCGGGGGCCGCGACGAGCGCCGAGCCCGCTTCCACCTCGTCCACCGTGACATCGTCTCGCACATTGCGCCGGTGCTGCCAAGTGCTGGACATACCTGATTGGGCGCACACCTAACTGGGTTTACCTGACGCCACACCCACATGACACCGCTAACCTGCGTGCTCGTGATGTCGTCCCAAGCCGTTGCCCTCGACAGCCGGCCCGACCGACTAGGAGTTCGGCGATTGCTGGGCACCCGCGGGTTCGGCCGGCTGCTGAGCTCCCGCTTCGCCGCGCAGTGGGGCGACGGGGTCTTCCAGGCTGGCTTGGGCGGCGCCGTGCTGTTCAACCCGGAGCGCCAAGCCGACCCGCTAGCCGTAGCGGCCGGACTCGCCGTGCTGCTGCTGCCGTACTCGCTGGTGGGACCGTTCGCCGGGGCACTACTGGACCGCTGGGACCGTCGCCGGGTCCTGGTCATCGCGAACCTGCTACGGGTCGTGCCCATTGTGCTGGTGGCGCTGGCGGTCGGGGCTGGGGTGGCCGGGGCGCCGCTGTACCTCGGAGCGCTACTGGTCACCGGGGTGAGCCGGTTCGTGCTGGCAGGGCTGTCCGCGGGATTGCCCCATGTGGTGCCATGCAGGCATCTGGTGGAGGCCAACGCGCTGGCCGCCACCGTCGGTGCAGCGGTCGCGGTCTTCGGCGGGATCTGCGCTGTGGGGCTGCGCGCCCTGACCGGGTCGGGCAACACCGGATCAGCCTGGGTCACGGCGGCTGCGGTGATCGGCTCGCTCGTCGCAGCCGCGGCTACGGCCCGCCTGAGCCGCGGCCAACTCGGACCGGACTCCACCGATGAACCCAGCGAGACAGCCCGCGCAATAGCCAGAGGGTTGCGCGATGGCCTGACTGCGGCCGCCCGGGTACCCAGCGTCGCCGCTGGCCTGGTGGCATTGGCCGCACACCGGCTCTCATTCGGCATCACGACCCTGGTGGCGCTACTGCTCTACCGCAACTCCTTCACCTCAGACGGGCTACTTCGGGCCGGACTGGCCGGAGTCTTCCAGCTGCTGGTGGCCGGGGCGGTCGGGTTGCTATTCGCCGCGGTGCTCACTCCGCTGCTGGTGGCCAGGTTCGGCCGGGGGCGCACGGTCCGTGGCGCGCTGCTGGCCGCCGGGTTACTGATCGTCACACTGGGCCTACCGATGATCATGCCCACGATGCTGACGGCAGCGTTCGCCCTATCAGCGGCCGGGCAAGTGGTGAAGCTGAGCCTGGACGCCACGGTGCAAAGCGACGTCGGAGACGCGGTACGCGGGCGGGTCTTCGCGCTCTACGACGCGGTCTTCAACGTCGGCTACGTGCTGGCGGTCGCGCTGGCCGCAAGCATCGTGCCTGCCGACGGCCGCGCCCCCCAGCTGCTCCTGCTCGCCGCCGCCGCCTACCTCCTCGCTGCCGCGGTGTACCGCCTCATCGACCGCACCCCTGTCCCCGCACCCCGACCCCCCGCCCCCCGATATGTCTCCATGTCGGGCGAGGGTGGGGGGGTCTAGGGCGGCGAGGAGGGGGATTTGGAGGGCGGCCCAGGGGCTGATCGCCCAGGGGGCGACCGTTGCCAGGGCTACCACATCGGGCCAGGGCGCCCACCGGTATTCGAGCACCTCGGCCGGGTTGGGCTGCGGTGATCCGTCAATGCTGGCCACCAGCACCGGGCAGATCTCGTTCTCCACGACGCCGTCGGATGCCACCGCCCGGTACCGGAAATCAGGCAGCGCGATCTCCGAGCGCACCATCTGCACGCCCAACTCCTCACGCAGCCGCCGTGCCGCCGCCTGTGCGGAAGACTCCTCAGGAAGCGGGTGCCCGCAGCAGGTGTTGGTCCACACTCCCGGCCAGGTCCGCTTACCGGTGGCACGGCGGGTCATCAGCAGCCGGCCGGAATCGTCGAAGACGTAGCAGGAGAACGCCAGATGCAGCGGTGTCGAGGCGTGATGGACCTGCGACTTGGGCAGCTGCCCGATAGGACGGCGGTCGTCGTCGAGCAGGACGACCGGAGCGTCCTCAGGATGCACAGCTGTCAACGGCCCATCAGCCCGCCGAGCAGACCACCGGCTCCGGACTGCTCCCCACCGTGACCCGCCAGGCCCACGGGCAGCTCCTCCGACGGTTGCACGACGACGAAGCCCTGGCCGGCGAAGCTCATCGTGAACGCCTCCCCGGTGGTGCGGCCCAGCAGCGTGCCCAGACCCAGCTGGTCAGCCCGGTGAGAGCCGGTCTGCAAGGCGGCGGACCAGGCGATCGCCGCTTGCGGGTCGGCCTGCGGACCCTCCAGGTCGATCAGGTGCACATCGGCGGCGTCGTCGGCGAGGAACACGTCACCCGGACCGGAGGCCTTCATCAGCGGGATGCCCTCGCCGGTCAGCCGCTGCTTGAGGAACTTGCCTATCCCACCGGACCCCAGCGCCTTGAACTGTATCTCACCCTGGTAGGCAACCATCGAGCCCTGCCGGGCGAGCACCTCGCCGGCTAGCCTCGATCTTGAGCATCTTGGAGTTCTGCAGCACCATGCCCGGCTTGCTGACCTAGGTCTCCTGATGGCTGGATGCGAACAGGTCACTGCGCATGTGGACGATCCCTTCGTTACCGCGCGATCGATTCCGAAGCTACGCGGGCTAGTCCGCCCGTGAAGGGCTTTTGCCCGGTTTCCCCCGATAAGCGTAGAAAGCTCGCCTAGCCAGCAACGCCCGGTGAACGGGGGGCCGTTACTCGGGGAGGTTGTCCTGGGCCCAGCGGTGCAGCTCGGCCTCGGCTTCCTCGCGCGACAGCGGGCCTCGGTCCAAGCGGACCTCCTTGAGGTGCCGCCATGCCCGGCCCACCAGCGGACCCGGTGGCAACCCGAGCAGCTCCATGATCGCGTTGCCGTCCAGGTCCGGTCGCACCGCCGCCAGGTCCTCCTCGGCGCGGATCCGCTCGATACGGGCCTCGAGATCGTCGTAGGTGCGCTGCAGCGCGAGCGCCCTGCGGCGGTTGCGGGTGGTGCAGTCGGCCCGGACGAGCTTGTGCAGTCGCGGCAGCAGGTCCCCGGCGTCGGTGACGTAGCGACGTACCGCCGAGTCGGTCCACTCACCGCTGCCGTAACCGTGAAACCGCAGGTGCAGGAACACCAACTTGGCGACGTCCTCGACGACGCGCGTCGGGTAACGCAGGGCGCGCAACCGCTTGCGGACCATCTTGGCCCCGACCACCTCGTGATGATGGAAGCTCACCCCGCCACCGGACTCGTGCCTGCGGGTAGCCGGCTTGCCGATGTCATGCAGCAGCGCCGCCAGCCGCAGCACCAGGTCAGGCCCGCCGTCCTCGTGCGCGATCGCCTGGTCAAGCACCGTCAGCGAGTGCACGTAGACGTCCTTGTGCTGGTGATGCTCGTCGACCTCCAGGCGCATCGCGGGCACCTCGGGCAGCACGTGGTCGGCCAACCCGGTGTCCACCACCAGCTCCACACCGGCCCGCGGATCTGCACCGAGCAGCAGCTTGGACAGCTCCGCGGCCACCCGCTCGACGGTGATTCGCCGGATCTCGGGTGCCATCTCAGCCAGCGCCGCCCGCACCCGCGGGGCGAGGGTGAAACCGAGCTGGGAGACGAACCGGGCCGCGCGCAGCATTCGCAG
>JBOHGX010000450.1:0-2333 GCA_050700255.1 Pseudonocardiaceae bacterium
TGCCGGTGCCATTCCCTAGCCAACAGCACCACACGCGAACACCGGTTTACCTCAGGGGCGCTCCGTCTTACTTGCCACCAGCAACGCCAGCGCCGCCGGCACCGCCGGTTCCGGTGCTGTTGCACGAGCTGCCAGTGCCATCGGCGGCACCGCTGCCAAGAATCAAACCGAGAGCGAGAGAGAGGTTACCGAGGCTGACCGCACAGGCGACGGGACCGCCCTTACCATCGCCGCCGTCGCCACCAACTCCGTTGACGTCACCACCACCGAGGGTGAAAATGGACATGACGGTGCGGGCCGGCAGCAGCTCCACGTGCTGGCTGTCGATCTCAGCAAAGCTCAGTGTCATTCAAATCCTCCTCACACAGGGCCCAGGGGGCCGGGACCATACGCCTCATCCGACGTCATTGCCGATTCGGCTATTACCTACCATGGCTTGGAGAAGTCCGCCTGACAACATACATTCGCCACCTAAACTTTCGCATGTCACTACCTAATTGTGAAACCGACTTTCGAATACTTAGCTAGCGGCGAGAGTTACGTGGATTCCGCTACCGACTACTCACTACGCAAGGTCCACAGGGGCTTGCCCACCCACAATCCGATCCGCATTGTCGCTGCCCTTCGCTTCTATGACGTGCTATGTCCCGTCAAGAGCTACTTTCGGCGAGTCGGCCGGAGACCGTTTGGGGAGTGTCGGATCTGGTGTCCATAGGCGCTCGGTAGCTGCTTCGTGGCGTATCGTTCGCCGTTACCGGTTGTTGGAAGGCGGTTCTAGGACTGAAGAGCTGGCGGGCGACATTCGTTTGAGGGCTCGCTTAGTCTCCCTGATCGTTTTGCCTTCGGTAGTTCGGCGGGCGATGTAGGCATGGGTCGTGGGGTCGATGCGGGCCCCTCGTCACCACGACGGTGTGCAGTACCGGCCAGGGTGAGACCAGCTGCAGTGCCATGGTGGCGACGAGCTGGTGGATGTCGGGTTGCAGCTCGTTGGCTTCGGCGCGCGAAGCGAGCACGCGCTGCGCGGTGGTGCACGTGAGCACGCACGTGGTTGGTGCGGTGCTTGAGATCGCGGGTGGGGCCTGGTGCGCAGGGCAGCGGAGTAGGTGATCTGGGCGTCGCTGGACATGCTGCGAGTCTGGTTGGGCCGGATCCCGAGATCGTTGAGCCGGTGGGTCAGTCGTGCTGTGCTGATCGGCCGGCCGGGTTGGCCTCCGGGGAACAGCCAGGGAGATGGAGTGACGGCTCCGATGGTCGCGTGGCCTTTGCGGTTGGCCACGACGGCGGGCGAGTGTGGCGACCGGTTCGGATAGTTGGATGGGCACGCGGCCCAGGCGCAGACGAACGTCTTGGTCATCGGTGTGGATCTGCTGGGGGATCATCCGGCTGATCGCTGTCGTGCCCTGGGCGTAGAGCAGCACCAGCAGGCCAGCGAGCCGGTCCTCGGGCTTGAGGGCATGGTCGCGCAGCAGCCGGCGGGCGGTGTCCCACCGGTGCTGGTCATCCAGGAGCTGAGCGGGGCCGTCCCAGCGGATGGAGGTGAGGTGGCCGGCGGTGAGCTTGTTGGTGTGTGCCCAGCGGATGAAGTTGCCGGTTTCGAAGCGGTAGACGCCCGCGTCGTCGGTGAGCCACCGGTCAAGATCGGCCTGTAGGCAGCAGAGTGGCTGGGCCAAGGTGCCCGAGACAATGGGCTTGCGCCGCCCGCAGGCCGAGCAGGCGGCCGAGCGGCGCTGGCAGGCTGGACACCACGGTTGGCCGGTGGTCCGCGAGATGCCGCACGGGGTGGTCGCGCCGCAGATCGAGCAGGTCAGCAGCGCCAGCGCCGCAGCTGGGACCCAGCGGCCCCTCTGGGGTCCGGTAGCCGACGCGGCGGCGGCGCCCGCAGTGGATGCAGGTCTGCAGGTTCGCCGGGTCGGTGATGAAGCAGTTGGCGCAGACGGGTCGATCTTGCTCGTCGCGGGTGACCGGTTCGCGGCGAGCGGCGCAGCGCACGCACTCTTCGAGGCGGGAGTGCGCGATACAGGTACGGCAGACCCGTACCCCGTCCAGGCGTTTGTCGATGCGCACGACCCGCTGACAGCCGGGGCAGGTAGGCCGCACGATCCCCGCGCACCGGCAGCGGCCAGCAGGTCGATCAAGCACGGGATGGCGCGTAGCAGCGCGAGAGTTGGCGTAACGCATCGTGGTCCCGACGCGCCAGTGCCCGAGCAGGTAGTGGGCTGGATCCGGTGGTGTGGCAAGTACCGGGCTTTGCGGCGAAGGCCGGTACTTGCTCAGCAGTCGCGTCACCGACACGCATCTGGCCGCGGCGATCGATCAGTGAACAGGTGGACAAT
>JBOHGX010000451.1:0-6247 GCA_050700255.1 Pseudonocardiaceae bacterium
CTGACGCTCGTGAGTGCGAAACAGTGTTATAACACTGTTTCGCACTCACGAGCGTCAGCGCGTCGCGTACCAGCTGGGCGCCCTCGGCCATGGCATCGCGGCGGGCACCGAGCGGGTCAGCCGGCCAGGGTGCCTGCCGGGCAGCGGTGTCCAACGGGTTGGGCTCGCCGTCACCGGGCGTCGGGGCCCACTGGTCGATCACACAGTGTTCCACGTCGCGGACCTCCAGCAGGAAGTCCGAGGGTGACCTGGGTGCACTGCCGGTCTGCCCCCAGTGGTGGCCGCTGACGAGCAGGGATCGCTGGGCGCGGGTCAGTGCCACGTACAGCAGCCGGCGTTCCTCGGTCAGCCTGCGCGCGTCGAAGGCTGTCTCGTGTGCCGAGAGCGCCTCACCGAGCTCCTTCTGATCGGCGGCGACCGGCAACGTGAAAAGGGGTAAGTCAACGCGATCGCCGCGCAGTGCCACCGGCAGCTCAGTGACCGTCCGCAGCCACGACGAGCTCTTCTTGGCCGCTGGGAACACTCCCTCGACCAGGTGGGGAATGGCGACCACGTCCCATTCCAGTCCCTTGGCGGCGTGCACGGTGAGCACCTGGACCCGGTCGGGGGCAACCTCGACATCGCCCGGCTCCAGACCGTCCTCGGCGTCCTCGGCGGTGGTCAGGTAGTCCAGTAACGCGGGCAAGCCGACCAGCGGGCTGGTGGCAGCAAAGTCCGCGACCACGTCGGCAAAGGCGTCCAGATGTTCCCGGCCGGCGGGGCCGGGACGGGCCAGCGACTCGGTATCCAGCAACAGCGTCCGCTCGGCATCGGCGACCAAGTCGGTCAGCGGCTGGGTGACCCGGCGCCGCAACGACCGCAGCTCCGAGGCAAGTGCGCGTAACCGCTGGTAACCCACTTCGGAGTAGCGGGCTGGATCACCAGGCGAATCCAGCGCGTCGACCAGTCCGGCCTGGTCGGCGTGTTCCCCGGGTAGTTCCCCCGGCAGCGCGGCCAGCAGCTGCTCAGGGCCGGCGCCCGGGCGCATCGGGGTCCGGTGATCCATCGCCAGCTCCCGGACGCGTTGCCACAGCGCGGCCAGGTCGGCCGCGCCGATCTGCCACCGCGCCCCGGTCAGCAGCCGCACCGCAGCGGTGCCCGCCAGCGGGTCGACGAGCAACCGCAGCACGCTCACCAGGTCCCGAACCTCCGGGGTGTCCAGCAGGCCACCCAGTCCCACCACCTCGACGGGAACGTCGCGGGCTCGTAGTGCAGCGGCGAGCATCGCCATGTCCGCACGGCGGCGCACCAGCACCGCGGCAGTCGGTGGGGTGCCTCGGTCGGCCACCGCCGAGTGCCAGCGGTCGGCGACGGCGGCGGCAACCCAGCTCACCTCAGCACGGATGTCGGGCAGCAACGCGCAGCGGACCTCGCCGGCCCCGGCCCCGGCCCGGGGGCGAAGCTCACCGACTTGCACCGGTCCAGCACGTAGCTCACCGGAGATCGCGTTGGCCACCGCAAGCACCTCTGGTGGGTTGCGGAAGCTGGTGAGCAGTCCGCGGGTGACCGCTGGGCTGCCGTCGGTGCGGGGAAAGTCGGTGGTGAATCGCGGCAGGTTGGCCGCTGACGCGCCGCGCCAGCCGTAGATCGACTGGCAAGGATCACCGACCGCGGTGACCGGCATCGCACGCTCGGCGACACTGCCGAACAACGACCGCAGCAGGATCCGCTGGGCATGGCCGGTGTCCTGGTATTCGTCCAGTAGCACGGCGCCGAAGCTGGCGCGCTGCGCGGCACCGACCTCGGGGTGGTCACGCGCCAGCAGGGCAGCGATGCCCATCTGGTCACCGAAGTCGAGTACGGCCTCGCGCCGTTTCAGCTCGATGTAGCGCTCCACCAGCGGCAGCATCGCCAGCCGGGCCCGCTGGCTGGAAACCACCGGCTTGAGGTCGGCACGCAGCGGGCCGCGCTGGCGCGGGCCAGGGGACGCTGTCACCAGCGCGGTGATCAGCGCTTCGGTGGCTTCCCGCAGCTGCGCCGGCTCGCACAGGTGCTCGGCAAGCTGCCCGGCCAGGCCGAGCACCCATCCGGTGACCGTGCGGGGCACCTTCCCTTCCAGGTCTAGGTCGGGTTCCCAGCTGGCGGTGACCCGGTGCGCCAGCTGCCACGCGCCGGTCTCGGTGAGCAGCCGGGCACCTGGATCGGTGGGGAGCCGCAGCGCATGCTCGGCGACCAGCCGGCCGGCGTAGGCGTGGTAGGTGAGCACGGTGGCCTCACCCGCCAGCACTGCGGCCAGGCGCGCTCCGGTCGGATCCAACCGATCCAGTACTCCCGAGCCGGCGAGGCGGCGCAACCGAGCCCGGACACGCGCCGCGAGCTGCTGGGCGGCCTTGCGGGTGAAGGTCAGGCCGAGCACGCCCTCGGGGGTGACATACCCGTTGGCGACCAGCCACACCACTCGGGCTGCCATCGTCTCGGTCTTACCCGATCCGGCGCCTGCCACCACCAGTGTGGACACGTGCGGATCGGCGGCGATGACGTCGGCCTGCTCCGCGGTGGGTGCGGCGATGCCGAGTTCGGCCGCGAGCTCGACCGGCCCGATGCAGGCGACGCTCACCGACGTCATCCGGGCACCTGCCGGCCGGAGTCGTGCAGCGGGCACGCGACCTGCGAGGGGCACCGTTCGCAGTCGCCATTGTCGATGGCGACGAACTCGGGCCCCGCTGTGCGGCGGGCGGCCTCGCGCACGACATCGCGCCAGTGCGCCAGGCCCGCTCCGTCCAGTGGCTGCTGCTCGCGCTCCACCGCCGCCGTGGTCCGCGCCGAAACTTGAACGATACGAGCCCCACCGGGTTCGGCCGGCAAGCCGTGTTCGGTGAAAGCACCATGCGCGGCGGCAAGCTGGTAGGTGGCCAGCTGCGCGTGTTCCTGCGCGGCCTGCTTGCTGACCGGGGTCTTGCTGCTCTTCACGTCGATGATCACCGGACGGCCTTGGCAGTCACGCTCCAGCCGGTCCACCCGCCCACGCAGCAGCACGGCGCCGTCAGCGGTGCCATCCACGGTGCTATCGACAGCGCCATCAGGAGAGGGAAGCCGTACCTCAACTTCCTGCTCGCAGCCGACCTCGGTGAGCTGGTCTCTACTGTCACGCCACCACTGGCGGAACGTCGCCACCATCTGTCGCACCCGCTGCTGCTCGGCGCGGGAGTACCACGGGGCGCCGGCGTCTACACCGGTCCAGGCGTCGGCCAGCGCCTGCTCCAGCTGCTCATCGGAGGCACCCGCCGCCGCGGCCTGAACGAGCCCGTGCACCAGCGACCCGGTGACCGCGGGCAACGCCAGGGCGTCCTCACCGCCATGCCGGGTGAGCAGCCAGCGCAGCGGGCAGCTCGACACCAGCTCCACCAGCGACGGTGACACCCGGACCGGCTCGCCCTGCACCCGCAACGGGGAACGGCTTGACGGCAACCCCAGCCCATACCAGGAATCGGGGTGCGCGCCGGCGACCCCGGCCTCGGCCAACCGCGCCAAACCGGCTGCCGCATCTTGCCGCCGTGAACGGTCCTCGGTCGGATCGCAGCACACTCGGCGTAGCTCGGCAACGACCTCGGGCAGGCTCAGGCCGCGCTCCCGGGCAGCCACCGGCCGCTCGTCGGTCGAGGCCTCGGTGCCCTCCAGCTCATCGAGGAACCGGGAGGGTTGTTCATCATCCCCCCGCACCGCGCTGACCAGCAACCGCTGCCGGGCCCGGCTGGCCGCCACCAGCAGCAGCCGCCGCTCCTCGGCCAGCAACGGCGCGGTACGCGACACCGTGGCGCAGTCGAGGCCCCCGGTGGTGTCGACCAGATGTTCCACGCCGAGCAGCGAGCCGCGCAGCCGCAAATCGGGCCAACTGCCCTCCTGCACCCCGGGTATTGCGACCAGTGACCATTCCCGGCCCGCCGCGGCATGCGCGGTGAACACCGCGACCGCCTCGCCCTGCGGGGAGCGAGGGGCCAGCGAGTCACCGGCTATCTGCTGGTCGGCGATGTAGTCACAGAAGCCCAGCAAGCCGGGGCGGCCGCCGTCGGCGCCGGGCAGCCGGTCGGTATAACGGGCGGCGGCATCGAACAGTGCGACCACTGCGTCGAGGTCACGATCAGCCTGCGCACCGACCGGACCACCGCGCATCGCGGTGGCCGCCCAGCGGTGGGCGAGCCCACTGGCCTGCCACACCTGCCAGAGCACCTCCTCGGCGCTGGCTCCGCGCTTGGCCGCGTCAGCGGCGGTGACCAGCAAACCGGCCAGCTTCCTGACGGGTCCGGCGGTCTGGCCGTCCAAGCCGTCCAGCTGATCCGCACGTTGCAGTACGTCAACCAGTAATGCACCACTGCTGCGTGCACCGCCGGTGGCAACCTCGCGGCGTCGCAGCTCCCGGCGCAGCCTGCGCAGTGCAAGAGGATCGGCCCCACCCAATGGCGAGGCGAGCAGCGCAGCCGCAGTCTCCTCGTTGAGGGCGCCACGCTGCACCGAGCAACGCAGCACCGCCAGCAGCGGGAGCACCGCACCGTGACGGGCCACCGGCAGCTCCTCGCGCGGCACCGCCACCGGCACACCCGCGGCAAGCAGCGCCCGGCGCAGCACCGGCAGGGTGCGGGCCGTGGAGCGCACCAGCACCGCCATGTCCGCCCAGGCCACCCCATCCAGCAGGTGGGCACGGCGGAGCTGATCGGCCACCCAGGATGCCTCGGCTGCGGCGGAGCCGAACACCCGCACCACCACCTCCCCGCCGGGCTGCTGCCCCACTGGGCCGTACAGGTCGGCACGCGGGCCGGGCAACCGGGCGGCAAGCCGCGACACCGCCGACCGCACCGCCGGAGCCATCCGGTGGTCGGTACATAACCGGACGACCGCGGACTCGCCGGTGGTGAGCAGGCCGGCATCGGCGCCACGGAAAGAGAAGACTGTCTGGTCTGGATCGCCCAGCAGCAGAAACTCGCTGGCGCTCGCGCCGAGCCTGGTTACCAGCCTGGCCTGCAAGGGATCGAGGTGCTGGGCGTCGTCGACGATCAAGTGGCGCACCCGGTCGGACTCCCTGCGCAGCACCTCGGCCTCGGTGTCGAGCACCAGCAGTGCCTCGGACACCAGCTCGGCGGCGTCCAGCGCGGGAGCGGTGGCTTGCGGGGCGACCGTGCCCACCGATCCGCGCAGCAACATCACCTGCTCGTAAGTGCGGAAGAACCGCCCAGCGGCAACCCATTCCTCGCGCCGGCTTCTACGGCCCAGCGCGATGAGGTCCTCCGGGCCCAAGCCGCGTTCTGCGGCGCGCAGCAGGAGATCCCGCAGTTCGGCGGCGAAGGCCGGTAGCCCCCGCGCCGCCCGCAGCCGTGGCGGCCAACTTCGCCCGCCGGTCTCGAGCTCGCCCGCGAGGAGGTCACGGACCACCACGTCCTGCTCGGGGCCGGACAGCAACCTGGGAGGGGGCAGATCCTGCAGGGATGCCTGTAGCCGCAGCACGGCGAAGGCGTAGGAATGGACGGTCCGCACCATCGGTTCCCGCACAGTGGGCGTGACACCGTGCGCCGCGAGCCGTTCGACGATGCGGTCCCGCAGGTCAGCGGCTGCACGGCGGCTGGAGGTGAGCACCAGCACCCGCTCGGGGTCCACCCCACGATGCAGAACCCGGTCTGCGACGGTGTGTGCCACGAGCGTGGTCTTGCCGGTGCCCGGACCCCCCAGCACCCGCAGCAGCCCGCCACCATGCTCCAGCACTTGGCGAGCCTCCAGCCCCCACGTGGCAATGCGGGGCCCCGCGGTTACGCAGCGAACCAGGATGGGCACGCTGCGCATGCAACCACGCCGCTCCGACAGCGGGCGGCGCGGGAGGATGGCAGTGATGGAAGACGAGGAGCTGGAGCGGGTACGCGGGATAGTGTCGGCGATCCCCGCGGGCTCGGTACTGGCCTACGGCGACGTCGCGGCCCGCGCCGGGTTGCCGGGTCGAGCCCGGCTAGTGGGTAGGATCCTCGCCGAAGACGGCGCTGATCTGCCATGGCACCGGGTGCTGCGCGCCGACGGCACCCCCGCCGCACACCTCGAGATGAGCAACTGGCTCGGTTAGGTGCCGAGGGTGTGCTAGAGCCCCTCGGTCGCTAGAAGCTCGGTCGCTAGAAGCTCGACACTTGAGCAGAGTTTTCGGGCGGGTGTAGCTTGCGGTCCGTCCGCTCCACTTCCACCCGCCGACACCACGTCTGACCAGCCACTTTCGAGTGGCATACCGGTCGCGACA
>JBOHGX010000452.1:0-14908 GCA_050700255.1 Pseudonocardiaceae bacterium
GACCTGCTGCGGGCCACGGAAGCGGCCCGGGCCGCCACCGCCGAGCCGGTGGAGCTTGCTGAACTGCTCGGCGGGGTAGTCGCCGACTGGCAGCCGCAGGCCGACGCCGAACGGCGGAAGCTGCGGCTGAGGGTGGCCGACGGGCTGGTCGCCCGGGTCACGCCCGGACGGCTGCGCGAGGCGCTCGGAGTGCTGATCGACAACGCGTTGCGGCACGGGGCCGGCGTGGTGACGCTGTCCGCGCGACGTGGCGGGGCAGGACCGGATCGGATGGTGGTGTTGGAGGTGGCCGACGGCGGCCAGGGCGTGCCCGAGGAGCTGGCCCCGCACGTCTTCGACCGTGGGGTCTCCGGGGCCTCCTCCACCGGCGTCGGCCTGGCGCTGGCCCGGGCGTTGGTGGAGGCCGACGGTGGGCGCCTTGAGCTCAGCTCGGCGCGACCTGCCAGGTTCGCGGTCTACCTGCGGGTACCGCGTGGCGAGGAGCTGGCCGGGCCGCCACGTCCGGGAACCGGCGTGGTCCGCTAATGGGGGAGTCAGGCCACCGGTATCTGGCGGCGCACGTTCTGGTCGGGAAAGACGTACCTCCGGAAGGCCCACCATCGGAAGGCCATTGCCACGGCGGTGCCGATCACGTTGGCGCTGGCGAAGTCGGCGGCCTCTTGGACGAGCAGGCTCACCTGTGGGATCTGCAGGTCCAGCACGTACCGCGAGATCCACAGCGGAGTTGCGTTGATCACCAGTCCGATGCCGCAGACCGTGAAGAACAGCACCGCCTCGTGGCGGCGTTCCCGACCACCCCGGGTGCGGAAGGACCACTCCCGGTTGAGCACATAGGACACGATCGTCGCGACCAGTACTGCGATGATCTTGGAAGTGACCGGTTTGGGCTCCAACACCGTGGTCTTGAGTACCGTGAACAGCGTGATGTCCACGACGTAGGTGATGCCGCCGACCAGCGCGAACTTCACCAGCTCGCGGTGGCGAACAGCGGTATCCCGGTAGGGCTGTGGGATGCGGGAGAGCACAGCGTCGACCACGGACACCAGCGCAGTCTACGGACCGTAGGCGGCCGCCCCCGCGCACAGTCATCGCCTAGTCGTGCGTCGAGCGGGCACGGCCAGCCGCGCGCGATAAGATCATGGGCTGGTGGACTCCCGTACCGGCTTGCCCGTCGTCGGCATGGTGGGCGCCGGGCAGCTGGCCCGGATGACCCACCAGGCCGCTGTCGCGCTGGGTCAGTCCCTGCGAGTGCTGGCTCAAGGGCCGGTTGAGCCGGCCGCCCTGGTGGCCTGTGAGGTGGTGCTGGGGCGCCCCGACAATCTGGCCGTGCTGCGTCGTTTCGCCGAGGGCTGCGACACCGTCACCTTCGACCATGAGCACGTCCCCACCGAGCACCTGCGGGCTCTGATCGCGGACGGGGTGCAGGTGTACCCGGGTCCGGACGCCCTGGTCCATGCCCAGGACAAGCTGTTGATGCGCCAGACACTGGCCGAGTTGGGTATGCCGGTTCCGCCCTTTCGCGAGGTGACCGGGCTGCAAGATGTGCTGTGCTTCGGTGTCCAGCACGGCTGGCCATGCGTGCTCAAGGCGATCCGCGGTGGCTACGACGGGCGGGGAGTGTGGATGCTCGACGCCCCGAGCGACGCGCGCCGGGTGGTGACCGAGCTACTCGCTGCGGGCACCCCGCTGCTGGTCGAGCCGTACGTGGCGATGCGCCGGGAGCTGGCCGCGCTGGTCGCTCGCTCGCCGTTCGGGCAGGGCGCGGCGTGGCCGGTGGTGCAGACGGTGCAGCAGGACGGGATCTGTGTCGAGGTGCTCGCCCCGGCACCCGGCCTGGACCCCACGCTTGCCTTAGCCGGCCAGGAGCTGGCGCTACGGCTGGCCCGCGAGCTGGGAGTGGTCGGAGTGCTGGCCGTTGAGCTGTTCGAGATGCCTAGTGGGCAGTTACTGGTTAATGAGTTGGCGATGCGGCCGCACAACAGCGGGCACTGGACTATCGAGGGCGCGGTGACGTCCCAGTTTGAGCAGCATCTTCGGGCGGTGCTGGATTATCCGTTGGGATCCATCACGCCGCGTGCCCCGATCTGCGTGATGGCCAACGTGCTCGCCGCCGACACCCCACCGGTGATGGGTCTCGATGAGCGGCTGCACCACCTGATGGCTCGTTACCCGGAGGCGAAGGTGCACCTGTATGCCAAGCCGGAGCGGTCAAGGCGCAAGATCGGACACGTCACCGTGCTCGGGGCGCAGCTGGCACCGGTGCGCGGGATGGCGCAGGCGTCGGCGACCTTCCTGGCCACCGGGACCTGGCCGGACGGGTATCCCGGTGCACGTGCCAAACGGGAGACGGCGTGACTGACCCGCTGGTGGGTGTGATCATGGGCAGTGACTCGGACTGGCCTGTGATGAGCGCCGCTGCCGAGGCGCTCGAACAGTTCGAGGTGCCACATGAGGTGGCGGTGATCTCGGCGCACCGCACTCCGGGCCGGATGCTCGACTATGCGCGCCACGCTGCGGACCGCGGGCTGGCGGTGATCATCGCCGGGGCCGGCGGGGCAGCACACCTGCCTGGGATGGTGGCGTCGGCCACGGTGCTGCCGGTGATCGGGGTGCCGGTGCCGCTGGCGCATCTGGATGGGCTGGACGCACTACTGTCAATCGTGCAGATGCCCGCGGGAGTGCCGGTCGCGACCGTGTCGATCGGCGGCGCACGCAACGCCGGCCTGCTCGCAATCCGCATCCTGGCCGCCTCTGAGCCGAGCCTCAGGCAGCGGATGGCGGCTTTTCAGCAAGACCAAGCCCAGCGCGTCCTGGACGCCGACGTTGCCCTGCGTGCCACATTGCCGACCCCATCCGGCGTTCTGGAGACAGACTGTAGTAAACCGCCGCGCGATTAGTGCAGTCTGTCTCCAGAACGCACGGTGCGGATGGGAGGCGAGCCCGTGAATCCTGAGTTTGGGATTTATCAGCTGGGTGCCGAGCATGAGGCACTGCGGGAGGCGGTGCGGGCACTGGCCGAGAGGGAGATCGCGCCCTACGCCGCGGAGGTCGACGAGCAGGAACGGTTCCCGCATGAGGCGTTGGCGGCCCTGGTGCGCTCGAGCTTCCATGCGGTGCATGTACCGCAGGCCTACGGCGGTGAGGGTGCGGACTCGGTGGCTACCTGCATTGTGATCGAGGAGGTGGCGCGGGTGTGTGCGTCGTCCTCGCTGATCCCGGCGGTGAACAAGCTGGGCACGATGGGCCTGTTGCTGGCCGGCTCCGAGGAGCTCCGTAAGCAGGTGCTGCCGTCGGTGGCCGCGGGATCGATGGTGTGTTACGCGCTGTCCGAGCGAGAGGCGGGCAGTGACGCCGCCGGGATGCGGACCCGGGCCAGGCTCGACGGTGACCACTGGGTGCTCACCGGCACCAAATGTTGGATCACCAACGCGGGGCAGTCCACCTGGTACACCGTGATGGCGGTGACTGACCCGGATCGGGGCGCCAACGGGATCAGCGCCTTCGTCGTCCACCAGGACGACCCGGGATTCTCAGTCGGGGCCAAGGAGCGCAAGCTCGGGATCAGGGGCAGCCCGACCAGGGAGATCTATTTCGAGGGCTGCACGATCCCGGCCGAGAGGATCATCGGCGAACCCGGCAGCGGGTTCAAGACAGCTTTGCAGACGCTGGATCACACCCGTCCGACGATCGGGGCACAGGCCGTGGGCATCGCACAGGGTGCGGTGGACTCCTCGATCGCCTACGTCAAGCAACGCAAGCAGTTCGGCAAGCCGATCGCCGACTTTCAGGGTGTGCAATTCATGCTGGCCGAGATGGCGATGAAGACCGAAGCGGCCCGGCAGTTGGTCTACATCGCCGCGGCCCGCGCCGAACGGGGCGAGGACAAGCTCGGCTTCATCTCCTCGGCATCGAAATGCTTCGCCTCCGACGTGGCCATGGAGGTGACCACCGACGCGGTGCAGCTCTTCGGTGGTTATGGCTACACCCGGGACTTTCCCGTCGAGCGGATGATGCGCGACGCGAAGATCACCCAGATCTACGAAGGCACCAACCAGATCCAACGCATGGTGATGGCCCGCGCCCTGCTGAACGACTAGATCAGGTGGAGGGGCGCATCGATGTCCATTCCATCTGCTCCATCTGCCGGGCTGACCACGCCCGCACAAGCGACGACGCCCCGTGCGGCGTTGGCCGTGGTCTTCGTCGCGTTAAGCATCGACCTGCTCGTCTACGGCATCGCCGTCCCTGTCCTGCCCCGGCTGGCCGCGGTGACCGACGCCGGGCCCAGCGCTGCCGGTCTGTTGTTCGCCTGCTACGCGGCGGCTCTGATTGCGGTGACACCGCTGGTCGGGTGGTGGGTCGACCGCGCCGGCCCTCGTGGACCTCTGCTCGCCGGCCTACTGGGTCTCAGCGTGACCACCGCCGTGTTCACCGTCGGCGGGCCGTTGGGTCTGCTGATTGCCGCCCGGTTGGCTCAAGGCGTAGCCGCGGCACTGTCCTGGGTCGCCGGTCTTGCGCTGATCGCCGCGGTGACGCCGTTGGCTCAACGGGGCCGCAACATGGGTCTGGTCCTGTCCGGGGTTAGCGTCGGCACCCTGCTCGGCCCACTGGTCGGCGGCTTACTCGCCGATCACCTCGGCACCGCCGCCCCGTTCCTGTTCGCGGCCACCGTCGCAACCGGCGCCGGCATCCTGCAGCTGCTGCTGATCCGTCCCACTCCGGCCCCGACCGACGATCCTGGCACCATCGGCGCCGTGCTACGCGTGCGCGGAGCCTGGCCCGCCACCGTCATCGTGCTGCTCGGTGCCGGCGTGTTGGCTGTGCTCGAACCCGTGTTGCCGCTGCGGCTGGCCGCCAGCGGTGTCTCAAGCAGCCTTATCGGCGTGATGTTCGCCACCGCCGTGCTCGCTGCCGCCCTCGTCACCCCCTGGGCTGGCAGCCTGGTCACCAGGATCCAGCCAGCTGCCCCTGTGATGGCGGGAATTCTGCTCGGTGCCGCTGCACTGCTCGTGCTCGCCCACACCCACACCACCGGGGTGATTCTGATCGCCATGGCAGCTTTGGGCGCCGCTTCCGCGCTGCTACTCGGCTCGATCATGCCCGTGCTCAGCACCCTGGGCGAGCAGACCACACCACCTACCCTTGGAGCAGTCTTCGCGCTGGCTAATCTTGCCTATGCCACCGGCCTTCTGCTCGGCCCCGGCAGCAGCGGTCCCCTGACCAGTGCTACCAGCTACCCTGCCGCCATCACCCTCACCGCAGCAGCCACCCTGCTCATCGGCGTCCCCAGCGCAGTGTGCCTATCTCGCGCAACACCGCAACCACAATCGCTGGCGACATGACCGCTGCCGATACAGCGTCTCCTGCTGAGGAGGTTGAATTCAACCTACCGCTGCTAACACTGTGGCGAGGCGGGCGGCTCGCATCTTGGCCCGGCTTGGTGATGGAAGCCGGATGGTCATCGGGCGTTGCTCAGCTCGGGGGATGTGCAGGGAAGGCGGCGCTGGGTAAGCGTGGACCGGAGCGTCCGGGTGCTGGGGAGGTAGCAGGTTCAGTAGTGCCCGCAATGCGCGCTGCGGCGGGCCTTCATGCGCCCACACCACGACCTCAGAGGCGAACACGTCGATCCGAACGCCTCGGGGTGCGGGGATTCTGGCGGTAGTGATTCTATCGAATTGTCGGATGGTGACGAGATCGACGTAGTCCTGCCACTGGTAGGACGCGACGAGAGCAAACGGCGCGGCTCTGGGCCCGCAGCAGTACACGATGAACCCATCGGCGACCACGTCGAGGAGCAGCCGTTCCACCTCTGACGGTAGGCATGCCTCATCGCCGGAGCGCAGATCTGGCAACGGAGGCAGCTTCACGGCCCGACCTCCGCCTTACCTGCCCGCGTGGCGGCCAGACCGCCCAGCGCTCCGATTACGGCATGGCTGCCCCTGCTTGTCATAGTCGCCCTAGCGCGGGGGATACCCACGATGTATTCCCCTTGTTCTGCTTGTTCTGCGGTATTCATCGGCACATCGCTGCGACTACCGTTTCAGACCTCGCATGCAGATGCAAGGGTGGATGCACGAGCATGCGATTTCTTCTTGGACGTCGTGTACCGATGCAAGAACGGTGCAGGTGCAATCACGTTCGCGGTGGCGACCATTCAATGGTTTGGCCGTTACAGTTCGCAACTGTCTGTCGTCACGTTACCGCAGGGCATGAGAAAGCTGGTACTCCAGCGGGACTGTGCGGAGCTGAGAGGTGGAAGATCACCATGCGCTACTGCCGGCCGGAGCGCCCCCTGTTCTTGATCCATATCGAGCTGAGATGGCTGTATTGATCCAGCGCGAAAAGGACAGTTTGACGAAAACGGCTGACCGGGGTTTCGGGTGCGCTGACTGGCGTCTATGGTGTAGCTCTTGTAGTCCTCAACCGTAGGGGGCATGGGTGACGACGCCTCGGTGGAGTCACGATCCGTCCGGCGGTCACGCTGCGGTGCGACCGCCGGGTCCGACGGCGCTGCGCATCGTGTTGGGCACTCAGTTGCGTCGGCTCCGCGAAGCGCGCGGCATCACTGCCGGAGCGGCCGGCCAGGCGATCCGGGCGTCTCATGCCAAGATCAGCCGCATGGAGCTCGGGCGGGTCGGCTTCAGGGAACGTGACGTGACGGACCTGCTCACTTTCTATGGCATTACCGATGAGCAAGAGCGAGGAGCATTCCTGACGCTGGTCCGGCGGGCCAACGTGCCCGGATGGTGGCATCAGTACAGCGACATCGTGCCGAGCTGGTTCGAGATCTATCTCGGCTTGGAGCAGGCCACTTCAGTCATCCGCACTTATCAACCACAACTCGTGCCGGGCCTGCTGCAGACTCCAGAGGTCGCTCGCGCCGTTATCCAGCTCGGCCACCCACGCCGATCCGCCGACGATATCGAACGCCGGCTCGCACTGCGGATGACACGTCAGGAAATCCTCACCCAAAGCGAAGCGCCCCAATTGTGGGCAGTGATGGAGGAGGCTTCGCTATGGCGACTTAACGGACGCTCGATGATGCGAAATCAGATTCAGCATCTGATCATGATGGCCGAGCTCCCCAACGTCACGGTCCAGGTGATACCGATTCATTCCAGTCCACATGCGGCACTAGGTGGACCGTTCTCTCTCCTGCGGTTCTCTGAACCCGACCTGCCAGACCTCGTGTATCTTGAACAGCTGTCCAGCTCCCTCTACCTGGACAAAATCGAAGATGTCCAGCACTACCGGGAAATTATGGATCGATTGTCTGTGCAGGCCAAAACCCCTACCGAGACGATCGGGTTCCTCGATAGTACTCTCAAGGAGCTTTGAATCGACAGTTGGTCATGGTTTTTGCCTGACCCCGCAAAATTCGTCACCTCGGTAGCCGGTATGGCCCCGCCAAGGTTCGCGCTCGATCTCGTGGTAGTTCTGGTGGTGGTCGGCCGACTGGTTGACATCGCGCTGCTGCAGCCGCCGGCCCGAGCAGCACCGTCTCCCTGGCCAGCTGTGATAGTGGCTGACTCGGCCGACCGAGCGATCACTCCTTCATCTCGTCGAACTCACCGTCCTCCGCACCCTGGATGAACGCGGCTATCTCGGCACGGGTGAAAATTAGGGCGGGGCCACCTGGGTGCCGGGAATTGCGTACGGCGATCTCTCCATTTGTCAGCTTCGCCAACTCCACACACTCTCCGCTGGGATTACTGTACCTGCTCTTTATCCAGGTGGCCTTCCGAAGCAAGGTAGCCGGCATACCGTTGGTGATTCGTGGCATCTCCGACCTCTCCATAGGTTCCCGTCCGCAGCATCCCGTCAGAGCGGCCAAATCACCCGAACGGCGACAGTCGCGCTTATGAGTGGCACGCAGCCGTCTCACCCGGGAGGCCCTACTTCTCCTCCAGTCCCACGTACCTATCGCACGAAGGTCTTTCTGTTTGATCGCCGACGGTGTGACCCGGCGTTACGCCCGTCGCGGTTCGAACCGCCGACTATTACTTTGAGTCCTCGAACTGCTACGAGTAGTCCTCAAACCGGACGTGGACGGCGGTGGCCTCGTGCTCGTTTCGTATCGTTGCCAACGTTCGCCGCCCAGGCCGGTTGCCTCGCCTCGGTGGGCTTCCTGGATCAAGTTCTGGTGACTGTTCTCAGTCAGGTGCAGAGGATTGCTTCACCACCAAGGCGAATTACCAGACATGCGCTTCCATCAGGCCGAAGCGCCGCGCGCTGTTCGTCACATCAGGAATCCAGGGCCGACATCGCCTGCCAGGCGTCCCACGGGACGGTCCAGTCGTAGATATCGCCGTGCTCCCCGCTGAACTGGGTGGGGCTGCCGGTCACCTCTACCGGGTCGCCGAAGATCGCACTGTCGAAGTATTGCCGGGCGTTCGCGGTGGACAGGTTGATGCAGCCGTGCGTGACGTTGGTCGAGCCTTGCGCGCCGGTGGACGCTGGGTTGGCGTGGATGAACTCCCCGTAGTTGGAGACCCGGACCGCCCAATACATGGGCAGGTCGACATAGCCGTATTTGGGGTTGGACATCAGTACTTTCTGGGACTTGTTCATCACCACGTGGACGCCGTTGGTGGTGTGGCGCTGCGGGTCGGAGGCCAAGCCGTAGCTGGCCGGGAAGTTCATCACCTCCTGGCCGTCCCGGAGGACGATCAGGCGATGGCTGTTGACGTCGGCTTTGACGATCTGGGCGCGACCGACGGTGAAAGTCGTAGTCAGGTCTTCCTCGCCGTAGGATCCGTCGCCGTAGGCCACGCCGTAGAGCTTGGCGGCGACGTTGACCTGTGTGCCCGGTTCCCAGTACTCGCGGGTTCGGTAGTGCGCCCGGGAGCCACCGTTGTCGTCGGGTAGCCAGGCCCACGACCCTTCCGCCGGTACTGACGCCTGTACCTGCAGGGCTAGTTGCACGGCGGCCTTGTCCGCCACGTGGTTGTCGAACTGCAGGATCACCGGGGCGGCGATGCCGACGGTATCGCCATCACCGATGTTCAAGGTGGCGTGGACGAGCTGGCGGGGCTTAACGGTGCTGAACGAGCCGGTGATGGGCACCGCCGGGGAGTTGGGGCCGGCCGCGGTGCCACTCCAGGTGTAGGTCCGGTCGTAGCCCAACGGCTCGGTGCTGGTCCAACTGCGCCGGTCCGGACTCAGCGTGCCGGCTACCGCCTTGCCATCGGTGTTGGTCAGCGCGACCTCACGAATTTCGCCCCCAGTGACGTTCACCGAGGCGGGCTGCGTCGGCTTGACGTTCTCGGCCTTGTCGCCCGGCTGGATGCTGACCTGCGCCAATGGGGCAGGCTCACTGTTCGATCGTCCGGAAGACTGCCCCGCGCCGGTGCACCCGGCCACCAGCACCGCCACGACAAGCAACACCAGTGTCCCGATGATCCCATTCGTCCGGCCAGTGCCCAGCACGCCGCGCATAGTCCTACCGCCGAATCTTCCGATCGCTGCCCCGATGCCAGGGTATCCCGAGCCCATCACGAACTCATGTCATCGACACTGCTGTTCGCTCCCCAGAACTGTCAGGGTCGCGGTCCACGCTGGTCCCGAGCAGGAAGGAGGGGGATCATGACGGCCATGACCGAACCGATCGGACTCGCCGAGGGTCGCCCGTTCACGGTGCACGACCTGGAGGCGATGCCTGATGACGGACGGCGCTACGAACTCATTGATGGGATGCTCCTGGTGACGCCTGCCCCGGGCTGGTCGCACCAAGAGATGTCCGCGACCCTTTACCGGGTGCTGCACACTGCGTGCACGCCGGAGCTGAGGGTTCTGCTGGCCCCCTTCGCGGTGCGAATTGCGCCCATCAACGAGGTGCAACCTGATGTGCTGGTGGCCCGCTACGACGACCTCACCGAAGCCTGCCTGCCGGTAGCGCCGCTGCTGGTGGTCGAGGTGTTGTCGCGTAGCACTGCGCTCAACGACCGCAACACGAAGAAGGCCCATTATGAGCGGCTGGGGGTGCAGTCGTACTGGTTGCTCGACCCGGTCCAGTCGGGCGGGCTCGAGGCCTACGAGCTTGACGACCGGGGCCGCTATCAGATGACGGCCACAGTAAGCGGTGACGAGGTCTTCACCGCCCGGCGGCCGTTTCCGGTGCAGGTGTGCCCCGCGCGGCTGCTTGATGGACTCCGCCCGAGGTGATGTCCGCCGCGCCGTTCACCATCTGACCTCAGTTGGTCAGTGCTGACGCAATCGTTACTGCGTACCGGCACCGGGCACAGCGGCCCTCCTCGTCCAGCCGGTGAGCATGGCGGCCGTTAGCTGAGGCAGGCAGTGATCCGCTCGGCGGTGCAGCGGTCTGCCAGCGCGGCAGGATCGGCGCCGGTGCACTGCACCAGTGACGCGTCGACGGCGAGCACGGCGAGCAATACTTCCCCCGGCACTGCCCCGTCCCAGCCCGTCGTACACAGCAAGCGGTCACCGGCGTCCAGCCCCAACTCGACGGCCCGGGCCCGGGCCGCGGCAACAACCTCGTCAGCGTCGGGACTCGGCGCGCCGGGCGTGAAGGTGTCGCCATGCACCCGAACGTCGGTGGCATAGTCACGGACCCCGGGCGGCAGCACCGGAATGCCCAGGCCCAGGGCGTCCAGCCCGAGCGCCGCCATCTCATCGGCGCCGGCTGCGGAGGCGATCCGGTCCAATCCGCAGAGGGCGACCTGCGAGCCGGCAGGCGACGTCGTGACCGTTGCGCCGCACCACCAGGCGCCCAGTAACACCCCGGCGGTCTGCCAGTGCGGTGGCAGCAACACTGCGACCGTATCGCCGGGCTGGACGTCCAGCTCGTCGCGTAACCAGTTCGCGGTCTTGGCCGCCCAGTTGGCCAGCGTGGCACCGGACAGCTCGATTCGGCTGCCGGCGGCGTCGTCATAGTGAGTGATCCGTGGTCGGGCCGGGTCCCTGCGCAGCAGTGGACCGAGTAGCTCGTCGGTGATGGTCATTGGTTCCTCAGCAAGGCCGGGGTCAAAAGACGCACGGCACGTCGCGGCCTGCCATCGGCGGGCTCGGTGCCGCAGCTGCGAGTGGGGGTAGGGCGGTATACGCGACCGGGCGCAGGGCATTGCTGGCGGTCGTCCCGCCCACTCGCAGGAAAGAAGCGCCGCCGATCCGCGGTGTGACCGGGCCGGAGTAGTCCCGGCCGAGGTACACCTGCACGGTCCCGGGTGCCAGGTTGGAGCCCTCTTCAACCGGCAGGCCGCCCAGCGTGTCGGCCACCGCGGCGCCGGCGTCCTGCTCGCCGGCCGGGTAGCGCACCACGCTGGTAGCTCGGGCGGGAGTGTTGCCGACCGCGCCTTGGCGGAACCCTTGCCCGGCTAGTTGCTCGGAGACCGAATTGGCGAGCCCGCTCACGCCCGAGGCGTTGAGCACGTCGACGGTGACCGCCGCTCTGGCTGGGGAGCCGGGTGTGAGATCCGGCGCGGGACGGACGTCGATGGCCTGGGCGACGAACGCCTGCACGGCCTCCGGATCGACCTTGAGCACCGCGCCGTCGGACTCGCTGTCACCATCGCCCAACACCGGCACGGTCTTGAACATCACATTGCCTGCGGCCAGACCTTGCATCCGGGCGGCGAAGTCCAGCAGGTCGAGGTCCTCGTCGAGCACCAGCGATTGCTGGGTCGCGTCGATCAGCTGGCGGATCCGAGCAGGACTGGCTAGCGTCCCAGCCGAGAGCACCTTGTCGGCCAGCGCGGCGAGGTACGCCTGCTGGCGCACGATGCGGTCCAGGTCGCCGCCGGGCAGCCCATGCCGTTGCCGGACGAACGCCAGCGCGTCCGGCCCCGAGATCACCTGCGGGCCGGCCGGGAAGTTCGCGCCGGAGAACTTGTCGTTGACCGGTTCCCGCAGGCATACCTCAACCCCGCCGACGGCCTCGGTGAGCAGGGAGAAGCCCAACAGGTTGATCTCCGCGTAGTGGTCGATGCCGACTCCGGTGAGATCCTTGACGGTCTGCACCAGCACCTTTCGGCCGGCGGCGATGGACTCGCTGCGGACCGTGGCCGGATCGGCTCCTTGCTCGACGAGCTGTGCTGCGGTGGCGCTCTTGGCCCGGGTGAATGCGGAATTGAGCTTGTGCTTGCCGTACCCCCCGGGCAGCTGCACGTACAGGTCCCGCGGCAGCGAGATCGCTACCGCATGCATGCCGTCGCTGGGAATCCGCACCAGGATCATGGTGTCGGTGAGCTCACCCTCGTTGTTGCCGGCACGCAGCCTGGACAGCACGTCGGTGGGCAGCGGGTTGTCCTGCGCGTCGGTGCGGCTGTCCATGCCCACCAGCAGGATGTCGGTGGCGGAGTCCGATGCGCTGAAGCCGATCACATCCGTGGTGCTCAAGCCTTTCTGCAGGCTCTGGAAGGTCGACCACCCGTACCCGGTGAGGCCCAGCACCAGCGCAGAAACCATCGCAAGCACCACCTTGACCCCGCCGAACCCATACTTCGGGCGTCGCCGGGAAGCTGGTATCCGGCCACGTGCGCGCGGCGACGACGTGGTCGGGGGGTTGCAGGCCGTCCGCGGCTCTCTCGGGGGTTGTTTCCAGGGTTGCGGATCACGGGGTTGCGGATCACGGAGTTTCGGATCACGGGGTTGCGGATCACCGTCTGGTCCGCGCCGCCGACCCGGCCGTTCGGGTTGCCTGGCGGAGCTCCCCGGCCGGGGTGGCCTGTCTTCCACGCATCCCCTCCTGCGTTCTGCGGCTGGTGCGGCGGCAAGGCCAGGCTATCCGCTTGCCTAGTGCAGACGTGTGAACGCCTACTCGGGTTGCCATGGCACACTCGGATCACCGCTGTCTGACTGCCGGCCAGGTTGGGGGAGTGAACCGATGCGGCTTCTGGTGACCGGCGGTGCTGGATTCATCGGGTCCACGTTCGTGCGCCGGGTGCTGCGCGGGGCGGAGCCTTCCTTGGCCGGCGCCGAAGTGGTGGTCCTGGACAAGCTGACCTACGCAGGCAAGGCGGAGAACCTGGCGCCGGTCGCGACCGATCCGGCGCTGCATTTCGTCAAGGGCGACATCACCGACGCATTGTTAGTGGCCGACCTGATGATCGGTGTCGACGCGGTGGTGCACTTCGCCGCGGAGTCGCATGTGGACCGCTCGATCCTCGGTGCCGCCCCGTTCGTGGTGACCAACGTGGTCGGCACGCACACCGTGCTGCAGGCCGCGCTGGAGGCCGGCGTGTCGACGTTTGTGCACGTCTCCACCGACGAGGTGTACGGCTCGATCGAGTCAGGCTCCTGGACCGAGAACCACCTGCTGGAACCCAACTCGCCATATTCGGCATCCAAGGCGGGTTCGGACCTGCTCGCCCGCGCCTACGCCCGCACCCACGGCATGGATGTGCGGATCACCCGCTGCTCCAACAACTACGGGCCCTACCAGTACCCGGAGAAGGTCATCCCATTGTTCGTCACGAACTTACTCGACGGGTTGCCGGTGCCGTTGTACGGCGATGGGCTCAACGTACGGGACTGGTTGCACGCCGACGACCATTGCCATGGCATCGCGCTGGTGCTCGAGCGCGGTCGAGCCGGTGAGATCTACAACATCGGTGGGGGCACCGAACTGACCAATACCGAGCTCACCGGCTTACTGCTGGAGGCCACCGGCGCAGATTGGTCCAGCGTCCGGCCGGTAACCGACCGAAAGGCTCATGACCGCCGGTACTCGGTGGACTGGACGAAGATCCGAACCGAGCTCGGTTACCGCCCCGAGATGGACTTCAGGCAAGGGCTGGCCGACACGGTGCGGTGGTACGCCGAGCACCGGCAGTGGTGGGAGCCACTGAAGTCGTCCGCCGCGGTAGTGGGGTGAGCCTGTCGCTGCTGGTGACCGGCGGTGCCGGCCAGCTCGGCCGGGATCTGGTGGCCGCGGCCGCCCGCGCCGGGATCACCCGGATTCGTGCCCCGGATTCAGCGCAGCTCGATGTCACCGATCCCACGGCGGTGTCCGAGGCGGTCGCGTCAGCGTCGTCGGCTGACCGCAGCAGCCGGCTGGTGGTGATCAACTCGGCCGGGTACACGGCGGTGGATGCCGCGGAATCCACGGGTTCCCAACGGGCGCATGCGGTCAACGCGCAAGGCCCGGCTCATCTGGCTCGGGCCTGCGCCGCCCATCAGGCCCATCTGGTGCAGGTCTCGACCGACTACGTTTTCGCGGGCGATGCGGCGGGGCCGCACCGGGTGGACGACCTGGCCGTGCCGGACACGGTGTACGGCCAGACCAAGCTGGCGGGGGAACAGGCAGTGCTGTCCTCAGGTGCGCCGGCGCATGTGGTGCGCACGGCATGGCTCTACGGTGCGCACGGCAGCAATTTCGTCCGCACCATGGCGGCCTTAGCGACCCACAATGGATCGCCACCCAACGGGCCGCCTGTTGACACCGTCCGGGTGGTCGATGATCAGCACGGCAACCCGACCTGGACGGCGGATCTCGCCGACGGTCTGATCGCCCTCGCGCTGGCTGCCGACCGGGTACCAGCAGGCGTGCTGCATTGCGTCAACGCCGCCTCCACGACATGGTTCGGGCTGGCCCGGGCGGTGTTCACCAAACTCGGTGCCGACCCGGACCGGGTGCGGCCGTGTTCCACCGCGGAGTTCCCCCGGCCCGCACCCCGCCCGGCGAACTCGGTCCTGGACACCGCCGGGTGGGTGGCGGCCGGGCTACCCGAACTGCGGCACTGGCGCCAGGCCCTGCGCGCCGCCGCCACCGAAGGCGTGCTCGACAGTTGACGCAGCTCAGCGAGGTTTATTTCATGACATCTTCGGGCAGCCTCGCGTGCATCATCGAGACGTTGTAGCGGTCGTATTGGGTCATGGTGAAGTAGATGTCGCGGCCGTTGGAGTCGGGGTTGAGGAAGCCGCCGTAGAGGTGGGGGTACTCGTCGGCGGT
>JBOHGX010000453.1:0-3056 GCA_050700255.1 Pseudonocardiaceae bacterium
CAGCTGAAAGATCAGCCGATCGGACATCCTCGCCTCCGCGCTCGAACCTTGACTGCTCCCGCGAGCCGCGATCATGGCCGGGTTCGGCGGAAAAGGAAAGCGAGACGCCCGAAGGGCCGATCGACCGCGCCATCGAGCATGATCGGGGCCGTGGCCTTGATAGCGGTAGGGGACCGGGCGGTGCCGGTGACGGTGCAGGCGCGCACCCCGGTCGCTCCCGGCGCCGGGTTCGACATCGTCGTCCCGGTTGAGCTGTCCCGGATCCGCCGCCAGCTCACGATTCACGTCATCGAACCCAGCCGCGCCCGAACCTGCCCCGACGCCTAGTCCGACTGGCGACGACGCCACCAACACCGCGCCCGAACCAACCACTACCAGCGTCAGGAAGTTGGTCCAACAGTTCTTAGTCGGCAGGTCAGACGCCAACCCCCGCACCAGCTCCTCGGCGCGCCGACGCGGCTCCACCCGGCCAAACCGGCAACAGATCCGGCCCATTGAGGACCTCTGGGGGAAACGCGGGCGGGATTGGCGTGCTACTGCCCATCATCGCGACGGCGGGGCTGCCGTGGATCCACCCGAAGCCCTCCCACAGTGCGAGGAAACAGTCCTGGTCCGGCGCCGTGTGGCTGGTCAGCACGCGGCACAGCGCAAGCAGCGTGTCCCGCTCGAGGTTGCCCACGTCGGGTTCACCACCAGGCCACGCCATCGTGCGCGTGACGGCCCTGCGGGTACGCGTCTCGACGACGCCGGCGATCGCGTGCCACTGCATCAGCGCGTGGGACTGGCGGCCCGTCGCAGCACACACCTCCGCCCAGCGGATCGAACGTTGGTCCGCATCGTGACCGTGAGATACCGGGTGCAGGACCCGGGCGTAGGCGGCGTACCCGCGGGGTGCGGCCGAGCCGACCCACCCACCGAAGGGCCCCAGGCGGGGCGCGATCCACGCGCCGACCGAGACCTCGGCCACTGGCTCTAACCTGCTGCGATCCACGCCGATCAGTGTGGCTGACGCCGTGAGGATGTGCTGTGGTCCCGGTGCACCTCGGCGACGTCGCGGAGGTCGCGTCCTGGGCGACGTGCTGCGCCAAAACTTCCCGGACGCGCACCCACCTGGCTGTGAGGTGAACAACAGTCCTCCGGTTGAGTGGCACGGCCCTGCTCCAACTAGGGTTCGATCATGTCAATGCTGGACGACTTGCTGATCGGGGTACTGCGAGGCCCGGTACAGCGACTGATGGCCGAAGAGCGCAACCGCTTCACTCACGGGGACAGCGCGGACCCGCTCTACCGCTACCAAGTGCACGGCGTACTCGAGCGGCTGCATATCGACCCCACGGCGATCGTGAACAACGCGCTGTTCAACGTTTCCGGTGGGGAGATCACCATCGGGCAGTACGCCTTCTTCGGGCACGAGGTGGCGGTGTTGACCGGCACTCACGACATCACCAAGTTCGGCCGGGAACGGCAGACCACCTATCCCCGTTCGGGGCGTGACGTGGTGATCGAGGAGGGCGTCTGGGTGGCCAGCCACGCGCTGGTGCTCGGGCCGGTGCGCATCGGCGCGCACGCGGTGGTCGCCGCCGGTGCCCTGGTGCTGGAGGACGTGCCGCCCTACGCGGTCGTCGCCGGCCGTCCCGCGAAGGTGATCAAAAAGATCGATCAGGAGTGAAGGTCACCGCGGTGGAGCAATCACCTGCGGGGCCGCGCACACGTTCCCGGGCGGATGTGGACCAATGAGTCTCTGTTGTCCGCGGCGTCTAAACCTTCCGTAGGACTACCCGGAAGGAGAGCGCGATGAAGCTGACGGTGACCACGTTCCTCTCGGTCGACGGCGTGATGCAGGGACCCGGCGGTCCGGACGAGGACCGCGGCGGTGGGTTCACCCGGGGCGGCTGGCTGGTCCCGCACTTCGACGAGGACACCGGCCGGTTCATGGACGAGGTGTTCGGCCAGGTCGACGCGTTCCTGCTCGGCCGGCACACGTACGACATCTTCGCCGCCTTCTGGCCGAAGGCGACGGACCCGAACGACCCGATCGCCAGCCGGCTCAACACGCTGCCCAAGTACGTCGCCTCGACCACGTTGACCGCGCCCGAGTGGGGCCCCACCACGGTGCTCACCGGCGACGTGCCCGCCGCGGTGGCCGAGCTCAAGCAGCAGCCGGGACGGGAGCTTCAGGTACACGGCAGCGGCGGTCTGGTGCGTACGCTGCTCGAGCACGACCTGGTGGACGAGTACCGGTTGCTGGTCTTCCCGGTCATCGTCGGCGAGGGTCGTCGCCTGTTCCCCGACCGGGGCGTGGCCACCGGGCTCACCCTGGCGGAGTCGCGCACCACCGGCTCGGGCGTGGCCATTCACGTGTACCGTCCGACCGGCCGCCCCGAGTTCGGCTCGTTCGAGGTCTCATAGGAGACCGGGTTGTCGGAACGACCAGGCCGTGGCCGATCAGTGCCCCTCACACTGCGTGGCGGCAGCGCAGCAGTACCACAGCCTCTATTGTCGCGACTGTGATCGAGTGGTTCGGGCACCCGTTGGATTACGTCGTTGCCGGTCGTCTCGCGAAGGTGACCGCGGAGATCGACCAGTGGTGAAGGTCGAGATTGGCGCTGGAGAGAAGCCGCATCCCGACTATGACGTGCACGTGGACATCCTTCCCCTGCCCGATATCGAAGTGATCAGCTGGATCGATCCGCTGCCGTTCACCACCGCCTCGGTCGACGCGCTGCGCGCCAATCACGTGCTCGAACACCAGAGCTATGAGCTCGTCGAGCCGACCCTGCGGGAGTGGGCCCGGGTGATGCGGCCCGGTGCCCGGCTGGACATCGGCGTGCCGGACGCTCGATTCGTCGCCGGGCAGTGGGTGCGCGGCGAGATCGACACCGCCGAGGCGAACTACTGGATCCTCGGTGGCCACTCCGACCGGGCCGCTCACCAGGGCGTCGACGCCCACGGCGTGCCACGCTGGCTCTGGAACGCCCACCACACCATGTTCGACGCTGAGTCGCTGGGCGAGCTGGTCTCCCGCTGCGGGTTCGTCGACCTGGACATCTTCACCT
>JBOHGX010000454.1:0-5966 GCA_050700255.1 Pseudonocardiaceae bacterium
GCGCCACCATCTGCGGCATTGCGGTCATCTTCACCTGCCGCGCGGCTGGCACGCCGAGCAGCGTGCCGATCACCACTCCCAGCACGATGAGCACCCAGTTGCTCACCCCAGGCAGGAGCAGGGTCGCCACCACCGCGATGCCCATCCCGACCGCCGCGATGAGATTGCCGCGCACCGCGGTGCGCGGCCCGGTCAAGCCCATCAAGCCGTAGATGAATAGTGCAAAGGCGATGATGTAGAGGACCAGGACCAGGGTCGTCATTGACGCTCACTCCCCTTGCCCCTTTCCTGGGCCCCAGCCCGGACAGGTTGTTTGCCCTTGAACATGCCCAGCATCCGGTCGGTGACGAGGAAGCCACCGACCACGTTGATGGTGCCGAACGCGATCGCTATCACCGCTAGCAGCTTGTCGAATACCGAAAGGTCGTGGCCCAGGCCCAGCACCACGATGCCGCCGAGCAGCACGATGCCATGGATGGCGTTGGTGCCCGACATCAGTGGCGTGTGCAGTGTATTGGGTACTTTGGAGATCACGGCGAAGCCAACGAAACCGGCCAGCACGAGGATCGCCAGGTTGGCGAGCAACATCAGCCGTTGCCCCCTTCCGGCTCGCGAGTGATGCAGGAGCCCACCAGCACCTCATCGTCGGAGTCTGGGCTCAACCGGCCGTGCTCGTCCACCATCAGCTCCAGCAGTGATTGCACGTTGCGGGCGTACAGCTCGCTGGCGTGCTCAGGCATTGTCGCCGGCAGGTTCAGCGGCGAGGCGATCGTCACGTCGTGACGGACCACGATCTGCCCTGGTTCGGTCAGCTCGCAGTTGCCGCCGGTCTCCCCGGCCAGGTCGACGATCACGCTGCCTGGGCGCATCCCCTTCACCGCCTCGGCGGTGACCAGGATGGGGGCCTTGCGTCCGGGCACCAGCGCGGTGGTGATCACGACATCGAAACCGCTGACCGCCTCGGTCAGCCGCTGCTTCTGCTCGGCACGCTCGTCTTCGGTGAGCTCGCGGGCGTAGCCGCCCTCACCCGCCGCCTCGATGCTCAGGTCGAGCCATTTCGCGCCCAGCGAGCGCACTTGATCGGCGACATCGGGCCGGACGTCGTACCCGGTGGTCCGCGCCCCCAGGCGCTTGGCGGTGGCCAGCGCCTGCAGCCCCGCTACCCCCACGCCGAGGATCAGTGCGGTCGCCGGTTTGACGGTGCCCGCCGCCGTGGTGAGCATCGGGAAGAAGCGGGTGGACTGGTCGGCGGCCAGCAGCACCGCCTTGTACCCGGCCACGTTGGCCTGTGAGGAGAGCGCGTCCATCGACTGCGCGCGGGAGATGCGGGGGATCGCCTCCATGGCGAAGGCGGTCACGTCGGCATCCCGCAGCTTCGCCGCGATTTCTGGATCGGATCGCGGTGCGAGAAAACCGATCAGCACCGAACCGCGGCGCAGCCGCCCGATCTCCTCGTCGGTCGGCGGCGCCACCTTGACCACGACGTCGGCGTGCCACGGGTCGTCGATGGTCGCGCCGGCCTCGGTGAACATCTCGTCGGGCATCAGCGCGCCAACGCCGGCGCCGGGCTCGACGACGACCTGTATGCCGCGGCCGGTCAGCTTCTCGACCATCTTGGGCACCAGGGCGACCCGGCGTTCACCGTCTCGCGACTCCCGGGGGACGCCGACCCGGGTGCCTTGGTGGTCCTGCGATGAGGTCACCCGCAGAGCATCGAACATGATCGGTGTGACGTCCAGTGCAGGCGGGCAAACGTTGCCCGTCGCACAGCCGTTGCGCCCATCGTCAGGCGGTGCTGTCGAGGATGAGCCGGACGGTGGCCGCCGGGAGATCCCAGTGCGGGAAGTGCCCGCAATGATCGAACCAGTGCAGCCGCGCATCCGGGAACAGCCTGCTGGCCGTCTCGGCCTGGCTGGGGAAGGTGACGCGGTCATTGCGGCCCCAGCCGATCACCACCGGTCCGGGTGCCGAGCCGGGCGGTGCACCCTGTTGCAACGGGCCGTCGATCAGCGCGTCCAGCGCGGTATCGAATGACGGCGCGGTGGCATAGCCTCGCAGCTCCCGCAGGGTGAAGTCGGGGACAGGGCCCACGGGCGGGCCGAGCCAGGTCCTGCTCGTCGATGAAGCCGGCCACCGCATCGCACAGCGTCGCGATCGAGACCTCACCGGGCAGGGGCGGGGTCGCACCGAAGCCGGGCAGGTCGATGGCGATCACCTCTCGCTCCCGGGCCAGCCCGTCGAGAATGGTGTCCCACGACAGCCAGCTGGCTCCGAGACCGGGAATGAGAAGCAGCGGCTTGCCGGCGCCGAGACGGACGTGGTTCAGCTGCATGGTGCCGGAGCCTACGTTGGGTAGGCAGGATTGGGGCCATGGCGGATGATCCCTCGATATTGCCGGCCGACCTGCCCGTTGCGCCCGACGACGGCGCGGCTGATCACCTGCTCGGTGCCGCTGTGCCGGGGCTGGAGCTGCCGGCGACGGCGGGTGGCACGCTGCGGGTGGATCGGCCGCCGGCTGGTGCAAGCCGGTTGGTGCTCTACGCCTATTCCCGCACTGGGCAGCCGGGCGCCGAGCCGCTGCGCGCGGACTGGGACCAGATTCCTGGCGCCCGTGGCTGCACACCGCAGGCTTGTGACTTCCGGGATCACGCCGGGCAGCTGGCCGAGCTCGGTGCCGCGGTTGCCGGGGTCTCCACCCAGCACACCGAGTACCAGGCCGAAGTAGCTCGGCGACTGTCGCTGGGGTTCCCGTTGCTGTCCGATGCCCAGTTGCGTCTGGCGACCGCGTTGCGGCTACCGACTTTCGAGGTTGCTGGGCAGACCTTGCTGCGCCGGCTCACGATGATCGTGCGCAACGGCCGGATCGAGCGCGTTTGGTACCCGGTGTTCCCGCCGGACCAGCACGCCGAGCAGGTGCTCGGCTGGCTGCGCACGGTGGTGTGATCGGTGCCGTGGCCAGCGTGGGCTACCGAGCGCGTAAAGCTGGTGGAATCCGACCCGAGCTGGCCAGCTCGCGGTATGGCGCTCGCCGCTGAGCTCAACGAGGTCCTCTCGCCGTGGCTGGTGGCGGCTGTCGAACATGTCGGGTCCACTGCCGTCCCCGATCTGCCGGCGAAACTCGTGCTCGATCTGATGGCCGCCGTGCCGGATCCCGATGCATTGGTGCGTGACGGTTTGGCTCGTCTCAGTGCGGCGGGTTGGGTGCTTGTCCCGCCGGAGCTTGACGCGCGGCCCTGGCGGCGGTTCTTCGTCCGGCCCGACGGCCGCGGCGTGCGGCGGTTGGCGCATCTGCACGTCATGCGAGCGCACGAACCGCGTTGGTCGCAGGTGCTGGCCTTTCGCGACCGGCTCCGCGCTGATCAAGAGCTGGCTCAGCGGTACGCGGAACTCAAGACCGCGCTCGCACGAGAGCACCCGGACGACCGGGAGCGCTACACCGAGGCGAAGCGCGAGTTCATTGAGGCAGCGCTGGGTTCGCGTTGAGCACGCGGAAGACCGTGATCTCCGGAGCGACGTTGATCACGACGAACTACGCGGAGTGTCGAGCGACAAGCTGACGCTCTCGTGCGCGATCCAGCCGCGGCCCACGCCTTGACTGCACCGCCCTCTGCCTGCACGATGGCAGAACGATTCGCAAAGTTTCGAGCAATGGAGGCAGGATGCGCGCTCGGTTCCTCGGCAAAGACCCCAGTTCGCAGGAAGGCCAGTCGCCCACCCTGTTCGCGACGGACCGCACCGACCGCAAGACCTATCATCGCGCAGGGTTGGGTCGTGACTGACCCCGAGGTGCTTGCTGACATTGGTCTGATCCCCGAGGGTGAGACCCTGGTCGAGATCCCCGAGGATGTACTAAAGCTCTATCTAGGTAACCAGCAGGAGGACCACTGAGTAGTCAGCTCATCCAACCCGGACCAGAGTTCGGGCAGCTCTTTCACTCCTTCGAGCACACAGCTTTTCGCTTGGAGACTCGAGACCAGTACTACTCGCCCAGCGAGACGGAAGCGTTGCAGCAATTCGTCGAAGGCGAGGTGGTTGATCTCGGCTGGTTCCAGAACTGGCTGACCATGATCTGCAGGGCAACGGCCGAAGGCCGTCGTTTCTCCCGGGTGCGGGTGGTCAGCGTGCCGCTGACCGACTACAGCCGCTCTGGCGTATTTTGTTCCAAACACACCAACGCGGCCGGCGAGGACATCCGCTACCTACAGTAACGCGGGATCAGGCTGCGGACCTGCCGGACTACGACTACTGGCTGTTCGACTCACGGTTGCTGGTCAAGATGCATTTTGATGTCGAGGAGAACTTCCTTGGTGGCGAGATCATCGAGGACCCAGCCGTGATCGTGCGGCACAACTACTGGCGTGACACGGCGTGGCACCGTGCCATGCGACGGGACGTCTTTGCCAACGAATAGAATCACCGACGTGACGAGCGTTCACGAGGCACGCAACGTCCTCGGGCAACGACTCCGCGAGCTTCGCCAACAAGCCAATCTGAGTGGCAGAAAGCTCGCTGAGTCGTTGTCGTGGCCACCGTCGAAGATCTCGAAGATTGAGAACGGTCGCCAAACGCCGACCGACGATGATATTCGGAGCTGGACGGGGGCGACGAACAGTGAGGGTGAAACCGAAGCTCTTCTTGCCTCGCTACATGTTCTTGAGATTCAGCATGCCGAGTGGCAGCGGCAGCTCAAGACTGGCCTGCGGCCTCATCAGAACAAGATTGCTGAGCTGGATGCCAAAACTCGGTTCTTCCGAGCGTTCGAGCCAACCTTTATCCCTGGGCTTCTCCAGACCGCCGAGTACGCTCGCGCTCGCTTTGGCCAGAGCATCACCGTATTCAAAGTGCGCAACGACATCAACGAAGCAGTGCAAGCCCGTATCCAACGTCAAGAGATGCTGTACCGCCCTGACAAGCGGTTTCATCTTGTCCTGACCGAAGCGACCTTGCGCTACCGGCTGTGCACGCCCCAGGTCATGCTTGGGCAACTCGACCGCCTGATCTCCGTCTCCGCGCTCCCCAATATCCGGTTCGGCATCATCGGTTTCGATACGCAGTACGTCGTTGCGCCCGCGCATGGTTTCTGGCTTCTCGAAAGGGACCGTGTCATGGTCGAGACATTTTCGGCCGAGCTGAACCTTGCCCAGCCACAGGAGATCGAGCTGTACGGCCGTATCTTTGACTCGCTCGCGGCCGTCGCCAGCTACGGCCGGGCAGCGAGGGCGATCATCACACGCGCGATCGATGATCTCGCGCCAGAAGCCGCCGAGGATGGCGAGTAATTTCCGGCCTGCGTGTTCCACGAGAGATTTCTACGAAATATTGAGAAACTTTCTGGCCTGCGCTGTCGCGCGGTCTTACGCTTCCGGTCGAGCCAACGAACGCCTATTCCTCCAGCAAGCCGAGGAGGTCGGCGCTGCTGCCGAGTACATGAGGGTAGGGAGGATCATCTTGACAACCGATAGTCCCGACCTCGTGATCGCCAAACGGCTGCTCGACCACGCCAAGGTGAGCGGCTTCCAGTTCCGGCGAGTTGCCGGGCCTGATGGGGCGCTGCTGGGTACCCGGCACACGGACGTATGGACGGACACCGTCTATCTCGACGGGTTCAGTCGAGGATGCTATGCAACGCGCGAGCGTAAGGTCTCATTGGTCGCGCCAGGTAGCGCGCTGATCGAATACCGCGCTATCGGCGACGCACTGAACGTGCTCAACGCCGTATTAACCTGGGGGAACTCGTGATCGTGCACGCTTCCAAGCGCTAAGCGGCCGTGGTGCTCCTCCATTGACGAGAATGCCGCCAACCAGTAGGTCGAGCAGCCGAGACAGGTGTTGGGCAACTAGTGAGGCGAGCCTCGGACCGCCGAGACGCGGATCACTTTGATCGGTAGCGCGGCGAATCTGACGTGGTTGGGCCACGGTCTGATGCCGGCGTCGGAGATCACGCCCGTTGGCTGACCGGCTGCAGG
>JBOHGX010000455.1:0-8733 GCA_050700255.1 Pseudonocardiaceae bacterium
CGTCGGCAGTGATCCGGCCCCGCCGGATCTCCAAGCGTTTGCTCACCGGTGGTCAGACCAGGCGGCCCATAGCTGGGCATACCGGTCGCCCGCGGCGACGAGCTCTTCGTGTGTTCCCTGCTCCACCGTGCGCCCCGCGTCCAGCACGACGACGGTGTCCGGCACTGGCGGCCTGGGTGAGCCGGTGGGCCACCAGCAGCGCGGTCCGCCCGGTCAGCGCGCGCCGCGCCGCTTCCAGCACCCGCGCCCCCGAGCCGCCGGTCTCGGCCGTGTCCTCTTCGAGGATCGCGACTGGTGGATCGGCGAGCACGACCCGGGCTAGCGCGAGCTGCTGGGCCTGCACCACCGACGACCCGTGCACCGTGGCACCCGACCGGATCGCCGACATCGAGATCGTCTCGACCCTCGTGGACGGAGTAGTGGTTTCGGGCGCGGCCATTCTGGACTAGCCCGGAACCTCAGGTCGCTAGCCGGGCCAACGCAGTCGCGAACGCGTCCAGGTCGGGCAGTCCGGCGGCGAGCGCCTCGTGCACGCGGGCGTCGTCGATCTCGTCATAGACGTGCACCAGCCGATTCCTCATCCCAGCGAGGCCACGGAGCCGCCCCGCTAGCGCATCGTCGATGACGCCCTGCTCATGCAGGACGGGTGAAGCTGTCGCCGAAATCCCGCGGGGACCGCCAGCCCTCGGAGGCGATGACGTGGTTGGCCAGATCGATACAGGTCTGCGCCGCGACCTGAACGAGGTACCGGCCGGCGTACACCTCGTGCCGCAGGTACTCGGCGACGGGCAGGTCACGCAGGCGCCGCAGCTCGCGCAGGTAGCCGGCCAGCAGCTCCAGGCGCTGGTGAATCCGGTCGAGGTCAACCATCCAGCCCCTCCACCGCCACCCGTCGCAGGAAGCGGTCGCGGTGCGCCCGCTGAGTGGGCAGGAAGTCGAAGTATTCGCTGCGAGTGCGGACCTCGAAGGCGACCCGGGCCGGCTCGTCCGCGCTGTACAGCAGCCGACTCTGCTGGAGCACCCGTCCACGCAGGCCCAGCGGCGCCCGCCGCAAATCGACAAGGTCGACTGCGGGCACCTGCAGCGCCTGCGCCAACTGGTCAGCCACGCCAGCCTCCGCTAGCAGGTCCAGCGGCCGGCCGGGCATGATCGCGATATCGGCGTCGCTGGTCGGGCGGTGCCGACCGGTCGCGCGGGAGCCGAACAGGTAGGCGAACCGGACACCCGCCGTGGCGAGCACCCGATCCACGGCGGAAGTGCTCATGGACGCTGAGCGTACGCGTCCACGCCTTCGACGAGACGCGGGAACACACCGGTTTCGGCTGAACCAGGGCGTCGGCGCCGGATGGGTAGTCGCGGCCCTTGTGGCAACGTGCGGCGGCAGGTACGACCGAACTACCCGAACTCGAGCTCGTCGAGCACGTCCGGGTCGGTGATGTCGCGGCCCGCGGCGACCGCGTCCTGGTAGCGGTGCAAGACGGTTGCATCCCGCTCGTCGGCGGTTCGGCCCTGTTCCCGGTAGACCACGGCCTGCACGGTTGCACGGTCGAAGCCGGCGTCGAGAAGGTGCTGTCTCACCGCTCCAACGGTGCGGTTCTCACCGGCGACCCAGGCGTGAGTTCGGGTCCCATGCGCGGCCGCGGTGGCGTTGCGCGCAGCCTCGAGCAGCTCCTTCACCGGGCACCAGCGGACGCCAGCGGCATGCCGTCCCCGCAGCAGGGCGCGCTCGTCGCTGGGGCAATGCTCTGGCAGAACACGCGGGCGGACCGCGTGCTCATATCGGCTCCGGCGCAGCCTCGATCAGCTGGAACACCTGGGGCGATGGCAGCGACCGTATCCGGGTGAGAGTGAACCCGGACCGGGTCAAAAGTGCCTCGAAGTCGGTCCGGGTTCGTTCGCGGCCCCCGACGTTGACGAGCATGTTCAGGTCGGTCAGGTACGGACCCGGCCCGCCTTCGGGGTCCACCGTCTCGGGCGGGACCGGCTCGATCAGCAGCAGCCGGCCCTCGTCGGGGATGACACTGCGGCAGTGACCGAGAATCGTCGCGGCCCGGTCGTCGTCCCAGTCGTGCACGACGCTCTTGAGCAGGTACAGCTGCGCGCCGGCGGGAACGCGTGCGAAGAAGTCCCCGACCTCGACGCGGCACCGCTGCGCGACACCCGCGTCGCCCAGCCTCACAGATGACTCCGCACTACCGGCGGCGGTGTCGAACAGGATGCCGCGCAGCCGGGGGTTCTCGCGCAGGATCGCGGCGAGCAGGGTGCCGTCCCCGCCCCCGATGTCGGCGACGGTGTCGAAGGGGCCGAAGTCGTAGGTCTCGGTCAGGCCGGTCGCGACCTGTTCGGTGCCGGTGCTCATGGCGGCGGTGTCCGGGCGAAGCGTCCGGGGCTGTTCTCGGTGAGCACCTCCAGGGCGGTCAGCGCGCGCAGCAGCAGCAGGCTGGTCTGGTCGATGGTCAGCAGGTTCAGGCGCCCGGCGAGCTGGTCGGGTAGTCGCATCCCGAGCCGGCCGAGGAGCTCGGTGCTCGGCGCGTCGTCGGCCACGACGACGGCGGTGTTGCCCGCGAAGTGTTGCCCGAACGCGTAGGTCACGCCCTCGAGTTCGGGATGAGCGCGCGCGTATGCCTCGATGGCGGCGTCGGACTCCGCCAGCAGGGCATCTGCTCTGGCCTGTTCACCGAGCGCAGTGCCGATCAGGTCCACGAGGTCTTCGGCGGGGTCCTCCAGCAGCGCCGTCTTGTAGGAGATGACGGGGGCGATCGCGGACAGCTCGTCGTAGGCCTGTCCGTACGCCGGTTGCGCGGTGGTGGCTAGGATCAGGTCGGGCTCGAACGCGGCGATCTGCTCGATGTTCGGGGTCACCGGGTCGATGGTGATCACGTCACTGCTCAGTGGCGGGTCCACGCCCAGGAAGTTGGCGTCGCCGTCCCCGAACTCGTCCCGCACGGCCCCCGACGATCGGTGCGTCCAGCGCGCGGGCGATCTGGATGTCGGCGAAGCCCATCGCGACCACGCGTTGCGGCTTGCTCATGATCTCGACGGTGCCCTGCGCATGGGTCACCGTCACCGGGAAGGCTGCCCCCGAGGCCGCGTCCGGCGCCGGTCCGTCGGCACTATCGCCTCCGCACCCCGCGAGCAGCAGCCCGCCCACGACCGCGAGGACGGCCGACCTCGACCGGAACCTGGCGCTGCTCACCGATGCGCCCCCCGTCGCTGCGCCAGTTCGGCCAGCGCCTCGGCCTGCTCCCGCTCGTCCTCGGTGGTCGGCGGATCGTCTTGGGCGAGGTGGCGGCGCCAGTAGCCGGCGAACGCGACCGACCGCTTGTCGACGCCGCGCTCGGTGACCAGATGTCGGCGCAGCGCCCGCATGGTCGATGCCTCACCGGCGACCCACGCGAACAGCCGCCCCGAGCCGGGCTCGGCCCCGCGCACCAGGGACTATCTCGCCCGCGCCGCCCGAGGCGGCTATCCCGAAGCCGCGCGCCGTTGACGGCACTTCTCTCGGGTAACAGGATGTCCCGCCCCTGTCGCACGACATTGAGCCCCTTATAGACCGGATCGTCGGCGATGTCTGCCTTGCTGGCCCCGTACAACCCCAAGATCAACACGTCAGCCTCGAGTACCGCGAGCTGTTCACGGCTGATCTGCACGGGGGCGCGATCCTCGCCGGTGAACAGCCCGGCCGCTGCGGGCGGCAACGCGAATCCGAGCGAGGTGAGGAACCGCGGGGCCCGGCCCTTCGGCGTAGATGTAGAAGGCTCCGCCGTCCACGATCGCAGCCAGCAGTGCGGACTTACCCTCGAACTGGGGACTCGCGGCGCGTACTTGGTCGAACCGCTGCTCGATGCCGGGTATCAAGCTGTTGGCCTGCTCGTCTCGTCCCAGAGCACGCCCGACGGCCTCGGTGATCTTCTGCCAAGGAGCCCCGTAGTCGGCGTACTCGGACGGCTGAGCAATGGTCGGAGCTATCTGCGACAGGGTGTCGTACTCCTGCTGGGTGAGGCCTGAGTTCAACCCGAGAACGACATCCGGGTTCAGAGCGACGATCTGCTCGAAGTTGAGCTCCGACATGGGCAGGACCGCGGGCAACGGTCCGTCGCCAAGTTCGTCTTGGGCCCACGGCCAGATCGCGCCGGGGTATTCGCCGAACCACTCACGCGCGCCAATCGGGGTGATTCCGAGCGCCAGCACGTAATCTTGTTCAGTCAGGCCCACCGTGACCACCCGTTCGGGCATTCCGGAGATCCTGGTCGAACCGTACTTGTGCTCGATCGTACGGATATCGCCAGCCGGATCCAGTGCCGCGGTGCGGTCGCTACTGGTGCCGCAACCGGCCAGCGCCGACCCAAGACCCAGTGCAGTGGCGCCCTTGAGCAGGTTACGGCGGGTGACGGCGCGAATCGCAGGCTGCGCCACGCAGATCGGAGTGCCGCGGCGCAGCGTCGTCGACGGGAGGAGCGGGACGATCGAGCAGGGCGGCATCGTGGTCATCAGCGACCTCCTACAGCGACCGATCTGGTTAGGGCAATCTAACCTAACTCGCTAATCGGGACAAAGTACGCGCTCCGCAGGCGGGCGGCGCTGCCAACGGCGGGATCGGTCAGCGCTTGGTACCGCGTTCGCTACTGGTGCGCCAACCCGACCTTGGCGTTCACCAGGTCGTGGCCACCGCCGTGCTCCAGGTAGGTCACCACGTGGCCGCGAGCGTCCATCCCGAGTGATGACGGCTGCTGGGTAGGTCTGCATCGCCCGGCGCTCCTGCTCTCGCGCTCGGCGGACCAGACGGGTATCAAGGAGGAGCAAACCGGAAAGGACACGGCTATGGGCAGGCCGCGATCTCACGACTGCCGCAATCCTCGCCGGGAACGGGCGCGTTTCTGGTCGCTGCTGGTGCCGTTGGTGGTGCCGTTGGTGGGACTACTGGTGGTGCTGTTCGGTGAGGCGATCGTGGTCAGCATCTACTTCGGTGGTGTGATTATCGTGGTCGCCTGGTGCGCCTGTCTCTGTTTGGCCGTGCATGCCGTGCAACACGGATCGGGGAACCGCTGCGGGGAAGACCCGTACCAGGCGGGGCTCCTGTGGGACCTGTACCAACACCCACTCCATGAGAGGCGACTGCAGCAGCCGGCGATACCCGCGTCCCGACCGGAACACCACACCCCGCTTACGCCCGACTGGCGCGTTACTCGGGCCCGGTTAGCTCAGTTGCGCAGCGAGTACGGCCAGTTCGAATGCGACCCGCTCGCGATGCTGCGGCTACCCGCGCTGGCCGACGTCACCGTGGCGTCCACCGGCCGGTTCGTGGACGCCTTCGCCGAAGCCCAGGCGCTGGACACCGACACCGAACCACCGGCCGCGCACCGTGCTCGCTTCGTCAGCGCAGTCGATGAAGCCTGGCGCGCCTGGCGCGCCGCCCGGGACGCGGCGGGACGCATCCGGCTGTCCGGCATCCCCGCCGAAGAGCGCGCCACCGTGCGGCGGGCAATCAGGCTGCTCAACCTAGCCCAAGACTCTGACCATGACGCCGAGCGCGCCGCGGCATACGCCAAGGCTCGTGCGGAGCTGGCCAAGCTGGAGCGCTGCGGAACCGGTCGCGCGCGGGGCTAGCTAGCCGGCGGCGCGCTGGATGGCGTCGCCCACCGCACCCAGCACGAAGGCCGGATCACCCATGGAGGTGGTGACTGTCGCAGCCACGCACTGCTCGCAGTACACCGGGTCGCAGTCGAAGTCCCGGCAGGCCCCGGGCGATTGTGGCCGACCGCCAGTAGCGCAGGTCGCACCGCATTGATCGCCCCGTCGGTGGGGCCGTTGCCGGGCGCGGGCACGGGCAGCGTGATCAGCTCCGAGGGTGCGATCTGAAGTGCGTCGGCCAATGCCAGTACCAGCATCAGACTGTCCAGCGGACGCGCCCCGGTCTCGATCCGGTGCAGGTGCGATGAGCTGACCCCAGCAAGCCCGGCGACCACCCGCAACGACTTACGTCGGGCTTGGCGAATCTGCCGCAGCCGCCGGCCGATCGGACGCGCATCACCGTCAGGGTCCACCGAGCACCACCACTCCCTCGCCGGGGTAGGAGCCCCCCGCCGATGCCTCGGGACCGTCGCCCCGGGGCACATCGGCGAAGGTACGCGGGCCAGGCTAGCGCTGCCCCGGCGCGGCGGCCGAGCGCCTGATGATCACGGCGTCCATGGACGGTCGCGAACAGCGTGCCGGGTCAGCGCGTCGAAACGGTGCGCGCTCGGTCCAGCCACGCACCTTGGCGGTCGCGGCAATGAGTCCGTCAGACATCGAGATCGGGTGATCCGCATCGATGCGTCCCCATTCCTCGGCGGCGTCGACGCTGATTGGCACCAGCCGGTCGGTGAACGAGCCTTCGGTATCCGCAAGCCACGACTCGTAGGCGACCGCTTGACGGTGATCGTTGCGTAGCTGCAGCTTGGCGATGCCTCGGCGGATCTCGCCGATCGTGATGACGCTGACGAATAGCGCTGGCGAGTCCGGACGCCACAACGACAGGAAGACCACTCCTGGGGGCACCAGCTCGAACCCGTCAAGCAACGTCTCAATCTCCAGTGCCGAGCGTGGCGTCAACTGGGTGGCTGTGCGCCGGTAGAGCTGGGTCAAAGGCCCGACCAGATCGGACCGGCCCGCCTGGGTACTGCCGGTCCACGGCGAAGCTGTGCGAACCGCCGAGGTAGTAGTCATACACCCGGGCGACGCTGGCCTTCTCGAGATCCATGCCAGCTGACGCCCAACTTGGCTGTTCCATCGGTCAACCTCCTGGCGTGATGCCGACGACGCTGGATTGAGACACGACTGCGGACCGCCAGAACAGATCTACTCTGTTCCGTCACTAACAGACCGCGATCAGGTCATGCAAGGCTTCGATCAGCGGTCTTCCTCGATGCTGGCTCGGGGTGAAATGGGGTGGCGCCGCCTTCAGTGACCCGGCCGGAGCGTATTTGTCAGGTCCACATGTCTGCCAACGGGAGGGCGACCAGCCTCGACGTCGAGGTCGTCCCAGAACGTCCTGCCGAACACTGCCGGGTATCCGGCGGTGCCGGTCTGACCACTTCCTTACCGGCGAGGTACCAAGCCGCTCCGGTGCAGGCGAGGCTCGAGCCGCGTCACTGGCGGAACGGATTGCGCACGGTCACGCCTGCGATCTCCTGTCCGTCGTTGAGATCCTCCGACCAGACAACCGCGCAGCCCAGAGCGGAGGCACTATGGACGATCATTGCGTCCCAGAACGACAACCGGCTCCCTTCGGCGAGCTCGGCCGCGGCCACCATGTCAGGCGGGTGCGGGACGTGCACGGGCCAGCGGCTCAGCACCCGGATTCGAGCAAGCGCAACCTCGTGATCGAGCGGCTTGGCAATCTTGCGCGTGGCGTTGACGTAGAACTCTTGGAGCACCTGGATGCTGATAGCGCCGCGCCGATCGGCCCCGAGCTCGCCAACCAGCTTGGCAGCACGGTCGTGCCGGCTCCCGGCTGAGCTGTCGTAGGCGTAGAGCAAGACATTAGTGTCGACGAACTCCGGAATGTCCTCATCGCTCATGAGCGTCGGCCCGCGACCAGGTGATGGAGCCGACACTCATCGACAGGCCCTCCGACATCAGCCGCTGTTCCTGCTCCCATACCTGACGGTAGTCATCTTCATGCTCGGTCAGGGACTGCAAGAACTCTGCAACGAGTGCCGACACGGACGTGTCACGAGTCGCAGCGACGACCTTCGCTCGGCGCACGAGCTCGGAAGGGAGAGTCAAGGTGATGTTCCGGGTTGACACGTGAACCAGTGTAGCACGGTATCACTGACGGAGCCGTAGCCAGGGGATCAGCTCAGTACCGCGGTGATCGCCTGTACCGTCCGGTCCAGGCCGTAGGAGATGGACAGCGCCGACGGGAAGGCCAGCGCTGCCGACACGTCAAATTCCACCCGGACGTAACGGCCGTCCCGCACCGCGTCCAGCTGCTGAAAGACCGGGTTCGACTCCAGGAACACGCGCTGGTCGTCGCCGAGGTAGGAGATCATCACGACGTCGGCGTCCAGGATCGAGAGGTTGGGCATGGTCCGGCCCAATCCGTGCGGCCGTAGTCATTCTTGCCGCCGATGGCTCCCGCCGGCCCGCCCTTCAGGATCTTCGAATCGGGTCGCCGTACACGGCTAACGCCAGCATCGGCACTAGCCTGTCGATGGCGAACGGCAAGGTGCCCACAGCGGGTTGCCTGCCGCAGGTTGACCCGCGATCCACGACGCGGCACCTCCGCATCGAGGTGACCGGACACGGGCGGGATGGAACGCGTCACCCGTCGTCGCTTTCCTCGAGGGCTGCGAGCACCTGGCGTAGGGCGTCGAGGAATGCGGGCAACAGCTCGACCGCGGTCGTGTGCAGGATGTCGAGGTCGATGGACCAGTAGCCGTGCACAATCCGGTTGCGCAGCCGCGCCGGTTGCCGCCACTTGACTTCCGGGAAAGCGGCTCGTGTCTGCTCCGACACCTGGCTCGCGGCCTCGCCCGATCGCCTGCTCGGCAGCCTCGATCATCTCCGCGAGGAGCAGTTCGTCACGCCGCATACAGGGTCCGGGCCTCGGCGAGGACGCGGTCACGCAGTCGAGGATGCAGCGCTCGACGGGACACCAGGTCGACCGGACGGCCGAGCAGGTCCGCCAGCTCGTCCGACAGCGTCTCGATGTCCCACCCGAGCCGGGCCCCGGGCCGCAGCTCGTATAGC
>JBOHGX010000456.1:0-1725 GCA_050700255.1 Pseudonocardiaceae bacterium
GGGTCGAGTGTCGCGGCGCGCTCCTGGAGATTGCTCTCACTGAGCGGCTCGTCACCGTCGCGGTGGCGCAGGCAGATCAGCGCCGTCGTTGTGGCCACCAGGTCGGGAGCCGGCAGCGCGTCGCGCAGCGCTCCAAGCGTGTGCATCTGGAGGTCCGGCTCTACCTGCTGACGGTCCGCGCGCCCGGTTGCGATGAGCCACTCGGCCACCTCCCGGGCGTCGAAGAGCTGCCGTGTCCCGGCGGTACCTGCCGGCGAGGGGAAGTTCCCATGGCGGCGGCGCCATGTTGTGACCACTGGACGCTGCACAGCGGCGAGCTCGGCGATCTCGGGCATCGAGATCAGCGGCGCGCGCCAGGTGATGTCCGTCGCGACCATGTCCGCCACTCTCCGTCCGGTGTTCGCCAGCTGGTGTCCTTATTGGTGTCGGCGGACCCTATCCCGGGTGTTACCTGATGTTCGCTAGAACGAGTGATAACCAGGGTTGTCAGACGAACGGGTTTTGTCAGTGTGCCCGTCTAGCGTCGGAGGCATGTCGACGGTGACTGGGTGGCAGGCGAGTGATCAGGAGCTGCTAGCCGAGCTCCGGGCACTCGAATCCCGCTTGCATTCGACGTGGGCAGACATGTTGTCGGTGGTGGCCGAGGTGGATTCCCGCGGGACAGCCGCGACCGTGGGGTATGGCACGACGGTGGAGTTGGTGCGCGCTGTGGCGCGGGTTCCGCGGGGTGAGGCGCGGGCCCGGGTGTCGGCTGCGGCTGACGTGCTACCGGGGCGGGGGTTGGGTGGTGCGCCGGTGGCGCCGCGGTTACCGGCCACGGCGGTGGCGGTGGCTGAGCATGCGATCGGTGCTGTGGACGTTGCGGTGATCCGTTCGGTGCTGGCCCGCATCCCCCCGCACCTTGGCGACGAGCAGCGGGCCGAGGTGGAGGTCGAGTTGGCCCGCCAGGCCCGCACCCTGGATGCCGGACAGTTGGCGGTGCTGGGCAAGCGGATCCTGGCCTATCTGGATCAGGACGGCCGCCCGCCCGCCGACACCCCCGAGACTCGCCGGCGGCTGACCTTCAGCGATCGTGACGGCGGTTATGAGCTGCGGGGATGGCTGGACCGGGAGGCCGCCGAGATCGTCCGGTCGGCGTTGAGTCCGTTGGCCGTACCGCGCCCGGTTACCGACACCGAGGTCGACTTGCGCGACGCGGCACAGCGCGATGCCGATGCCCTGGTCGAACTCGCTGCGCGCGCTCTGAACAGTGGTGAGCTGCCCGTCGAGGGCGGTGAACGCCCTCAGGTCGTGGTGACAGTCCCGCTGGCCGTGCTGCAGGGCCGGATCGGCTCAGCGTCACTGGCCCTGGGCGGCCCGATCAACGCCGACGTGGCCCGCCGTATCGCCTGCGATGCGCAGGTCATCCCGGTGATGCTGGGCGCCCGGGGTGAGCCGCTGGACGTCGGGCGCGCCAGTCACACGGTGCCGGCGGCGATCCGGCGCGCGGTAGTCCTGCGAGACGGTGGGTGTGCTTTCCCGGGGTGTTCTGCGCCAGCCCGCTGGTGCGATATTCATCATGTCGTCCATTGGGCCGACGGAGGCCTGACTAGCGTCGTGAACTGCGTTGCGCTGTGCGGCCGGCATCATCGACTCGTCCACCATTCCGCCTGGCGGATCGAGATGACCGGCGGTATTCCAGAATTCCACCCACCACCCTGGCTGGGCGGACCCCCACGCCGCAAT
>JBOHGX010000457.1:0-3634 GCA_050700255.1 Pseudonocardiaceae bacterium
CACGACGTGCACCATCGCTGCGCAGGTAGTGCCGGGTGTTTCAGGGCGCTAAGTGGTTGCCTTAACCTTTTCGAGCATGACTCGAACGTATGCAGCGTGCGAAAATGGAATCCGCTGTCTGTCCCTCGGTTGACAGTTCCCGTCCGGCCGCACAACGTGACCGCATGCGCGAGGCTTTTGCTCACGTCGCCGTGCTTGGCATGGATCCGGATGCCGACACGCGGGTACCCGGTGCTGCGATCACGGAGGCGCTGTGCGGGCACTGGAAGCACGAGCCGCCCTGCCCGGTGGCGCCGCACCACAACCATGCCGAACGGGTCGACGGCGAGGTGCGACTACGGACGCTCTTCGTCGCCGAGCCGCACATGGAGCCCGAGGTTCGGCAACGTATCGAGGCAGCTTTGTTGTGCGGTCACCTCCGTGGCACGCACGGTGTGACGACCCGGTGGCAACTGCTCAGCAGCGAGCCCAGCGCGGTCTCTGCGCGGGAAAAGGCACACGCCCACCGCCTCGACCAGAGCTGAGCGGTTGGTCGTCCATGAGGTCATTCCTCGCCTAAGACTGCTGCACTTGGCTGGCCGGCGCGTCCCACCCACGCGTGTGGATGCCAGGATGGTCGGGTGTCAAGCGTGATCTGGATCTCCGTCGCTATTGCGGTGGTGTTGTTGATCGCGTTGGCCGTGGGTCTGCTGTTGGCCCGCCGCCGGCGGATCAGCATCACTGACAAACCGGATGAAGAAGAGGTGGAAGCGCCACCGGCCCCTCGCGGCTACCAGGCCGGGGGACCGATCAGCTTCTCTTCCGGCGGCGGTGGTCCACCGGCCCCGGCCCCGCCGCAGAGGCCGGCCGCCCCAACTCCGCCACAGGCCTCAGCCCCGGCGCCACCGAAACCGCCCGCGCAGGCGCCACCGAAACCGCCCGCTGCACCCGTCACGCCACAACCGGCAGCGCCGGCCCCGCCAGAAAGCACGGCTCCACCGGCGAGTGTCGCGCCGCCAGCGCCGCCCACCAAGCCGGCGCCCGTCGAACCCCTCCCTGCGCCTGTCGAGGCGATCGAGCCACCAACCGGGCGGCTGGTGCGGTTGCGCGGCCGGTTGTCCCGGTCCCGCTCGGCGTTCGGGCAGAGCCTCCTCGGCATGCTCGGCGCAGGTGACCTGGATGAAGATTCCTGGACTGATGTCGAGGACACCTTACTGCTCGCCGATCTCGGCACGGCCACCACCACCGAGATCGTCGACCGGCTGCGTGCTGAACTCGCTCAGCGCGGTGTCCGTACCGCCGAGCAGGCCCGCGCCGCGCTGCGAGACGTGCTGATCGAAGCGCTGCGCCCTGAGCTGGACCGTGCTGTGCGGGCGTTGCCACATCAGGACGGCAGCAATGGCGTCAGCACTCCCGGCGTGGTGCTGATCGCCGGAGTGAACGGCACTGGCAAGACGACCACCACCGGCAAGCTGGCCCGCGTGCTGGTGGCCGACGGCCGCCGGGTGTTGCTCGGTGCGGCCGACACTTTCCGGGCAGCCGCCGTGGACCAGTTGGCCACCTGGGGGCAGCGCGCTGGCGCGGAAGTTGTGCGGGGAGCCGAAGGCGCCGATCCGGCCAGCGTGGCATTCGAGGCGGTCAAGCGGGGCAGCGCCGACGGGGTGGACACCGTTTTGATCGACACCGCGGGCCGGCTGCATACCAAGACCGGTCTGATGGATGAGTTGGGCAAGGTCAAGCGCGTGGTGTCCAAGCAGGCCGAGGTGGACGAGGTGCTGCTGGTGCTGGACGCCACCACGGGTCAGAACGGTCTGATGCAGGCGAGGGTCTTCCGTGAGGTCGTCGATGTCACGGGCATCGTGTTGACCAAGTTGGACGGCACCGCAAAGGGCGGCATCGTCTTCCACGTGCAGCACGAGCTCGGTGTGCCGGTCAAGCTGGTTGGCCTTGGCGAGGGTGTCGATGATCTTGCGCCATTCGATCCGGCGGCCTTTGTCGACGCGTTACTGGACTGATTCCGGGCGAACGGCCGCTACCACGCGGACATACAGCCGATCTGAAATCTGGACGTAACAGCACAGGCCCGACAGTTAACGTCGGTGAAACATGCCGTGTCCTTGGTCGAAACACCGACTGCCCAACCTTGTCCTCCAACGCCACTCGATCGTGAGATGCAGAGGAGTGACCGTGTTAGACACCGGTGACACCGCCTGGATGCTCATCAGCTCCGCCCTGGTGCTGCTGATGACTCCAGGCTTGGCGTTCTTCTACGGCGGCATGGTCCGCTCCAAGAGCGTCTTGAACATGATGATGATGAGCCTGTCCGCGATGGCGGTCGTGAGCGTTCTCTGGGTGCTTTACGGCTACTCGATGGCGTTCGGTAATGACGCCGGTCTCGGCCTGGTCGGCAACCCGGGGGAGTACGCGGGATTGAACGGCCTCTTCGGTGGTACCTACATCGCCAGCGAGGGCTCCCCGGTCTCGATTCCGCTGGTAGGCACAATCCCATCGATGGTGTTCGTCGCGTTCCAGGCGATGTTCGCGATCATCACGGTAGCTCTCGTTTCGGGTTCCGTATCCGAGCGGATGCGGTTTGTGCCGTGGCTGGTGTTCGCCGCGCTGTGGGCGACGGTGGTGTACTTCCCGATCGCGCACTGGGTTTTCTCCTTCGACGAGGTCACTGCGCCGGTCGGTGGCTGGATCGCCAACGACCTCGCAGCGATCGACTTCGCCGGTGGGACGGCGGTGCACATCAATGCGGGTGCCGCGGGTCTGGCGCTGTGCCTGGTGCTCGGCAGGCGCCGCGGCTGGCCGCGGGAGGCCATGCGCCCGCACAACCTGCCGTTCGTGATGCTCGGTGCGGGGCTGCTGTGGTTCGGGTGGTTCGGCTTCAACGCCGGATCGGCTGTCGGTGCAAACGGCATTGCGGGTCTCGCCTTCGTCAACACCATGGTGGCCACCGCCGCGGCGATGCTGGGCTGGCTGCTGGTCGAGCGGGTCCGCGACGGGCGACCCACCAGCCTCGGCGCCGCCTCCGGCGTGGTGGCCGGTCTGGTCGCCATCACCCCGTCCTGCTCGTCGGTGTCCCCGGTTGGGGCGATCGCGGTGGGTGCGATCGCCGGCGCGGTGTGTGCGCTTGCAGTCAGCATCAAGGTCCGGTTCCGCTTCGACGACTCGCTCGACGTGGTCGCCGTGCACCTCGTCGGAGGTCTGGTGGGAACGCTGCTGATCGGTTTCCTGGCCACCGCCGCGGCACCCGCCGGGGTGGACGGCCTGTTCTACGGCGGCGGCGCCGACCAGTTGTGGCGTCAGGCCGTGGCGGCGGGCGCTGTACTCGCCTACTCCTTCATCCTGACCGTGATCATCGCCCTGGTGCTGAAGTACACCATCGGCCTGCGGCTGGACAACGATGCCGAGCAGACCGGTATCGACGAGACCGAGCATGCCGAGGCGGGCTACGAGCTCAGCGCGATCTTCACCGGGAGCGGCAACAGTCGGACCGCCCAGGGGGCCTCCCCAGGTAAGATGCCGGCCTCGGCCGGTCAGGAAGGGTGAGTGGCGATGAAGCTGGTGACCGCGATCATCAAGCCGTTCACGCTGGAAGACGTCAAGGGTGCCCTGGAACAGATCGGGGTACTCGGGATGACGGTCAGTG
>JBOHGX010000458.1:0-2244 GCA_050700255.1 Pseudonocardiaceae bacterium
CAACCCGCAAGACCCTCGAAGGCGCCCAGCATCCCGATTGGGATGCCCAGTTCCGGTACATCAACGGCCTGGCCGGGCAGTTCCTGGCCAGCGGTGACCCGGTGATCAGCGTCGATACCAAGAAAAAGGAGATGGTCGGGCAGTTCACCCGAGAAGGCCGGGAATGGCAACCCACCGGTGAACCGGTGGAGGTCTCCACCTACGACTTTCCCGGCCTGGCCGATGGTCAAGCCATCCCTTATGGCGTGTACGACCTCGCTGATGACAGCGCCTGGGTCTCGGTCGGCGTTGACCACGATACTTCCGTATTCGCGGTAGCAACGATCGAACAATGGTGGGAACAATTGGGACAGAAAAAATATCCAAACGCCCGGCAACTACTCATCACCGCCGACGGCGGCGGCTCCAATGGACACCGTCCTTGGCTGTGGAAGTTCGAGCTCGCCCGCCTAGCCGCGGCCACCGGACTCGATATCACTGTCTGCCACTACCCACCCGGCACCAGTAAATGGAACAAGATCGAGGTGCGCCACGAGGCGTTACCGGCTCGGGAGGGGGTGCAAGACCCCTTCCCCTGCGTTGTCGCAGCAGCGTAGGGAAGCTGAGGGCAGCCCCGTCGCGGAGACAAGCGCCGGGGTGGGAGCAGCCCTGACAAGGCCGGGGCGGGCCAGCACTGTCAGATGGCCCGGGCTCGGCGAGCGAGATCGGAAGGTGGACGCGAGAAACCAGTGTCTGAAGCCCTGTAACTGTTCCACCGGCTCGAACCTGACAGATGGGGGCCGGGACGCAGCGCACGCCGCCCCAGTGGGCGGCGACTCCGAAGCCGGTCTTTCGATGCCGGTGGGGAGGCCACGCTGAAGGACTGCGGCGTAGGCGTGGCGATGCTGCCGGGGTAGAGCTGGCCGCCTCACCGGTCGACCGAACGGTGATGAACGTGGGAAGCGACCCGTCGCTCCCTCCCGCTGCGGTGGTGGGTAGGTGTGTCGTCCGCCGATGGCGGCGGGTCGTGGCGGAGGTCCCGTAGTAGTCCGAGCGTGCGAGAGGCACGTACATGGCGAGGGGACCAGCAAGTCAGCAGTGAGGAACTGGAAGACCAGGAGGACACCGGTGAATACCGATGAGCTGGCCTCAGCCCTATTCAGGGCGGAGAGCCGGGTACTGGAGATCCAGACGAAGCTGCACCGTTGGGCTCGTCAGGAGCCTCACCGCAGGTTTGATGACCTGTTCAACCTCGTCGCCGATCCCGCGTTCCTTATGGTGGCGTGGGATCGGGTGCGGGGAAACAAGGGTGCGCGCACGGCCGGGGTGGACGGGCGCACTGCCGTGTCCATCCAGGTCGGGCAGGGTGTCGAGGAGTTCCTCGACGGGCTGCGGACCTCGTTGAAGGACCGTAGCTTCCGCCCGCTGCCGGTGCGGGAACGGATGATCCCGAAGGCGAACGGTAAGCTGCGTCGCCTCGGGATCGCCACCATCACCGACCGGGTGGTCCAGGCATCCCTGAAGCTGGTGTTGGAGCCGATCTTCGAGGCGGACTTCTACCCGTGCAGCTACGGGTTCCGCCCGAACCACCGAACCCATGACGCGGTGGCCGAGGTGCGCTTCCTGGCATCCAAGTCTTATGAGTGGATCGTAGAAGGCGACATCAAAGCCTGTTTCGACGAAATCTCGCATTCGGCCCTTCTGGACCGGGTACGCCAGCGCGTCGGAGACAAACACGTCCTGGCTTGGTAAAGGCGTTCCTCAAAGCGGGCATCCTCGGCGAGGATCGCCTGCTGCGGGACAACAACGCCGGCACCCCTATGCGCAGCGCTGGGTTATGCGCAGCGCCTGGCGGTTGGTGCTGGCGGGGGCGGTGGTAGCGGTCGGAGGCTGCGCATAAGCGGGGCGGACTCTGATCACGCGGCTCGGCATGGTGTCGGGTCTTCGTGATTGGAGGTCAGCGGTCATGGTGGCTGTTTCCGTACTGGTGTTTGGGTTGGATGCCGAGTTGGTGCGTCTGGGCTATAAGGCCTCGACGATGGTCTGGTATCGGGGCTGCTGGCGCCGTCTGGAGAGGTTCTTCGCATCCCGTGGGGTGCGGGAGTTTTCGCTGGATCTGGCGATGGCATGGGTCGACCAGGCCTGCGGTGGCTTCTTCGGCAAGGAGCGGGCCGGGACGCTCAAGCCGACCGATGTGTACTTGTTCCGCGTCGCGCAGATGCTCGAGGACTTCGCGGTCCATGGCGCGGTGCTGCGCCGCTATTC
>JBOHGX010000459.1:0-3851 GCA_050700255.1 Pseudonocardiaceae bacterium
ATATCGAGTCGGACCGTGTTATCCCGGCTTCTCGACACTCGACACGCCGTACTATTTGTGGCACGCCCACGCAACTCCCGCGACCCCGACTCAGATCTCTAACTTAACGGCATTGGGCCATGCCCCATGCCAGTACCGTGCTGCTGCCCACCGGACACGAACCTTTCAACGAGAAACCTGACGCGTTCCTGGAGCAGGTCATGCCATTCCTCCGCCAGCACGGCGGCGCCGGTAGGAAACAGCAATGAGATCCGCTGAGGCCGGGCGGCATGCCCTGCTCGACGCCGGACACCGCTTACTCGCCGGCTCCGACCTCGCCCGCCTGTCGGTCAACGCGATCGTCGCCGAGGCCAACATGGCGAAAGGCAGCTTTTATCAGCACTGGCCCACCCGACGCGACTACCTCGTCACCCTGCACCGGGCCTTCCACGACCAGCTCGCGGATGCGATGGAAGCGGCCATCGACCACTTACCCCCCGGACTGGACCGCATCGCCGCGGGGATGACCACCTACCTCGACGGGTGCCTCGCGTGCCCGGCGACCAAAGCACTGCTCGTGCAGGCCCGCACCGATGCCGAACTCGGCCCGCATGTCGCCGCGCGCAACCACGACTTCGCCCGCATGGCCACCGCGGATCTCGAGGCGCTCGGTTGGGAGCCGACCGAACCCATCGCCGCCCTGCTCGTAGCCGCCGTTGCCGAGATCGCTCTGCACGAGCTGGCCATTGGCCACCGCCGCGACGATCTACGCAATGCTGCCCTCGGCCTTGCCGCTCACGATCCGACAGCGCAGCGACGCATGTGAGGCCAGTGCGGTTGCGGGCAGTCAAGGCAGGAGGGACGAAGGTTTTCTGCCTGATCGGGATCTGATCCTGACCACATCGTGGCCCCGGATCCCACAGGGAGACCCACTGGACTGACCTGATTTCGATCCTGGCCCAGGTCGCAGCTGGCGGCGTATCCTTACCGATCCCGCCACCGGGACACCCACCGATACTTGGACCCCGAACCTCCCGATCGGAACGAACGCCTGCTCTTCTAGGCCCGATCTAGGCTGACCGCGGCGGCTGGTAGACCGGTGCGATACGGCATCGAGGCAGGGGGCGGCGAATCATGTCAGATAACAGCAGCGCTGCGCGGCGGGCCGCGATGTACGGCGACGACGATCTCAGCTCGTTTTCGCTCTTCTCGGGTAACTATATCAACTTCGGGTATTGGCAGGACTTCACGCCAGGGCTCATCAGCGTCGAGGATCGCACTGAGAGCCAGGCCGCCCTCTACCGCATCGTCCTTCGCCGCTTGAGCATCGACCCGAACGATGTGGTATTGGAAATCGGGTGTGGCATCGCAGTAGGTGCAGCACTTGCTCTCCGAGAATTCGACCCAGGCGCAGTTTACGGCCTCGATCTCTCCCAAGACCAGCTCGATCGCGCCAACAGGGTCAACACCGAATTACTCGCCCAAGATCGCGACCGGTTTATGCTCCAGCAAGGCTCCGCCCTGGAACTCCCTTATGCACATGAACACTTCGACAAGTGCTACTCGGTGGAAGCGGCCCAACATTTTGAAGGCCTGGACACCTTCGCGTCCGAAGCCTATCGAGTGCTCAGACCTGGAGGCAGGCTTGCCGTCGCGACCTTCTTCATGACCCGCACGAGCGCCGCCGATGAGTTGCGACAGTTGATCGAAACCATCGACAGTGGCATCGACGTCGTCTTCGCGATCGACTCCTTTCGAGACGATCTACTCAAGGCAGGTTTTGCCGACGTCCATGTTGACAGCATCGGTGAGCATGTCTGGTGCGGTTTCGACGCCTGGATGGAGCAGACCGAGTTTAAAGACAGCTGGGGACGCAACTGGCTGAAGGCATACCACCGCGGACTCATGGATTATTACCTCGTGACCGCAGACAAGACGTGATCAATTTCGGATGATGCTGGCCAGGAGACGGGCGGCTAGGAGGTGCTGGCGTGGCGGCATGGCGTGCGGTGATGGACTCGGAGCCCGAATTCGCCCAGAGAGCGCGGATGATCATGGATGCACACCGGCACAAGACAATCGCGACGCTGCGGGCCGACGGCTCGCCGCGGATCAGCGGGATCGAGGCGTCGTTCGTGCAGGGTCAGCTGTGGTTCGGCTCGATGCCTGACGCCCGCAAGGGTCAGGACCTGCGGCGGGATCCGCGGTTCGCGCTGCACAGCGCCTCGGTGGACCCTCCGGAGAGTCAGGAGTCCAGCTGGTCGGGGGACACAAAGCTCAGCGGCCGGGCGGTTCTGGTCACCGATCCAGGTGAGCGGGAGACCGTGCTGCAAGCACTGGGTGCTCCACCCGGCCAGAGCCCCGACCTGTTCCGGGCTGATATCGACGAGGTCGTCATCACCAAGGTCGGCGAGCCGGCGGATCATCTGATGATTGAGCTGTGGCGTCCGGACCGGCCGCTGCATCGCATCCGGCGCCGCTGATGGTCAGTCAGCGACGGAGCAAGGCGCAGAACATCGCGTCGGTACCGTGGCGGTGCGGCCACAATTGCACGTGCGGTCCCTCACCAAGCCCGGGTACGCCGGGAAACTGGAGCCGAGCATCGAGTTGCTGAGCACCGGTGCGCCGCACCACGTCGGCGACCACACCTACGGTCTCGTCAAGGTGCGGCGAGCACGTCACATAAGCCACCACACCGCCCGGACGGACCAGTCGCAGCGCCGCCAGCAGCAGCTCACGCTGCAGCCGGACCAGCCCGGCGAGGTCACCGGCGCGCCGCCGCCAACGCGCCTCCGGGCGCCGGCGCAGCGCCCCCAGCCCGGTGCACGGTACGTCCACCAGCACCCGGTCGTAGGACCGTTCCGGCAGCTCGCTGTTGCGGCCGTCGGCGACGTGCACCGTCACCGGTAGGCCCACGCAAGCCTGACCGACCAACCGGGCCCGGTGCTCAGCCTTCTCCACAGCGTCCACGCTGGCCCCGCGGACGGCGCCCAGGGCACCCAGCAACGCTGCCTTGCCTCCCGGCCCCGCGCAGAGGTCCAGCCAGCGGACGTCGGCACCCTCCAGCTCGACCCCGGCCAGCGCGAGGGCGACAAGCTGGCTGCCCTCGTCCTGCACATGGGCCAGGTGATCGCGCACCGCTGCCAGTTCACCCGGGTCACCGCCATCGGCTAGGTGCACCCCGTAAGGCGAGTACGGGGCGGTCTCGCCGCCGGTCGCCGCGGCCAGGTCGGTAGCGGTAATCCGGCCCGGGCGCGCCGCGAGATGCACCAGCGGGCGGGTATCGTCGGCAGCCAGCGCTTCGCTCAGCTCGTCGCAGTCCCCACCCAGCGCGTCGGAGAAGGCCTGTGCGATCCACCGCGGGTGCGGGTGCGCCATCGCAAGGTGGCCCACCTGATCATCACCGGCTGCCGGCGCTACTGCCTGCACCCAACCCTGCTCGTCCTGCTGGCTGACCCGGCGCAACACAGCGTTGACGAAGCCGGCGCTAGCACTGCCGCGATCCGCGCGCACCAGGTCAACAGTGGTGCCGACGGCGGCATGCGACGGTACCCGGGTCCGCAGCAGTTGGTAGCTGCCCAACCGCAGGGCGTCCAGCAGTTCGCCGTCCACCTCCGACAACGGGCGATCGGTGCAGGACTCCAGCACCGCATCCAGCAGGCCCTGCGCACGGCAGGTTCCATAGCACAGCTCGGTGGCCAGCGCGGCGTCCCGGCCATTGATCCCGCGCTGCCGGAGCAGGCCAGGCAGCACCAGGTTGACGTAGGCGTCGCGCTCGCGGACCGCGGCCAGGGCGTCCAGCGCGGCGCGCCGAGGGAGGTCCTCCACCGGTGGCCGGCGCGGGCCGGGGCGCCGCCGGGGCGGTCCCGGCC
>JBOHGX010000460.1:0-25255 GCA_050700255.1 Pseudonocardiaceae bacterium
TTACAGATCCCGGAGATCGACGATCCCTGGATCCAGCGCTCGGATCGGCTGCCCGGCGGTGTCGAGTGGTCCGCCCGGATCTACGTGCGTCGCCCCGAGGATGTCGCGGGCGAGCTGCAACGCCAGATGAACAAGGTCCGCTCCCAGGTGCGCCACTACACCGATGAGCACGAGCTCGAGCCACCACAGAGCCTGGCCCGCCAAGCGAGCCGGGTGCTGGAGATCGACGACGAGATGACATCGGGCTTCACCGCGCTGGGCACCCGGGTGCGTTCCTGGTGGCGCCTGGCCATCTCGGGCCCCACCGATCGCGATGCCCTGCGGCTCGCGCAGCAACTGCTCGACCTGTACAAGCCCAAGGTCGCCATCGAACACCCGGAAGCGCAATACGCACTGGCCCGGGAGTTCATCCCCGGCGAGCCGCTGTCCTCCGGCGCCTACCTGCGCCGCGGATCGGTGATCTGGGCTGCCTCCGCGGTACCCACCGCCACCGCCGAGGTGGGGGACCGGCGTGGCGTCCTGCTGGGTGAGACGTGCACCGCGACCCGGCGTCCGGTGGCCTGGGACCCGTGGATGGCTCAGGAGATCCGGGACTCCTCCGGGCTGACCGCGATGGTGGCCGGGCTCGGTGGCGGCAAGTCGTTCCTCGGCGGCGGCATCGTCTACAAGACGTTGCGTTCCGGCGCGTACTGGACGCTCCTGGACCCGTCCGGACCGCTGGCCAAGCTGTGTGAGCTTCCCGAGCTGCGGCCCTACGCCCGGCCGATCAACTTGCTCAACGCCCAGCCCGGAATCCTCAACCCGTACCGGGTGGTCGCCGAGCCCGCGCTGGCGCATTTCCTGGATGAGGAGGACCCGGAGCGGGCCTGGCGGCGAGAGAAAGCATTGACCGCTGCCACCCGGCGCCGGTTGGTGCTCGACGTGCTCACCGGCGTGCTGCCCTTCGAGGTCGCCCGGATGGCCAAGACCCGCATCGTGCTGCTGCGCGCGGTCCGTGCAGTAGGCGGGCGGCCCGATGCGCATCCCGGGCAGGTCTTCGAGATGCTGCGCCGTGATCCCTCCGAGCACCACGAACACGCCATCGTGGTCGCCGACTTCCTCGACGAGATGCGCGAGCGCATGTCGTTGCTCATTCCCGAGAAAGGTGCCGACCCCTACACCGAGGTGCGCGACGACCGGCTCACCGTGCTCACCATGTCCGGGCTGACCCTGCCCAAGGACACCGTCGGCCGGGAGCACTGGACCGATGCCGAGTCTCTCGGTGTGGAGCTGCTCAACCTGGCCGCCTGGCTGACCCAGCGGTCGATCTACGAGCGTCCCCGCGACCAGCGCAAGGGCGTGTGGATCGACGAGGCGTTCTTCCTGTCCGAGGTGCCCACCGGGCGGGTACTGATGAACCGTTTCGCTCGTGATTCCCGCAAGTGGAACGTGCGAGTGCTGCTGTCGTCGCAGATCCCAGCAGACTTCCTCAAGATCCAGGGCTTCGTGTCGCTGCTGGACTCCGTGTTTGTCGGGAGGCTCGACGACGGGCCGGCGCAGTCCGACGCGCTGCGACTGCTCAAGGTGCCCGTCGAGGCGGGCTACGAGCAGGTGGTGGCCTCCCTCGGCCGTCGCCCGGGCGGTGAGCGGCTAGCCACCGAACGGGACCGGGCACCTCGCCAGTTCATCTTCGGCGACGGCGCCGGGGGCGTGGAGCGGGTCCGGGTGGACTTCTCCGGTGCTCACCTGGAGCACTTGTGCGCCGCGCTGGACACCACTCCGGACGCCCTGCGCGGCGACGTCTCGGTCGGTGAGCTGCCCGGTGGAGGCCTTGCGCCAGCGATCGATCCCGAGCGCGATGGCTCTGCCGGCGACGAGATCGGTCGCGAGGTCACCACCAGGGCCCAACCATGACGCCCCGGGTGCTGCGGGGCAGGACGGCTGCAGCGCTGCTGATTGTGATCATCGCGTTGTTCGGGGTGCAGGCAGCGCTGGGTGCACCAGCGCTGGCGCAGGTTCCTGGCGTCGAGGACTGCAAGGATGCGCCCAACCCGGAGCGACCCGGATCCGGCATGGTCGGTGCCATCGACCCCACGCCGTTGCAGGCCGGCGCGCCGGACAGCGTTTATCACGAGGTCGGTTATGCCGGGCTGGTGTGGCACACCTACGACCTTGGTTGTGGCCCATCAGGCCTGCGCAATCCGAACGCGGTGATCGACACCTGGACCGGGGGGCTGCTGTTCGACATCGGCAAGGCGGTCGTGGGCGCCACCAACGGGCTGCACTACGCGCTTGCCGACGGAGGGCTGCTGGCCCCGCTGAACGACCTGATCGTCTCGGGCACGGTCGCGCTCTACGACACCGTGTATGCACCCTGGTTCGGGTTGATCGCGGTGCTGTTGGCGATCGTGCTCTTCCGGTCGATCTGGCGAGGCGACCTCGCCACGGTCAGCAAGCGGGCAGCGTGGGCGCTGGCCGGCATCTGGCTGGCCGCAGCGACCTACCTCACCCCGCTGCTGTACACCCAGGTGCTTGATGGGGTGCTGGTCGAGGGCAGCAACCAGATCCGCACCGGGTTCTTGGACGAGGTCGGTATCGAGCAGCGCGATGCGCTGCCGACTCTGCTGCACGACCAGATCATTTACCGTAACTGGCTGCGCGGGGAGTTCGGTTCCCCGGACGGGCCGCAGGCCGTCCAGCTGGGCCGGGACCTGGTCCGCGCGCAGGCCTTCACCAAGCAGGAGATCGCCGACGGCGCGGACAATCCGGAATCCGGCGTCGCGGAACGAAAGAAGGAGGAATACAAGGCGATCGCCGCTCGTACCGGCAGCGCCTACGGCCACTTCCAAGGCGTGGATGGCAACCGGATCGGCGTCGGGTTCCTGGCCGCTGTGCAGTCGCTGATGTTCGGGCTGTTCCAGTTTCTCGCCCAGGCAGCGTTGCTGCTGGCACAGGTCCTGCTCCGAGTGGTCATCCTGCTCGGGCCGGTCATCGGGCTGATCGCGATCCTGTACCACGAACTGCTGCGTGGCGTCGGGCGCGTCGTCGGTGCCGCGCTGCTCAACGTCGTCGTGCTCTCGGCGCTGGCCGCGCTGCACACGTTGGTGATGGTGTGGGTGTTCGACCCCTCCCGCAACATCTCGGTGCTCGCCGAGATGCTACTCGCCGGGATGATCACGCTGGTGATGTTGCTGGTGTCCCGACCGGTCCGCCGCATGTGGCAGATGATGGAGCTGTCGGTCGGTGCGGTGGGGGGTGCGCTTCCTGCCGCCCCACCGGGTGTGCTGGCCCGGCTGCGACGGCGCACGGCAGGCGTCGAGTCCACTCCGTCCGAGCGGTTCTGGGAGGAGACCCGCGACGCCGAAGCGGATCAGGGCGCACCGACTGGAGAACCCGTATCCGGTGGTCGCGTCCGTCCGGAGGCTGCCGTACCGGTGGTCGTCATGGCCGACCGATCTCCCCGTGGCGGTGGTCTGGCGACCCCGGTGCTCGGTCCCCGAAATTCCGATGGCCCTGGCTCAGGTGGTGAGGCGGCACCGAGCCGCCCCGACGAGATCGGATCCCGGCCAGTTCAGGCGGCTGCACTGCCGACCGGGTTCAGTTCGGCTGCATCCCGTAGCACTCGGGTTGGTGAGGAGCCGGTGTACGTGCCGTCGGCGTCGGGTGATCTGCGCGCTCCGCGGCAAGCCGAGCTGGAGGAGGTGGCCGGGCAGCCGGTGTGGGTGGTGTACCGGCCCTCGGCCGGCCTCGAAGTCGGCGTGGAAGCCGCCGACGGTGACAGCGCCCGGGCCACGGACTGAGCGAGGGAGGTCAGCGCAGTGCCGATCCGCACCCACCGTGGCCGCGCGGCCGTCTACCGCACGTTCTGGGGTTGGCCGCTGCGTTCGCCCAGGCACCTCGCCTGCACTGTGCTCGCGCTGGCCGCGATCGCCGTCGGGCTCGGGATGGCGCTGCCCGACAGCCCGGATAAGAGGCCGGCGCCGACAAGCACCCCGCGGGCCAACTCGTTGGCCCCCGCTTCCGGTGTGGCGGTGCCCGGCGCGACCCCTAGCGCCCAGTCCCGGCCGCCTTCCCGCCCGAGCACCCCGGCCCCGACCGAAGCCCTGTCCGTGGCGAAGTCCTGGGTGCACGCGTTCTTGACCGTCCCGCCCGGCATCGACTCGGCGCGATGGGTTGAGCAGCTGAAGCCCTACACCACCGATGAGTTGCTCCCCGAACTGCGGTCCATCGACCCGGCGAATGTGCCTGAGGCGACGATCGCCGGCGAACCTCGAACGATCAGCTCGGGGGCGAGTTCAGCCGAAATAGATGTGCCGACCACCGGGGTGGTGATGCGGCTGCTGCTGGTCTCCACCCCGGCCGGGTGGCGGGTGGCCGGTTACCAGCGGGCGGGTTGAGCCGTGCGGCGGTGGTTGATCGGGCTCCTGGTCGTCGGTTTGCTCGGTGGCCTCATCGCGGTGTCCGCGATCTCCGTCCTGCTTGGAGGCGTCGGTTCCGGCGACTGGAGGTTCGGGGTGCCGTGCGGTTCGGTGCTTGCTTCCACCGATCCGCGCGAGGCGCCACAGGTGGCCGTCGGGGTCAGCGACCTCGACGCCGAGCAACGGGCCATCGTCGACCTGATCATCGCGATCGGTAAGCAGCGCGGGCTGCCGCCACGAGCGTGGCAGATCGCCATCCAGGCCGGGATGACCGAGTCGCGGCTGCACAACCTCAACTACGGCGACCGGGACTCGCTGGGAATCTTCCAGATGCGGCCCTCGATGGGCTGGGGCAGCGTCGCCCAGGTCACCGATCCCGTCTACCAGATCAACAAGTTCTACGACGTGCTGCTGACGGCGCCCCACTGGGAAACCCGGCGGCCGGGGGATATCGCGCAGGCCATCGAGCGATCCGCCTTCCCGTTGCGCTACCACCAGTGGGAACCGCTGGCCGTCAACGTGATCAGCGCCGTGGGCGGGAACGTCGCGCAGTTCGTCCCAGCCTCGTGCACCACACCGCTCCCGGCGCCCTCCGAGGTCGCCGGGCGGGCGATGCAGTTTGCGCTCGGCGAGGTCGGCAAGCCTTACGTCTGGGGCGCCACCGGCCCCGGTTCTTACGACTGCTCGGGGCTGATGTTGCGGGCCTACGAGTCAGCGGGGGTCACGCTGCCTCGGGTGTCGCGGCAGCAATACTGGGCCGGTGCACAGTTGCCGGTGCGCCAGGCACAGCCCGGGGATCTGCTGTTCTGGGCTTATGACACCTCGAACCCGGACAGCATCCACCACGTTGCGATGTACCTGGGTAACGGTCACATGATCGAGGCGGCCAATCAAACGGTGCCGCTGCGACAGCGGGCCGTGAGCTTCGATGAGCACGAATTGATGCCGCTCGCGGTCCGGCCCGGGGTGCCGGTCGCCGCGGAGGCCTGATATCCGGAGGTGACGGTGTACGCGTCGGACCCAATTCCGCGACCGGCTGGTCGGCCGGCTTCGGCCACTCCGCTGCGGGACCATCTCGCGCTGGCGACGCTCGGCGTCGATGAGGGCTATGTCGTGCTGCCACGGTCGTTGGCCGAGGAGATGCCACTGCCCTGGCAGCAGCAGATGGCTTACCTGATCGATGAGTTGCACCAGGCCTATGGCGACCTCCCGTGGCCCATCTACCGGGTGGTGCCCAGCCGCACCGAACGGTTGGTCGACCTCGATGAGGGCCAGCTCGCCGAGGCCGGGTACCTGCTCGAGATCGACACCAACGGTGAGCTGGTGTACCGGGATCGGGACGACGCCGTGGTCACCGATCCGCAGTCCCGGGAGGTCTTGGTGTCCTGCTTGGACCCGATACCCCGCCGTCCCTCCCAAGGACCATTCGGAGCCGAATAGCGGTCTGTGGGGCTGGGCGAACCGCTATTCGGCTCCGAATGGCGGGCACGGTACGAAGGAGGCAGCCATGGACCTGTCCCAGCTCACCATCGGGTTGGTCGGTGGCACCGGCACGCAGGGCCGGGGTCTGGCTTACCGCTGGGCACTGGGCGGGTTGTCAGTGGTGATCGGCTCCCGGGATGTCGATCGGGCCGAGCAGGCCGCGGCCTTGTTGCGCGCGCGCTCCGGTGCGCAGCGGGTGCGCGGCGCGGGCAATGCCCGTTGCGCCGCGGAGTCGGACGTGGTGCTGGTGGCGGTTCCCTTCGCCGGCCACGCTGCCCTGCTCGAGTCGCTGCGCCCGTCGCTGGCCGGCACGATCGTGATCGACTGTGTGAACCCGCTCGGATTCGACAAACGGGGCCCGTTCGCGCACGCCGTGCCCGAGGGCAGCGCGGCCCAGCAAGCTCAGGCCCTGTTGCCTGAGTCCCGCGTGACTGCGGCGTTTCACCACGTCTCCGCGGTGCTGCTCGATGACCCTGAGGTGCCCAGCCTGGACATCGACGTGTTGGTGTTGGGTGACGACCGCGAAGCCACCGATCTGGTGTGCGCGCTAGCCGACGCGATACCCGGCGTGCACGGCGTCTACGGCGGGCGGCTGCGCAATGCCGGTCAGGTGGAGGCGCTGACCGCCAACCTTCTCGCGATCAACAAGCGGTACCACGCCCACGCCGGGATCCGGATCACCGACCTCTAACCCCCCGGCGTGTCCGGCTCTCCTGCCCGGCGTGTCAGGCTCTCGTGCCCGGCGTGTCCGGCTCGCAGGTACGGTGTGTCCGCATCGCAAGCCCCCGGGTTCTAACGTGTTCGCTCGTGGTCTCCGAACTGCCCGACGATGCCCAGCGGTGGACCGCCGTCGAACGGGAGTTGGCCCTACAGGTGCTCCACGTCCGGACCGTGGTGGTCAACGTGCGCCGCGGCGGCCCACATCGCCACCTCGTGCCGTGGCTGCAGGACCACGGCATGATCAGCTACGTCGGCCACGCGGGGTCACGCCACTCATGGCCACGATCGGATTTCGCCAACCCGTTCGTGAAGCAGGCCGGCACCGACCGGGAGGCCATGGTTCGCCGCTACGACGCATGGCTCGACGATCAACCGGAGCTGCTCGCTCGGATCAGCGCTGGAGAGCTGACGGGGCGAGCGCTGGGCTGCTGGTGCGCGCCGCAACCCTGCCATGCCGACGTCCTCGCCGAGCGAACCACGTCGTGACAGCATCAAACGGTGTGCACAAACCCACGACACACCGGGCGTAAGAGCCGGACACGCCGGGAAGTGGTCAGCTGTAGGCGTGTTCTGGGCCCGGGTACGCGCCTGAGCGGACGTCTTCGGCGAAATGACCAGCGGCCTCCCGCAGCCCGTCACCGAGCTCCGCGTAGGTCTTGACGAACTTCGGCGTACGGCCGCCGGGAACGCGGAAGGCCGCCATGTCCTGCCACACCAAGACCTGGGCGTCGCAGTCGGGTCCCGCCCCGATGCCGATGGTGGGCACCACGGTGGCGGCGGTGATCCGGGCGGCGAGTTCGGCAGGTACCACCTCCAGGACGATGGCGAAGACGCCCGCCGCCTCCAGCGCCTTCGCGTCCTCCACCAGTCGCTCGCCCTGCTCGCCGCGTCCCTGCACCGAGTAACCACCCAGGGCGTGCACCGACTGCGGGGTGAGCCCGAGGTGGCCCATCACCGGCACGCCCGCCTCGGTCAGCGCCTCGATCTGAGGGACCACCCGGCGACCCCCCTCCAGCTTCACCGCATGGGCGCCGGACTCCTTGAGAAAACGCGCCGCAGTGTGCAGGGCCTGCCCTGGCGAGGACTGATAGGAGCCGAAAGGCAGGTCAGCGATAACGAGCGCTCGGCGTGCCCCGCGGACCACACCACGAACCAGGGGTATCAGTTCGTCGACGGTCACCGGCACCGTCGTCTCATAGCCGTACACGACGTTGGCCGCGGAGTCACCGATCAGCAACACCGGTATGCCCGCGGCATCCAATAGAGTCGAGGTGGAGTAGTCGTAGGCGGTGAGCATCGCCCACTTCTCCCCGCGCCGCTTGGCTGCGAGAAGGTCCTGGACCCGGATCCGCTTAACTGTCCGATCCGGGTCGATCGATCCGCCGTACAGGTGGGGCTCGACAGCAGCTGCGGTCATCGTTGACCGTCCTCCCTCGAGGCCTGCGGTTCGTCGCGGGTCCCCGGGTTGTGCCGGTGGCTGATACCTCAAGCGTGACACCGAATATGAGGGCCTGCCATGAGCTGCGACGAGACTCACAGGGGCGGCTCGCTGGCGAATACGGCGCACCCAGTGTGCATAAGAAACCGGCACAGCGTGCATGAGAGGCTGACATGCCGTGCATGGGAGGGGGACACGCCGGGCGGGGGGTTAGGAGGGTGAGCGTTCGCGCCAGCGGTTGGTGATCGGCAGTCGCCGATCCCGGCCGAAAGCTTTCAAGGTGATCTTCGTGCCGGGCGGATACTGCCGGCGTTTGTACTCCGCGGCATCCACCAGCCGCACGATGTGTTCGATCAGGTCCGGCTCAAAGCCCGCTGCCACCAGATCGCCGAAACCGCGGTCGCCCTCCACGTAGTCGTCGAGTACGGCGTCGAGCAACGCGTAGTCGGGCAGCGAGTCGGTGTCCACCTGGCCAGGGCGAAGCTCGGCCGACGGCGGCTTGCCGATCGAGTTCGGCGGTATCGGCGGGGTCTCACCCCGCTTGTCGGCCACCGCGTTGCGCCACCGCGCCAGTGCCCACACCGCGGTCTTGGGCACATCCTTGATCGGCGCGAACCCGCCGACTGCGTCGCCGTAGATCGTCGAATAGCCCACCGCGAGCTCAGACTTGTTCCCGGTCGCCAGCACCAGGTGACCGTGCTGGTTGGACAGCGCCATCAGGGTCACTCCCCGGCAGCGGGACTGGACATTCTCCTCGGCGATCCCGGTCAATCCCAGCTGCCCCACGAACACGTCGACCATCTTCCCGATCGGCTGCACCTGGTAGTGCAGGCCGGTGCGTTCGGCAAGGTCGGCGGCGTCGGATCGGGAATGTGTGGAGGAATACGACGACGGCATGGACACCCCGTGCACCGCGTCGGCGCCCAGCGCATCCACCGCCAGCGCGGCACACACCGCGGAGTCGATCCCACCGGATAGCCCGAGTACCACCGAGCGGAATCCGTTCTTGCGCGCGTAGTCAGCCAAGCCGGTCACCAGCGCGCCCCACACTTCGGCCTCGTCGGACAGCGGTTCGGAGCTCGGCGCAGCGGGCGCAGGCAGGTAGGCCGGCAGCGGATCCTCGGTGAGGATCACCCGGGAGACATCCAGCCCGGCATACCGGCCGGCTGCCCTGGCCGACTCGCCGGGCAGCTCCAGGTCGAGCACCAGAAGCTGCTCGCAGAACCGCGGCCCCCGTAACAGCAGCTCGCCGCGGGCACCCACCACCATCGAGTCACCGTCGAAGACCAGCTCGTCCTGGGCTCCCACCAGGTTGGCGTAGGCCAGTGGTGCACCCGCTTCGGTGGCGCGGCGGGCCACCAGCATCAGACGGGTGTCGTCCTTTTCGCGTTCGTAGGGAGAGGCGTTGGGGGCGACCACCAGGTCCACCCCGGCCTGCGCCAGTGCGGTGATCGGGCCGCCTACCTGCCAGATGTCCTCGCAGATCACCATCCCGATCTCCAGGCCGTGCAACCGGAACACGGTCAGGGCGGTGCCGGGGATGAAGTAGCGGCGTTCGTCGAACACCCCGTAATTGGGCAGGTGGTGCTTGAACTGGCGGGCCACCACCTGGCCGCGGTACAAGACTGCGACCGCGTTGCGATGACCTTGGGTGTCGCAGTCCAGATATCCCACGACGGCGGCCAGCTCGCCGCAACCCTCTTCAGCGAGCAGCGTGGCCACACTATTCACAGCATCCACCGACGCGGCGGCGAAAGACTCGCGCATCGCCAGGTCCTCCACCGGGTAGCCGGTCAGCACCATCTCGCCGAACACCACGATGTGTGCACCGGCAGCGCTGGCCTTCCGGCAGGTCGCAGCGACCATCGTGGCGTTGCCCGCAAGATCACCCAAGCAGGGGTTCACCTGAGCCAAGGCCAGACGCAGCTGCGGCATGACCCTCATCATCCAGCACGGTCACATCCAGCCCCACCCCCACAACTGTTCGGGGCTCAGTAGGATCCGCCAAATGCCCTGCGTGTCGCGCCCATTGCGCCTGACCGCTGTCCTGGTGACCACGCTCGTGATCGGTGGGTGCGCCGCCGGGGCCGTCGGTGATCGCCAGTCCGCCGACGTCGCCGGACTTAATCCGGGCGTCCAGTCCGAGGCGGGGCCGGCCGGCCGGGTGCCCCCAGGGTTGGAGCGGTTCTACGGCCAGAGCCTGACCTGGGGCGGCTGCCAGGAGTTCGCCACCACCGACCGCACCGAGGAGTCGTTCGCCGATCCCGGGCTGCAGTGCGCCCGGGTGGAGGTGCCGTTGGACTACGCCAACCCGCAAGGGCGCACCGCCCGGCTCGGGTTACTGCGCCGTCCCGCCGATAGCCAGCAAGAGCGGCTGGGTTCGCTGCTGGTGAACCCCGGTGGTCCGGGCGCTTCGGGGATGGCCGCGGTCGCGTCGCTGGCCAGCGCGGTGGACGGGATGGATCTGGGCCGCCGGTTCGATCTGGTCGGGTTCGACCCTCGAGGAATCGGCGCCAGCGAGCCCAAGATCGTCTGCCGGACCACCCAGGAGCAGGATGCCGAGCGGCTCGACCTCGACCTGGACACCTCGCCGGCTGGGATCGCCCAGACCGAGCGAGAGAACCAGGACTACGCTGCGCTGTGCGCGCAGCGGTTGGGCAAGGACGTCCTCGCCACTGCCGGCACCAGGGACGTCGCGCGGGACATGGACGTGATGCGGTCGGCGCTGGGTGACCAGAAGCTGAGTTACCTCGGTTACTCCTACGGCACCCGGATCGGTACCGCCTACGCAGAGCAGTTCCCGGGCAATGTGCGGGCGATGGTGCTCGACGGCGCGCTGGACCCGGACGAGAACCTGGTGGAGAGCCTGGTGAACCAGGGCGCGGGCTTCCAGCAGTCGTTCGACGCGTTCGTTGGCTGGTGTCTGGACCAGCCGCAGTGCTGGCTGGGCAGTACCCCGAAGGATCAGGCCAATCAGAGGTTTCAGGAGTTGTTGCGGCCGCTGATCACTGCGCCGCTACCGTTGGGTAACCGCAAGCTGTCCTACAACGACGCCACCATCGGGACGATCCAGGCACTGTACAGCGACCAATTCTGGCCGGTGCTCAACCGGGCTCTCACCGAGCTGCTCGCCGGAGACGGCTCAACCCTGCTGACCCTGGCCGACATTTACTATCAGCGCGACACAGACGGCTACTCCGGCAGCCTGGACGCTTTCAAGGCAATCCGCTGCCTCGACGACCCGCCGGTCGCCGACCCGGCGGTGGTCCAGGAGGCCGATCGGCGTTACCGGGAAGCGGCGCCCTTCCTCGACGACGGGAACCCACCGTCTGCGGCCCGCGACGCCTGCGTTTTCTGGCCGGTGCCACCGACCTTCCAGCCAGGCAAACCCAACGTGGACGGGCTGCCGACGGTGCTGGTGATCTCCACGACCGGTGACCCGGCAACTCCCTACCAGGCTGGGGTGGAGCTGGCGAACCAGCTCAACGGCAGGTTGCTCAGCTTTGAGGGCAATCAGCACACGGTGGCACTGCAGGGAGTGCAGTGCGTGGACGAAACGATCTCGGACTACCTAGTGCGGCTCGTTTTGCCGAAACGCAAGACGCTGTGCGTCGCCGGAACCTGAGTGGCCGCTAGCACCTCTATTGCTGATCAACAGGGCGCCAACCGCACCGAGCAGGCACACCGCTGCGGTGAGCAGGAAAATCTCCCGATACTGGATGCGCAGCGCAGTTTCCAGAACCAGCTGGTACTCAGCGAGCTGCCGCTGGTACACCTCGCCGCTGACTCCGAAGGGCAGCGGAGTGGCCAGCTGGGCGGTGAGTTCGCGGAAGCGGTGCAGTCCCCAGGCCGACAGTGCCGCGACGCCGACGAGCATCCCGGTCATCCGGGCCACCACCACCGCGGCGGACACGACGCCGTGCCGGTCAGCTGGGGTGGCGCGCAGCGCCGCCGCGGACAGCGGCGCGATCACCAATCCGAGTCCGAATCCGGCCAGCGCCAGGTCGGAATCCAGCCGAGGCAGGGTCAGCAGACCGAGGTCGTGGTGGGCAGCCAAGACGTCCACAGGCCATCCCGCGACCAACAAGTAGGCCACGGCGGCCAGCAGCATGCCGGAAGCGGCCACCACGGCGTCACCCACCCGACTTGCGACAAACCCACCGATCAGCGCGCCCGCAGGCAGTGCCACCAGGAACCGGACCAGCAGCACGGTCGCGCCGGTGGCGTCGCGGCCCAGCAAGGTCTGCGCGTAGAGCACGACGTCGACCAAAGTCACCATCAAAGCCGCGCCGGCGGCCAGGCTGACTCCCAGCGACCCGAGAAAGACCCGCCACCACACGCCATCGGGATCCAGCAGCCGCACCGTCGCGCACCGCTCCCACAGCACGAAGGCGATCCCGGTCATGGCGGCCACACCCAGTGCCGGCCAGCCCCATGGCGGCAGCACCCCACGATCGGGCTCGGGGTTGTACAGCCCAACCACCAGTAGCCCTAGCGTGATCGCCAGCAACCCGCCACCGACGAGGTCCAGCCGTGCGCGGTCCCGGGATTGTCCAGGCCCAGCCCCAGCACCGGCCCTGGTCGCAGCCGGCACCGCCAGCCGCACCGCCACCACCGCGGCCAGGGCGATCGGGACATTGACCCAGAACACACCGCGCCAGCCAACCAGCGCGGCCACCGCCACGCCGTAGAGCGGGCCCAGCACGCTGCCCAGCTCCTGCGCGGCGCCCAGCGCGCCCAACGCGGTGGACCGTCCACGATCCGTCCACAGGTCAGCGGTCAGCGCCATGGACACCGGCAGCAACGCGCCACCGGCGACACCCTGCAGCGCCCGGCCGGCCACGAGCAGCGGCAATGTTTCCGCGACCGCGGTGGCCACCGACCCGACCGCGAACATGATCAGGCAGATCTGCAGCAGTCTGCGCCGGCCGAAGCGGTCGGACGCTTGGCCCAGCAGCGGCATCGCGGCGACATAGCCCAGCAGGAAGCCGGTGATGATCGGGGTGGCCCGCTCCAGGCGGTTCAGCGGCACCTGCAGGTCGCGGATGATGTCGACCAGCAAGCTGACCACGACATAGGCGTCCAGTGCCGCCAACAGCGTGACCAGCGCGCCAACGCCCAGTGCGAGCCCGCGGCGGCGGACCGGGGTTGCCTTCGAAAAAACGCCGGCGTTCATCGAAGGAAGCCGGGGTCAGGCGGGCGCAGTGATCTCGACCGGGAGGTCATATTCGGAGAAGCGGACGATGACCGTGCCGTCGGAGGCCGGGAACCGGGCCTGCACCAGCCGGGAATCCTGGGTGGCGATCCACACGGTACCGCTCTTGGCCTCGTCTTGCGGCCCCGGAAGCAGGGCGCCCAGTGGCTGCGCCGGGAAGTTGACCTCTACCCGGTAGCTGTCCACCCCGCCGACTTGCTCACGGGCTTCGGTGCTGGCTTCCGTGCCGCTGGCGAGTACCGCCGCAATGCCGCGGTCGGGGTCGAGGATCAGACGGGGATCGTAGATCGCGGTGAGGTTGGAGGCCGGTAACTTCAGGAATGGACCGGTGACGCCACGCAGGTAGAGTTGCTCATCGAGAACCACGACCTCAAGTTCGACGATCTGTCCGCCTTGGTTGCGATTGACAGTGCCCTTGACTGATCCCTCCCGGGTGAGTTGGCCCTGGGCGGACTGAAACGGGATCTCTGGCGCAGTGCCTTGGACGTCGACGTTGAACCGGGCGCTGGTCACCGTTCGCATCGCCGTGGCGGAGTCGGCGAGCAGCCGAGCGCCGTCGGGCAGGCCGGCGCTTGGCCCGGTGCTCGCGTCGCAGGACGTGATCAGGGCGATGACCAAGGCGGCGAGCAGGGCGAGAAGGCGCAGATGTCGGCGCGGCATGGTCGCATCGTAGGGGGCGGACAACACGGCCGTCACCAACGGTCCTCTACCCTTCGCGCATGGATCGCCAGCAGGAATTCGTGCTGCGCACGCTGGAGGAACGCGACATCCGGTTCGTTCGGTTGTGGTTCACCGACGTGTTGGGTTACCTCAAGTCGGTGTCGGTGGCGCCGGCCGAGCTGGAGGGAGCCTTCGCCGAGGGCATCGGTTTCGATGGATCGGCCATCGAGGGCTTCGCCCGAGCTTACGAGTCCGACATGGTCGCCAAGCCCGACCCCTCCACCTTCCAGGTGTTGCCGTGGGAGAACCCGACCGGGGAGCACTACTCGGCCCGGATGTTCTGCGACATCGCGATGCCCGACGGTTCGCCGTCGTGGGCCGACCCCCGGCACGTGTTGAGCCGGGGGCTGTCCAGGGCGGCCGAGGCCGGGTTCACCTGCTACGTGCACCCCGAAATCGAGTTCTACCTGCTGCGTGACCTGCCCGACAACGGTTCCGAGCCGGTGGCCGCCGACTCCGGCGGGTACTTCGACCAGGCCAGCCACGATGCTGCGCCGCACTTTCGCCGCCATGCCATCGAGGCGCTCGAGCAGATGGGCATCTCGGTGGAGTTCAGCCACCATGAGGGCGCCCCGGGCCAGCAGGAGATCGACCTGCGCTACGCCGACGCGCTGACCATGGCCGACAACATCATGACCTTCCGGTATGTGGTGAAGGAGGTCGCGATCACCCAGGGGGTCCGGGCGTCGTTCATGCCCAAGCCCTACACCGCCCGCCCGGGGTCGGCCATGCACACCCACATGAGCCTGTTCGAGGGTGACCGCAACGCATTCCACGACGATGACGACCCCTACGAGCTGTCCAGCACCGGGAGAGCTTTCGTCGCCGGGGTGCTGCAGCACGCTCGGGAGATCACCGCGGTGACCAACCAGTGGGTGAACTCCTACAAGCGGCTGATCACCGGTGGGGAGGCCCCAACCGCGGTGTGTTGGGGCCACGCGAACCGCTCGGCCTTGGTGCGGGTACCGATGTACTCGCCGGGCAAGGCATCCAGCCGGCGGGTGGAGATCCGCACCCTGGACTCGGCTTGTAATCCCTACCTCGCCTACGCGGTGGTGCTCGCCGCGGGATTGCGTGGGGTGCGGGAGGGCTACGAGCTGCCGCCGGCTGCCGAGGACGACGTGTGGGCGCTGTCCGAGCGGGAGCGTCGAGCGGCGGGTTACGCGCCGCTGCCGCAGAATCTGTCGGAGGCGTTGGTGGAGATGGAGAACTCCGAGCTGGTCGCGGGGGCCCTCGGCGAGCACGTGTTCGACTTCTTTCTGTGCAACAAGCGCGCCGAGTGGGACAACTACCGCCGCCACGTGACCGCCTACGAGCTACGCACCTACCTACCGGTCCTCTAGCCCCGCCCCCTCCCGGCGCGTCGTGCTCTCCTGCACGGTGTGTCGTGGCCTGGTGCACGCCCGCGAGGCAGCCCTGTGCTCGAGTATTCGATCGACGAGCCGGCTGCCCGGGATCACCATGGCAAGGTGGACGCCCGGTTGCATCACGACGTCGCGAAGTTCGTCGCGCTGACCCGGCCGCTGCTGGAAGGTGATCCGGTCCGCCACACCATCGCGCTCACGGTGAGTCACGGGTTGATGCGGATGCCCGGCAGCACCGGCGAGCCGCCGGTGCTGCTGACCGTCCACCGCGGGGAGTGCCTCGCCGGGGCAGCGATCTGCACCCCACCCCGCGGTCTGATCGTCAGCGCGCTGCCGGCGGGCAGCACCGATGCGGCGGTCGAGGCGCTCGCACTCGAGTACCCCGGCCTGCCTGGCGCATTCGGGCCCCGCGACGTTGCGGAAGTGTTCGCGCGGACATGGTCGGCGTCGACCGGTGTATCGGTGCACGAACAGATGGCGCAGCGGCTGTACGGCCTGCACCGGCTCACACCGCCGGTCGGCGTGCGGGGCACGATCCGGCAGGCCGGCGTCGGCGACTTCGAGCTGCTGGCGCAGTGGTGGCAGGACTTCGCTGACGAGGCGACCGGCGGTCTTCGCGGCCCGGGCAGCGCAGCGCAGCAGACCCGCCAGGCACGAGCAGCGGGCACCGTGGCGCTGCTGTGGGAGGTCGCCGGATCTCCCGTGGCCTGGGCATCGGCGACTGCCCCGTTGGCCGGAATGTCTCGGATCGCGCCGGTGTTCACGCTGCCGCAGCATCGCGGGCACGGGTATGGCAGCGCAGTGACAGCGGCCGCCGCCGGCTGGGCCCGGCGGGCCGGTGCGAGGCACGTGGTGCTGTTCACCGACCTGGCGAACCGGATCACCAATGTGATCTACCCGCGTATCGGGTTCCGTCCGGTACACGACGCGGTCGACTTGGGGTTCACGCCCGCGCCAGTCCCGCAGTCTGGAGACAGAACGCGGTAATTCGGGCTCGATTACCGCAGTCTGCCTCCAGAACGCTGAGGTGGGGAGCACGGATAGCCTTGTGGGGTGGGCACTCGATTGCTTGTGTTGCAGCCCTCCGACGTCGACCCTCCGGAGCGGCTGGGTGACTGGCTCGTCGGGGCCGGGGCAGACCTCATCGTGCGGCGACCCGCGACCGACGGGGTACCCGAGAGCCTCGATGGCGTCGACGGAGTGGTCTGCATGGGCGGCCAGATGGGCGCCCTTGACGACGCCGACTACCCGTGGCTGGCCGCGCTGCGATGGTTGCTCGCCGACGCGGTCGCCCACCGGCTGCCGGTCCTCGGGATCTGTCTCGGTGGGCAGCTGCTGGCGGTGGCTACCGGCGGCGCGGTCCGGCGTGGAGTCGACGGCCCGGAGGCGGGCACCCGGCTCATCGCCAAGCGGGACGCGGCCGCGCACGATCCGCTGTTCGCGCAGCTACCGCTGACCCCCGACGTCATCCAGTTCCACCACGACGAGATCCACCGGTTGCCGCCGGGCGCAACCCTGCTCGCCTCGTCCCCGCAGTACCCGAACCAGGCTTTCCGGATCGGCACGGCCGGTTACGGTTTGCAGTTTCACATTGAGACCTCGCCTGCCACGGTGCTGTCCTGGGCACGGCGCGACACTGCGGGGACTGCCGCGGTTCCACGCTGGCAACTCGATCCCGATCATCTGGAGCAGGTACACGCCGACATGGCGGAGGTCTGGCAGCCATTGGCAGCCCGGTTCGTGGCCCTGGCCGCTGGAGAGCTGCTGCCTGCGGTCGGACCAGGAGACCGCCCGGCTCTCCCGCTGCTGGGCCATTAGCACATCGGTCTGTCATGGCAACTGACGGCAGGCGTACCGCGCTGGCGCTGGCGCGGCTGGGTTTCATCAATGACGGCGCTGCGGACACCCTCGTCGGGCTGGGCTGGTGGCGCGACGGCCAACCCCGCGAGAACGCGGACGACGCGCTGTGGGCGCTGTCGCGTACACCCGACCCGAACCTGGCGCTGCGCACCCTTCTGCGGCTGGCCAACGCCGCCGGTGGCGGATGGGCGGAGTTGGACGCCGCGCTGTGCCAGCAACCCGGCGTACGCGGGCGACTGCTGAGCGTGATGGGCTCGTCGACTGCGCTCGGAGACCATCTGGTCGCCAAGCCCGAACGCTGGTACCGGCTGGCCACGTCAGACGCGGCCGCGCCCGACTGGGCCGATCGGGCAGCTGAGCAGCTGCTTGCCGCGGTCGGCGCGGAAGCCACCGGTCCACGGCCAGGTACCAGGGAGGGCCCCCGAGCGTCCCTGACCGGTGTCGACGCACAGCGGGCACTGGGAGCGGCATACCGAGATCTGATCGCCGAGCTGGCCGCCGCTGATCTTGCCACCGTGGTCGAGCCCGAACTGCAGGTGCTGTCGTTCGAGCAGGTCGGTGTGGCACTCGCCGAGCTAGCCGTCGGGGTACTGCACGCCGCGCTGGCCGTCGCGGTAACCGAAGTGGCTGGACCGGATGGGCAGCCACCCCGGCTCGCGGTGATCGGGATGGGCAAGTGCGGTGGCGCCGAGCTCAACTACGTCTCCGACGTCGACGTGATCTTCGTGGGTGGCGCTGAGGACGAGTTGAGCGCTGCCACCAAGTTGGCTTCCGCGACGATGCGGCTGGCGTCGACGTGCTTTGAGGTGGACGCGGCGCTGCGCCCGGAGGGTAAGGCCGGCGCTTTGGTGCGCACCTTGGAAGGGCACCTGTCCTACTACCGCCGGTGGGCCAAGACCTGGGAGTTCCAGGCATTGCTCAAGGCCCGCGCGGTGGCGGGAGACACCGAACTCGGTGACCGCTACGTGGCGGCCGTCGCGCCGTTGGTGTGGACCGCGGCGGATCGGGAGCATTTCGTGCCCGAGGTTCAGGCGATGCGTCGCCGGGTCGCCGCGCATGTTCCGGCTGAGCTGGTGGATCGGGAACTCAAGCTGGGCTCCGGCGGTCTGCGGGATGTGGAATTCGCGGTGCAGCTGCTGCAGCTGGTGCACGGGCGTACCGATGAGTCGCTGCGGGTCGGGTCCACGGTGAAGGCTTTGGCGGCGCTGGGCGCGGGTGGGTACGTCGGCCGCGACGACGCTGCGAACCTGGCGGCCTCCTACCGGTTCCTGCGTCTGCTGGAGCACCGGCTGCAGCTGCAGAAACTGCGCCGTACCCATCTGCTTCCGGCTGACGACGACACCGCAGCGTTGCGCTGGCTGGCCCGTGCGGCGGGGATGCGCCCGGACGGGCGCCGTGATGCCGTCGGGATGCTGCGTGCGGAGTACACCCGGCAGTCGCATCGCGCTCGCCGGCTGCACCAGAAGCTGTTCTACCGGCCGCTGCTGGAGGCCGTGGCCAGGGTTCCCACCGAGGCCTACCGGCTGTCTGAGTCCTCGGCGAAGGCGCGGCTGGCCGCGCTGGGCTACGCCTCACCGCAGGGCGCACTGGGGCACCTGCGGGCGCTCACCGACGGGGTTTCCCGGCGCGCGGCGATCCAATCCGCGCTGCTGCCGGTGCTGCTGGAGTTCCTCGCCGACACCCCGGATCCCGACGGTGGGCTGGCCGCCTACCGCCGGGTGTCCGAGGCGCTCGATGAAACCCCGTGGTACCTGCGGTTGCTGCGCGACGAGGGCGCCGTGGCGCAGCGGCTGATGACTTTGCTGGGCACTTCCCGGATGGTGGCCGACCTGCTGGTCCGGGCCCCGGAGACGTTGCGGCTGCTCGCCGATACGAACGAGATGGCCGGGCGTGATCCGGCGGAGGTGGCGACGTCACTGCGCTCCACCGCAGACCGGCACCGGGACCCGGAGGCGGCGGTGACGGCCGCTCGCGCGCTGCGCCGCCACGAGTTGCTCCGGATCGCCTGCGCTGACCTGCTCGGGCTGCTTCACGTCGACGCGGTGTGCGCGGCACTGTCGTCGGTGTGGACTGCCACGTTGGCCGCGGCGCTGGACGCAGCATTGCGCGCCGAGACGCAGCGCAGGCAGGCTCAACCGGCCCGGATCGCGGTGATCGGGATGGGCCGGCTCGGTGGTGCCGAGCTGGGTTACAGCTCTGATGCCGACGTGCTGTTCGTCTGCGAGCCGTCGCCGGACGGTGTGTCCGGCAAAGACGCTGAGACCGACGCGGTGCGGTTCGCCTCCTCGGTGGCCGAGTCGGTGCGCAAGCTGCTCGGCTCACCCAGCCAAGACCCACCCCTGGTAGTCGACACTGGCCTGCGTCCGGAGGGACGCTCGGGTCCGTTGGTGCGAACGTTGGCCTCCTACCGCAGCTACTACGCCCAGTGGGCGCAGACCTGGGAGGCGCAGGCGCTGCTGCGGGCCACACCGGTGGCCGGCGACGTAGAGCTGGGGGAGCGGTTCATCGCGGAGATCGACCCAGTGCGCTATCCCGCGGGTGGGCTGACCGCGCGGCAGGCCACCGAGATCCGTCGGATGAAGGCCAGGGTCGATTCGGAGCGACTGCCCCGCGGCGCCGACCCGGCCACCCACACCAAGCTCGGCCGCGGGGGATTGGCCGACGTGGAGTGGACCATCCAGCTGCTGCAGTTGCAGCACGCTCACGAGGTCGCGGCGCTACGCACCCGGTCGACCAGCGCGGCACTGCGGGCCGCTGCCGATGCGGGCTTGCTCATGACGTCCGATGCGGAGGCCCTGCTGGCTGCCTGGCAGCTCGCCACCCGAACCCGCAACGCGCTCACCCTGGTCAGAGGCAAGCTGACCGACCAGCTGCCCAGTTCCGGAAGGGAGCTGCTGGCGGTGGCGCGAGTGCTTGTGCGCTCCTCCAGAGCCGACCCAGGCGAGGTCGTCGACGAGTACCGCCGCACCACCCGGCGAGCAAGGGCCGTTGTGGAGCGCTCCTTCGGCAGCTGAACCGCTGGGTTTCATTCGCTGAAGTCGTAGCTGCCTGACCGAGTAAGGCGCCGCTGGGCGAACCATGCCCGCGCGCCAGGGAGGAACATCGGTATCACCGCGATGACCATCAGGACGGTGGTGGCCAGCAGCCCGACCTTGGTCATCGCCGGAGCAGTGCTGAACACCGCGATGCTATAGAGCACACCGAGCCCGGCGGGCAGGATGAGTGCGAAGCGAGCCCAACCACGTCCTGAGTGCATCGCCATCGCCAAAGCCATCTGGACGAGGATGACCACGACCCCGGCACCGATCAAGGTTGCCAGCGCGGCGGTGGCCACCTCCGCGTAAGTCGCTGGTGTCTCCCCCGGAAACTGTCGCTCGACGATCGACATCATGGCGTCCTGCAGGTCGCCGAAATAACGCAAGGTCGCGGCCGCGGTGATCACTCCCACCAGGCAAGTCAGCAGCCACACCCAGTAGGAGACATCGATGATCCGCGGCCGAGGCAGCGCGGCAAGCTCCGAGGGCATAGCCCGTGTTGCCCGGCTCGGACGTGCCGGCGGTGCTGACGGGTGGGAATCGCCGTGTTCTGCCTGCATCAGGCGTCAAAATCTACCCTGGCGCCTGACGCGCCACCGGCCGGGGGAGATCCCCTAACCGGTCCTTGGGGGCAGCCCCCAGTCCCGGTATGTCGTCGGCAGACAACCCGGCCGCAACCCCGATGGCGGGGGGTCGTCGCGGCTCTAACTTTGTCGTCAGCAGGACAGACACCCGGTGAACATCACCGGACGCAGACCCCACTAACTACCAAGGAGAGCAATCATGGGTGACTTCGTTTTCGAGCAGCGCGTCGGACCGATTCAGAACGTCGAGACCGACACCTCGGGCGGCGCTGGCGGCGCTGGCGGCAAGAGCGAAGCGCTGGCTTTCGGGTACAACGAGGTAGACGCTAGCGGCGGCACCGCCGTCGGCGGCGACAGTGGCGACTCCACCGGTGGCGCCGGTACCGGCGTCGGTGTGGGAGGTAACAGCGGTGACGCCGACGCCTACCCCGAGGCCGGTGACGCAAACCAGTCCGGCCTGCTCGTGAACCTGCTTGGCGGGCCCACCGGTGGCCCGGGCACGGGCGTGGCTGTCGGCGGCGCCAGTGGCGTGACGGGCGACGGTGGCGGCGCCAACGCTGCCGGTGGCAATGTGACGGCACTGAACGACACCGACGCCAACTCCAATGCTGCCGGTGGTGCCGGTGGCGCCGGTGGTACCGCCAACGTCGACCCCGACCAGACCACCACGGTGGTCAACGACCTCGACTTCACGAACTCGTTCAACGAGGACAACGACACCAACAGCTACACGAACTCGTTCAACCAGGACAATGACGGTATCGACAACGCGGGTGGCGAGATCAACGACAGCGTCGTGGCCGGCCGCGACATCACCAACTCGCTCAACTCCGATGACGACAACGTTTTAGTGAACTCGTTCAACCAGGACAACGACGAGACCAACGTCGACATCTCCGACGACGACTTCACCGTGACGGATATCGACGACTCGTTCAACCAGGACAACGACTTCCTGGACCTGGACATCCTGAACGGTATCGACATCTGAGACGCGAATGGATGAGCGAGCTCGTCCAGCAGTGTTCGAGGTCGGGCCCGCCGCCTTCCTCCCGGGGTGGCGGGCCCGCGCCCGGGTTGTGACATTCGAACACGCGCAAACACAAAGGAAGAATGGAGGTGAATGACGTGCTCTCTGTTTCCTCGCTTATCGAATTTCTCATGAACCTGCTGCGCGACAAGGACGCCCAGGCGGAGTTCGTGGCGGATCCCGAAGCCATGCTAGCCCGGAATGGCCTGGAAGGCCTGTGTGGTCAGGATGTGCGCGACGTAGCCCCGATGGTGGCCGATCAGGCTGCGGTGCATGTCAAGAATAGCGGCTACCCTCCCGTGTCAGACCATGACGACGACCCAGTCCGGCAGATCAAGAACATCACGGAGCACTATGAGGTCAAAAACACCGTGGTGAATCCTGCCGACGAGTACAACTACACCTACGTTGACGATCGCGACACGAACGTCAACGTCAACGTCGACGACCGGGACACGATCGTCAACGTTGACGACCGGGACACCACGTCGATCCAGGCGGATGGTGATGTCACCATCACTGACTCGTTCAACCAGGACAACGACGTCAACGTGATCGAGGACTCGTTCAACCAGGACAACGACGGGGTCGACAACAAGGGCGGCACAATCGATGACAGCGTCGTGGCCGGCAACGACATCGAGGGCTCGCTCAACTCCGACGACGACACTGCCGTGGTGGATTCGTTCAACCAGGACAACGACGAAACGAACGTCGAATCCTCTGACGATGACACCACCGAGGTCGATGTCGAACACTCGTACAACGAGGACAACGACGTAGTCGATGTCGATGTGGCCGAGTCCGCCGCGTGAGCAAGCTCGGGGCGTGCTCGGGGGTAGAACCTGCACGGGGTTACCCTCCTGGTGAGCTTCAGGCAACAACAGTTCCGCCACCCTTGCCCCATTAGAGGGTGGCGGAACCGCTTGTCCGGTTACCCCAGGCGCGATGACGAGGAGGAGCAGTGACGCCATCGGCGCCACTCAAGGCGGTGGATCTGGCGCTGGCAACGATCGCCCGGTACGACCGATCGGACCTTGACGCCCGGCTGCAGCAAGCTCGCGCCCGGCTGCTGGACGAGCAGGTCCGGGTGCTCGTGCTCGGCGAGTTCAAACAAGGCAAGAGCCTGCTGGTCAACGGCTTGGTGAAGGCACCGGTGTGCCCGGTTCACGACGACATGGCCACGTCGGTGCCCACCGTGGTCCGGCACGCCGACACTCCGGTGGCCGCCCTGGTTCGCCTCCTTAACCCCGAGGGTGACGATCTGAGCAGCCGGCTTACCGAGCGTGTCGAGGTAGCCATCGACAAGCTCGCCGAGCACGTCTCGGAGAACGGCAACCCCGGCAACCGGGAGGGCTGGAGCTACGCCGAGGTCGGCCTCCCGCGGCGCACCCTGACCGGTGGGCTGGAGTTGGTGGACACCCCCGGAGTCGGCGGGCTGAACTCCGTGCACGGCGCGGCGACGATGGCCATGCTGCCGTCGGCCGACGCTGTACTGCTGGTGTCCGACGCCTCCCAGGAATACACCGCACCTGAGCTCGAGTTCCTGCGCCAAGCCGCCAAGGTGTGCCCCAACGTGGCGTGCGTTCTTACCAAGACCGACCTGTATCCGGAGTGGCGGCGAATCGCGGAGCTCGACCGGGCACACCTGGCGACGGTGGACATCGATGCGCAGCTGATGTCGGTCTCCTCCACACTGCGCGTGCAGTCGATCCAGGTTCAGGACGCCGACCTCGACGCTGAATCAGGTTTCCCGGCGCTGATCAGTTATCTGCGTGAGCACGTCGTGGGCCAGGCGGATCTGCTGGCGCGCCGGTCGACGGTGCACGATGTGCTCGTGGTCACCGATCAGCTTGCCGCGGGGTTGTGCGCCGAGCAGGCGGCGCAGTTGAATCCCGAAGCGGCCCAAGGAGTGATCAAGCAGCTGACCGAGGCCCAACAGCGCTCCGCGGCGCTGAAGGAACGAACCGCGCGCTGGCAGCACACGCTCAATGACGGCGTCGCCGACCTCAATGCCGACATCGACTTCGACCTGCGGGACCGGATGCGGGAGATCGTCCGGTTGGCCGAGGAAGAAGTCGATCGCAGCGGCGACCCGACCAAGACCTGGGACCAATTGTCGACCTGGGTCGAGCAGGAGGTGTCCTCGGCGGCCTCGGCGAATCTCGTCTGGGCCACCCAGCGGGCGCGATGGCTGGCCACGCAGGTTGCCGACCACTTCGCCGAGGATGAGAACCGGGTACTGCCCATGCTGCGTACCGAGGTCGCCGATGCCCTGGGGGCGGTGCGAACCATGCAGCTGCGCGAGGTTGAATCGTTCGGCATCGGGCGCAAGGCGCTGACCGGGCTGCGGGGCGGTTATGTCGGTGTCCTGATGTTCGGAATGTTGGGGACTCTCGTCGGATTGTCGCTGATCAACCCGTTCTCGGTGGGTGCAGGCCTACTGCTGGGTGGCAAGACCATCACCGATGAGCGCCGCCGTATCACCAGCCGACGGCAGAACGAGGCGAAGACGGCGGTGCGTCGGTACATCGACGATGTGATCTTCCAAGCGAGCAAGGAGTCCCGGGATATGCTCCGGCGGGTACAGCGTGACCTGCGGGACCATTTCACCACCCAGGCCGAGGAGACGAACCGGTCGCTGAGCGAGTCGCTGCGCGCCGCAGAGAGATCGGTGAAGACGACCAAGGGAGATCGGGAACGCCGGTTGACCGAGATCAAAGCCGAACTGGAGCGCCTGGAGACGCTGCAGCAGAAGGTCCGCACGCTGCTGCCTTCGGAAAATCTGACGCAGGCGATTCTGGGTCAGGCTCGATGAGCGGTCCGGTGCGGGCCGGAGGTCAACGCAGCCTGTCCGTGACCGTCCGCGGCGTGCTCCGCCGGGCGGTCGAGGTCTACCGTGATCAACCGCAGACTTCGCAATGGCTGCGCCAGCAGCTGGACAGGCTCGACGAGCCGCTGCGGGTCGCGATCGCAGGCAAGGTCAAGGCAGGCAAGTCGACATTGCTCAACGCGCTGTTAGGGGAGCAGATCGCACCGACCGACGCCGGGGAATGCACCCGGGTCGTCACCTGGTACTGCGACGGGCACAGCCCCAAGATCGTGATGCATCCCAAGGAGGGTCCGCCCACCCCGCTACCGGTGAACCGGCAGGACGGGGCACTCACCATCGATCTGCAGGGCACGTCCGCCGAGGCGCTGAACCGGCTGGTGGTGCATTGGCCTTCGCAAAGCCTGCGCACCGCCACTTTGATCGACACGCCGGGTATCGCGTCGGTATCGACCGACAACTCGCAGCGCACTCTCACCTTCCTCACCCCCGAAGACGACTCTCCGGCTGAGGCCGACGCGGTGATCTACCTGATGCGTCACCTGCACGCCACGGACGCCAAGTTCCTGGAGTCCTTCCG
>JBOHGX010000461.1:0-10183 GCA_050700255.1 Pseudonocardiaceae bacterium
CTCGCTACTGCGTAGCTGTTCTGGCGCAGTTCAAGGACCATGCCGACTGAACACGTATGCAACACCGGACTCCTGAAATCGGAAGGGCAACGGTTCGACCCGCTCTGGTCACCACCGCTGCAACGACAATGTGGTCAACCGTTGCGGCGTGGTGCGGATCGTGGTGCGAACTGGACGAAAACCGCGCCTCAGCATGAGTGTGGTGCGACGCCCCGCGAGCTATAGTCGCTGCTACTGTAGCAGGCCTATAAGCCGAGGGCACAGCTCTTCCTAAACCGAGTGGCGCAGGTTCGAATCCTGCCGGGAGCACTGAGCTAGAGCCACAAAGCAGCCCTGAGCTGCCAAATCGTGGTGCGGAGCGTGGTGCGAGACTCGAACTGTAGGTCGCAAGAGTCAAAACTGACGCACGGATTGCGATATCCAGCGAAATCGCCCAATGACGGAGTACCACTAGCCCCGGCCCTCTCTGGCATCCTCGGTCGACTCGCCTAAGCATCGTGATCACCGTACGTGTCGTGAACTTGACGGCACCGACTCTTCAGGTCGTCGGATGTCGTTTTCGCCGAGTTCACGATACACGCTGTGATCATGGAACGCTGGTCGACAGGCGATGGCCCAGGTCTACCCAATTCCGCCAGTAGCGGAATCGGGTTAAATGGAGCTCAGCTCGAGTCCGTGCTCGACCACTCCGTCGAGCTGCACACCTACGAGGACCCCAGCCGTCCTTGCTCGACCAGGTCGCCGCGACCGTGCAAGCAGGCAGTCTATGCGGCCTGAGCAGTGAACGCGGCTGATGCCAATGGTCACCTTGGCGGTTTATCACCACGACGCCGGTGTACGACCAGCGCCTCCGGGCCGAACTCGACGAAGTCGCCCTCGTCTAGCGCTGCGACGATCGCGTCGAGATGTTTCGTGAACAGCGCAAGCAAGGCATCGTTGGTGATGTTGCCGGTCGCAACGACCAGAAGTCGCCGCGGGGACCTCGTCAACAGGTGGCTGTCTCGGAAATCTCGATCCTTGGTGACCACAACTCGATCGCTGCCATCCGCAACTTCGGCGATTCGGGCATCGGTCGTGCGGTTGCCGTCAGGCAGTTCCAGCGTATGCAGAGCATCGTGTCCCGAACTGCGTAGGAATCGCGCGAGCCGGGCGGGCAGCTGGGCGTCAACGAGGAACTTCACGCCGCTCCGAGTGGGACCACCCTGCGACGGCCGGAGGCAAGGGCGCCGAACTCCAGCGCGGCAAGGAGATCATCACGCTCGAGGTCCGGATAGTCGGCAAGCACTTCCTCGATCGTCATGCCCGATGACAAGAGCTCGAGAAGGCTCTCCACGGGATATCGCAGACCACGAACCGTCGGTTGGCCATGACAGACCGCCGGGTCCAACACGATGCGATCCAGCCTGGACATGTCACAACGGTACCGCTACGGCCATGCGCACGTGGTGAGCCCACCACCAACTCGTGATCAGGCCGACGTCGAACCCGGCCACGTCGCCACCACGGGGCCGACGTCGAGAGGCAAATCGCCGACATCAAGGCGGGTCCATCAGCACTTGCTCGGCCCGCGCGGTCCTGAGCGCCCGCGCAGGCGCGGTGAGATCAGCGACCAGACTCAGGAACTCACGAACTTTGTAAGCAGTGCGTCTGAGCGGTCGGGATCGAGAACGCGCCTGGCGGTCTCGGGACGGCTTCGCGGCAATGTCACGAATTCCGGTTCGCCGCCGATTGTCGGGGTGCGCTGTTCTAATTCGAGAGCCCAGTCAGACACCGAAGGGAGGCGGCCCGTGGCCGAACGGACGGCGGAACAGCTGCTGCATGAGTTCCTAGGCAGCACCAGTGCCGACGTGACGATGTCGCTGCTGCGTTCAACCGATGCGCCGCTGCACCTGGCTCTGATGGCAGCCCACCTCGGTGACGGGCAGTTGGTGGCTGGTCAATCGCTGAGTGCTGCGATCGACGCCGATCTCGACGGGTTGCTGCGGGTGTACCGGCCGACCGGCGAAACCGGCGAGGGCGCTGGCGAAGACTCGGCGGGGACGAGGGACGGCGCTGCGCTTCTGACCCATTGGCGCAGGAAGCGATGGGTGCACCGGCGGGCGGACCCTCGTGATCCGCGCATCGAGCGTTACCAGCTGACCTCTGGGGCTACTGCGGCGGTGCGGCAGGTGCGCGGGTTGCGGATGCAGACGTCGGTCGCGACGGAGTCGGCCCTGGCGATCGTGATGTCGGAGCTGCAGCAGATCGCGGCAGAGGCCAATCCGGATCCCGCGGCACGGCGTCGTCTCCTCCAGGACCGGATCGATGAGCTGGTCAAGGAGCGCGACGCGCTCGACCGCGGCGAGACACCCGCGACCGATCACGCGGGGCTGGTGGATAAGCTCGCCGCTCTTGGGCAGCTGATGGAGCGGATCCCCGGCGACGTCGCGAGCTACGGCGAGCAGATGCAGGCGAACACCGCCTCGTTGTTGCGGCAGAGCCTGGGCGAGGGTGCCGGGGAGTTCGCCGAGTCGCTGCAGCGCATGTTCGACGGACACAACGTCATCGCGGACTCACCGCAAGGACAGGCGTTCCGAGCATTCGCCACCGTCATCGCCACCCCGGCGTTGCGGGGGCGACTCGAACGGGACATCGCTGAGATTGTCGATCAGGTTGAAGGGCTGCCCGCGCACCTGGCTGAGGCACTGACCCGGTTCATCGTCGTGGTGTGGGAGCGGGTCCAGGAGGTGGAGGAGGTCCGCGGAGTCGCCTTCCGCCGCATCAGCAACTTCGTCAGCGGCGGCGACTTCAACCATTACCGCGGCATGCGGGCGCGGATCGCGAAAGCTCAGGCGTCCGCGGCGCTAGCGTTCCAGCGCACCCATGGTGGTCGCGACGTCGGCCTCGTCGTCCCGATGAGCGGTGTGAACGCCCTGTCCGCCGGTCGGCTTCGGCTCGACCCGGGTACCGCGGCCACGCCCTATCCCGTGACGGACACCAGCGATGAGTTCGACATCGACCCGGCCGCGCTCGCCGGCGTGGAGTCGATCGACTGGGCCGCGCTGCGCGAGGCGGTGCACACCGCGATGGAGCGGCGCTCCGGTTTTGCCACGCTGCCCGAGGTCCTCGAGCAGCTGCCCGACGCCCGGACCGGCGACATCATCGGGCTGTGGTCGCTCGCGGCGCGGTTCGGTGTCCTCGACGAAGGCGACGACTCCGTCGTCTGGGCTAAGACTGCCCGTGGCCGGCGGCAGATCACCCTGCCTTACGCGGTCTTCGGCGAGCCGCTGCCTGCGCCCAACGGACCTGCAGCAGCTCCTCCGCGGACCCTGCGCCCGCAGCTGGTCCTGTCAGGAGGTCGTGATGACTGAGCCGACGCCGCCGAGCTTCGCCGAGGTGTTCAGGGAGGACCTGTTCACCGGCGCCGGCGCGAGCGGCCCGACGCTGGACCCGGCGATGGTCTTCGCCGAGATTGACGAGGCCACGGTCGGAACGCAGATCGACGACGGACGGCGACAGGCTCGGTTCGACGGCGACACCAGCGAGCTGGCTGCGGAAGTGTGCTGGGCGCTGCAGCAGCTGGTCGCGGCACCGCACGTCACCGAGGAGTCGAAGAGCTGGCCGGTTGTGCTGGACAACGAGACCAGCCTGCGGTCCCGGCTGTCCGAGCTCGGGCTGGTCCTGGTCGTCAACCGAGAGCACCGCTACGCCTACACCCGACAAGGCGATGACCCCAGCCCACGCGGCCGCGCGATCCTGCGGAGCAGGACCCTGACCTTGGCCGCGAGCGCTCTGGCGCTTTACCTCTACCAGCAGTACGTTCTCTCGCCCGATGACCCGATCGTCGAACGCACTGACATGGTCGACCACATGATGGCGGCCTACCGCCCGGCCGACGACACCGACGAGGTCGCGTTCAAGAAGAAGGTCAACGCTGCCATTGGGCAGCTCGGTGACCTGCACATGCTCAAGCCCGTCAACGGCAGCGACGATCGTTTCACTATCTACGCGGCGATCACTGCGATCGTCACGGCTGAGCAGGTGACCACCCTGGAGGCTAAATATCGGGAGATCGCCGGGACCGCCGAGGCCGGCGCTGATGAGAGCGGATCGGCGGCATGACCACCACCACGCGCCGCGCCAGCCACCTCGGGCAGTTCCGGCTGACCCGCCTGCAGGTGGTCAACTGGGGCACGTTCTGCGGCTACAAGGATTTCCCTATCGACGAGCGGGGTGTGCTGCTCACCGGTCCGTCCGGCTGCGGCAAGTCGTCGCTGATGGATGCCCATTCTCTGGCTCTGCTGCCGACCAACGACCACCGGTTCAATGCCTCCGCAGATCTGACCGCCCGGGGATCGAAGCAGAGCACTCGTGGCGTCGCCGACTACGTGCGGGGAGCCTGGTCTGAGACCAATGACGAGGCCGAGCGTTCGCAAACCCAGTACCTGCGCGGCGGCGTGCCGACGTGGTCGGCGGTGGGAGCCACCTACAGCAACGGCCTCGGCTTCACCACCACCGCGGTGGTGGTGAAGTGGTTCACCGGGGTGGAGATCGACGGCGGCTCGTTGTCGACGATGTACCAGCTGCATGACGATGACTTCGACCTGGTCGAGCTCAACTCCTGGGCCGAGCGCAAGTTCGACACTCGCTGGTTCAAACAGACCGCCCATCCGGAAGCCCACTATCCGGGTGGACAAGAACAGTACCTGCGTGAGCTGTCCAAGCGGATCGGGGTGGGCGGCTCGCGGACTGCGCTGTCGCTGCTGGGCAAGGCGAAGGCGATGAAGAACGTCGGCGACCTCAACCTGTTCATCCGCGACCACATGCTCGACGAACCCGGCACCTGGGCTGCCGCCGAGCGGGCGCTGGCCACGTTTACTCCGCTCAACAAGGCCTACGAGACCGCCAAGCGCGCAGCCGACCAGGAGCGGGTGCTTCACCACCTCCCTGCGGCCTGGGCCGCCTACAAGAACGCCGGGCGGGCTGGGGAACGGGCTGCGGCGCTGCGCGGAGCGGCGCTGGACTGCTACATGCGCGGGTTGCTGCTCAAAGCGATCGAGCGAGAGCTCGACCAGCTCGACACCCACACGCAAGAGCTCGACGACCAGCTGGCCGTCGCGCAAACGACCCGTAACCAGACTAAGGAGCACTACCAGGCGCTCGACCGGGAGCTGTCGCAGAAGACCGCGAGCCTGCGCGAGCACGAGCAACGCGTCAAGGCTCTGGAGACAGCCGCGGAGCTCGCGCGGACCCTGTATGACCAATACAGCAGGCATGTGGCGCAGCTCGACGAGCGCTGCCCGCGGAACGAGATCGAGTTCGCGGCACTACGCAGGCGGGTGCCGGCACTCGTCGCGGCCGCCGACATGGAGGTTGAGCAGCTACGGCCAGCCGCCCACGAAGCCATCGCCGCAGAGGTCACTGCCCGCAACAGGTCGCGCGACAAGCGAGAGGAGCTGGTACGGCTGGAGTCAGCCCGCACCCTCATCCCCGCGAAGGCGCTGAGCGCGCGTGACCGGATCAGCGCCGCCACCAACGTCCCAACCGACGAGCTGCCCTACGCGGCCGAGCTAATCGACGTCGCCGATGGGCAAGAACGCTGGCGGCCCGCAGCGGAGAAGGTGCTGCGCAGCTATGGGATGCGGCTGCTCGTCCCCGAGCAGCACAAAGACGCAGTCCGCGGCTTCATCGACCGCAACGACATGCGTGGGCTGGTTGAATACAGCGTTGTCACCGCCGTGTCCGCGCACCAGCCCCGGCCCCCGCCCAGCACACTCGCCGGGAAGCTCGTGGTCGACCCCGACCACCCGCATGGCCGCTGGCTCGCCGCCCAACTTGCGCAGAAATTCCAGCACGCCTGTGTGGAGTCGGCGCGTGAGATGGACGATCACCGGCTCGCAGTGACGGTCCACGGGACGGTCAAGATGCCCGGCAACTATTACCGCAAGGACGACCGGCCGGAGCTGGCCTCGCCTGCGTCCTACATCCTCGGCGCCGATACCGCGCGCAAGCGCTCGGCCCTGGCTGCTGAGCTGGGCCAGCTCGACACGGAGGCCCATACCACAGCCGCCACCGCCGAGGACCTCAACACGCAGCTCGGCCGCGCCCGGGCGCGTACGGATGCGGCGCGAAAGGTTGGCGAGTTCACCACATGGACTGCCCTTGACTACTGGAGCCCGCAACGCGACGCCAGTGAACTGGCCCACCACATCAAGCGGCTCCGCGTCGGCGACACCGACCTGCGCCGCCTGGAGGCCAACCACCAGGCTGCTGAGAAGCGCTGGGAGACGGCAGTGGGCGCATGCCAGCTCCTCAAGAAAAAGCTCGCTGACGCTGGCGCGCGTCAGCAGTACCTGGCGGACCGGCAACTGGCCGAGCAACGACAACCGCACACCCTCGACGACGAGGACGACCACGCCTACCTCGACGAGCTGCGTACGTCACTGGACGTCGTGCTCAAGACCGACGCGCCGGAAGACACACGCCGCCAGCTCGACCGCGGTCTCGCGGGCCGCGCCGACGCCGCCCGCAACCAGCGCGCGACCGCCCACGAGAAGGTCCGCAATGCCATCGACCGCTTCCTCGAGTACTGGCGCGACGCTGCTCCGGACGACAGCGGCGACGTGGACCGCAGCGGGCAGGACTTCGCCGACCTGCACGCCGACATCGTCAACCGCCGTCTGCCCGACGCGATGACCAAGTTCCAGCAGATGATCAGTGAGGACATGGTGCCCTCGATTGCGCTGCTGCTGAACAGCATCGACACCGCGGTGCGGGAGATCCGCGACCGCATCGAGATGGTCAACGCCGGTCTACGCCGGGTCGAGTTCGACAGCGGCACTCACTTGCAGATTTCCTACACGCCTGAGCTCAGTGCAGACGTCCGTGATTTCCGCGACCGCGTCGACGAGCTGATGAGCAACGCACCGCAGACCGCGACCAGTCACGAAGCGTCCTTGGCCCAGTTCAGGCGCGTGCGGGAGCTGATGCGCAAGTTCACCGAAAACGACCCAGGATCGCGACGATGGAAGAGCAACGTCCTCGACGTGCGGTTGAGCTACATCTTCTACGGCCGCGAGGTCAACCAGGCCGGCGAGACCAGCCACACCTACCGCAACACTGGCACCAATTCCGGTGGCGAGCAAGAGAAGCTGGTCGCATTCTGCCTCGCCGCGGCGCTGAGCTACAACCTCGCCGACCACGACTCTCACGGCCGGCCGCGCTTCGCCGTGCTGATGCTCGACGAGGCGTTCAGCAAGTCCGACGAGACCTACGCCGCCCAAGCATTGGCGGCATTCGACGAGTTCGGCTTCCAACTGATCATGGCAGCGCCGATCCGCATGTCGGGCATCGTCGAGCCATTCATCGGTGAGGCGATCCTGATCGAGAAGCGCAAGCACGGCACCGCGGTGCGCTCCAGTGGCACCGTCGCGACCTTCGGTGAGCTGTCCGAGCGGCGCTACGCCGAACACGACGGTGAGGTCCGTGCGTCAGCCTGACGAGATCGCCGTGCACCTGCGCGAGCGCTTTGCCCGCGACTACCCGTCCTGGGCGCGCGGTCAGGGGCGCTGGCCCTGGACAATCGGACTGAAGCCGCCGAGCACCGCCGAACGAGCCCACGATCAGATCAGCTGCCACAAGTGGGCCGCTGTCTGGGCCGGCTACGGCGGCCCGGGCACGGTCGAGCACGCGATGCTGCAGTTCCCCACAGGACGCACCCACCGCATGCCCAAACGGCTGATCCTGCGCCGCCCCGGCGAGGTCGCCGCTGGGCACCCCGACGACCAGCGAATCTGGCGCCGCTGCGGGCAGCGCCTCACGCGGCTGCAGGAGGCCTTTCCCGACGCTTGCTACGAGCGGGTGGTGCGCCGGATCACCGATCTGAGCGAGCTGGACTTCGAGCGCCTGCACACCACCGCGGCGTGGCTGCGCCGCCACCCGACCTCGGGCATGCTGCTGCGCCAGCTACCGATCGAGGGCATCGACACCAAGTGGCTGGCCGGACATGCCACGCTCGTCCTCGCCCTCCTCGGCAAGGGCATCGGGACCGACACCGACGACTCCGCCGGCGACACCGGGGAGACCGATGACACCGCAGCCACCGAGGATGGCGGCGAAAGCCGCCGGCGCGCGCTACACGCCCGACTCGGGCTACGCATTCCCCCGGACCTCGTACAGGTCAGTGTGTGCGACGCGCGCCTGCGCGCCCAGGTCGGCGGGATGCGCCATTTCGCGGCCAGCGTGGAAGACCTCAACCGCTGGGAAACCAACCCGGAGGCGGTGGCGATCCTGGAAAACAAGGAGACCGGCTACGCCGTCACCGATGACCTCCGCGGCGCGGTGATCCTGCACGGCCACGGCCGTTACGTCGAGCAGTACGCCCGCATTGATTGGGTGCGCGGCGCCGAACGAGTCGTTTACTGGGGCGACCTCGACGTGCCCGGCCTGCAGTTCGTCAGCGACCTGCGCGCGCTCGGCGTCCCCGCCCGCACCATCCTGACTGACCGGACGACATTGGAACGCTACCGCCATCTTGCCGTCGACAGGCCCGCGCCACGGTGCGCTGTTGCCCCCGCGCACCTCACCACCGCTGAGCTCGAGCTGTACCAGCTGCTCGTCGACCACGCGCGTGTGCACGACACCGGGCTCCTCCTCGAGCAGGAACGCCTCCCCTGGCCGGACGCAGCACTCCAGCTCCGCGCGGCGCTCGCCGGCTCCCACCAAATCCCGTAGCGGCATCTTCCCCGCTGCGACGGCGCTCGGCGAGCCCCTGGGGTCAGGCTGGGCCAGGCCCCAGCCATGCTCATGCGCGCGGGAGTTACGTCGCCGCAGTCATCGACGGACTCAGCCGATCTCGCCCCTTTAGTATTATTTCGTTTGCAACGCAATGAATTGGAACACGTTGTTACCAGTAACGTAACGAAAGCTCCAGAGGAGGCCAGCAACTCGTCAGTCGATCGCCCCTCGCGCCGAGCCATGTTCCGCAGGTCGTTGAACACCCGCCCCGCTGTCGTGGCGCGACTCGGGTTGGGCGACATCAGCTCAGCACTGCCTCGACGGCCTGGCGCACCGGGTCCTCCACGTCCAGAGCGCGTGCGTAGCCGAGCAACTCGGCAGGATCCACGGCGCAGCGTTCGACCAAAGCCGCAGCGCCCCCGGATCCCCGATCCGGCGATGCATCCGCATTACCGCCACAACAGAGCGAGCTACCCCGTAGATCCGCACTTGCTCCCCTGGTGCGACCTCACGCTCCTGCAGGCCGAGATCGAAGGTCCTTGCATCGAACTCCGACACCTCGATCGGCGGGTAGGCAATTCGCGGGCGATGAGTCCCACGAGGCACTGCGATCTGCAGGCCGTCGGTATTTCATTAGTCAACTCATACACCGACAGCGCCGAAATCAAGCACCCCACCGCCAACGGCGCGCGGTGTGTCACTGCCAAAAAATTAAGATGAGCGGTCTCCGGAGCGTCCGCCTTGCGATAGATCTCCACGCGAGATCTCGCTGACCACGCCGGCGTCGCGAAACAGGTACAAATCACGATGCCACAACCCGGCCTGCTCCGCCCGTCCCGGTGGTGAAGGTGGCAGGCAACGCCGACAGACGCTTCGTCCGCAATGGCACCACCCGCCTGTGTATCAAATCCCCAGCACTTGAGCTCATCCACGGTGGATTTGATACTACACGCGCACACAGGATCTTGACTTCGATGCCGTAGGGGCAGGGAATACTCAATCTGTAGGTCGACGACAGAGTGCACGTTGGCGGCGCGACGCAAGGATTTCGCGCCTTATCGTGCGCTACCGTAGCCAATCGACTCTGGCCGTCTACACACTCGCCTATGCGCCTCGGGGTCGGGCTCTGCCGAGCTCGCGGCGCTCGCAGTGCGCTCGGTCCGCGGGCGGCGGTCATGGCTAAGGCCGTGCCTGATCCTCATTGCCGCCGGTGCGCCAAGGATCGCCGGCGTGGTGCGGATCGTGGTGCGAACTTGCTCAGAACCATGCCTCACGACGACCGTGGTGGGCCGCTTCGCGAACTGTAGTCACTGGTAGCAGGCCCATGGGCCAGGGTAACGGCTCTTCCTAAACCGTGTGTCGCAGGTTCGAATCCTGCCGGGGGCACCAAGCCAGAGCTATGAAGCAAGCCCTGAGCTGCCAAATCGTGGTGCGAAGCGTGGTGCAAGGCTCGAACCAGGGGATCACC
>JBOHGX010000462.1:0-2870 GCA_050700255.1 Pseudonocardiaceae bacterium
CTTCCCTGGCACTGGGGGAGAGGACAGCCCAATGGCAGCACGTTGGCGACCATGCGCATTCCGCCGCACCACCGACCTCGTTCGTATCCCATGATCTCACGACACCGGGCAAGCTCGCCGATGCCGCGCAACCTCGCGGCGAGCACCGTTGCCGCCTGCGACGAATACCCCGACATCCCCGAACAGCCGGCGGTGGCCGGGCGTTGCGCTCCGAACGCGATCCGGGTACTGCTCGTCATCGACCTGAGTCTGCTTCGCGGAGCGCTCGCCGCGCTGTTGTCCAGCGAGGACGACATCGAGGTGGTTGCCGGAATGGCATTGGGCGAGCGGGTCATTCCCACCGCGATCCGCTATCGGCCCGATATCGTCGTGGTGGACGTCGACCAGAGTGGACCCGACGTACTGGCGACCACCCAGGCGCTGCACAAGCGGCTACCCAAGTGCCGGGTGGTCGTACTGGCCACCGCGCAACGACCGGGCCTGGTCCGTCGAGCATTGGATGTACCGGTGGCCGGCGCGGTGGACAAGGACGCGCAGCCCCGGCGGCTGCTGGCCACCATCCGCCAGGTCGCCAAGGGGAAGCGGACCATCGACCCCACCCTGGCGGTCGCCGCGATCGGTATGGCAGGTAGCCCACTGACACCCCGGGAACTCACGGTTCTCGACCTTGCCTCAGGCGGGGCGTCGCCGACCGAGATCGCCCAACGGCTGTTCCTCAGTCGCGGCACGGTATGCAATTACCTTTCACGCGTCATGACCAAGCTGGACGCTCGCACCCGGATCGATGCCATTCGCATCGCCCACGAGGCGGGCTGGATCTGACAGTTGGGGTGTTGACGGGCCGATAACGATGGGGAGTTCCGGCCCGTCATCCCAGTGGTGGACCAGGTCGCGGTACAGCGGTGCAGTTGCGAGCAGCTCGCGGTGGCTACCTGACACGACTGTCGTGGCACCGCCGGGGGCACTGTCCATCAGCAGGACCCGATGGGCCCGCATCGCGGAGCTGATCCGGTGCGCGACGACGATCAAGGTGCCACCACGTTCCGCGAGGACTCGCTCGACTCGCTGCTCGGCGATCGGGTCCAGGTGGCAGGTGGCCTCGTCCAGGATCAGCACGGGCGCCTCGGTCAGGTGTGCCCTGACCAGGGCGAGCAGTTGCCGCTCGCCGGCCGAGACCATGCCGGAGTCGACCGCGGCATCGTATCCGCCGAGGCGCGTCACCACGGAGCGCAAGCCCAGTGCGTCGACCGCGGCGTCGAGCTCTGCTCGGGTGGCTGTGGGATGCAGGTAGCGCAGATTCTCCCCGACTGTCCCGGCGAAGACATAGGCCTCCTGCGGGATCACCACCCGGTGGCGGGCAAGGGTCTGTGGGTCGAGGTCGCTGACCGGCAGCCCGCCCAGGCGGACCTCACCCCGTTGCGGGACGTGCGTTGCGGCGATCAGCCCGGCCAGGGTGGACTTCCCTGCCCCGCTGGGTCCGACGATGGCCAGGTGCTGACCTTCCGGGATCACCAGGTCCAGCTTGTCCATGACCGGTTCGGCGTGGCTGCCATAGGAGAAGGTGACCCTGTTGAGCACCAGACGGTGCCCGGTGGGCGCGTGCGGTTGCGGGGCCCAGATCGGCGACGGGCGCTCACCCGCCTCCACGAGCCGATCCAGGGTGGCCACCAGCTTCAAGCCACCGACGCCTAGCCCGTCAACCAACGCCTTCAGGGCCGGCAACAGGCCTTGGGTCAGGTAGATCAGGCCGCCGGCGATCGTGCCGAGTGTCGCGCCGGTCGACAGCAGCCAGGGCGCTCCCACGAGCAGGCCTACGACCGGTAGCCAGCCACCGACCGCTACCGACAAGGTCCGGATCGCAGCCATCCGAGCTAGCGTGCGTTCCGCCTCGGCATGCGCGTCCACCTGCTGCTGCACCTTTGCGCAGGCCCGGTCTTCGGCGCCGCAGGCAACCACGTCGCGCAGGCTGTGGGCCACGGTGCTGGCCGACTCGGCGACCCCTTCGTCGGCGAGCACGTGGGCCCGCTGCCGGTCCATCATGGACCGCAAGGACGCCACGAAAAGACCCAGACCCACCAGCAGCGGCGGCAGCACCAGCAGCCCGACGACCCCGGTCAGTGCGGCCATCCCGATCACTGCGGCGACCGAGCTCACCACGAAACTCCTGGTGAGCAGGAGCAAGCCGGCGAAAGTGTCCCGCACCACCTCAACCTGATGGGTCAGCCGGGCGACCGCGCCCGAATCGGGCCGACCACCGAGCACCGTGGAGCGCTGCAGGGCACCTCCCACCACGCGCTCCACCAGGTCGTCGCGGAACGGCTCGACGATCTCGGCCAGGATCCGGTAGACGTGCCGGGTGGCCAATGCCCCTGTCACCACCGCTACAGCGAGGACGCCAAGCCACACCAACCCGATCCCGGGACGGCCGGCCAGGAATCCATCGTCCAAGGCGTGGGCCACCCCATAGCCGGACAGCAGCAACGGCAGCATCTGCGGCACCGACCACGCAGCCAGCCGGATGAGCGCCCCAGGATGGCGGCGCAGCGTTGTGCGGAGCACTCGGGGCACGGTGTCCACGGCTGGGCCCATTTCGGGGGTCATCGGACTGCCGCCGGTACTGCGGGCCGAGTGTCAGCACGGCTCTGGCTTTCGGTCGGTACGGCCTCGGTGCCGAAAAGAGCCCGGTATTCCGGGTCGCGCCACAGGTCGGTATGCCGACCCAGGCTGCGTAGCTTGCCCCGATCGAGCCAGGAGACCAGATCCGTCCGGGCGGCCGTAGCCACCCGGTGCGCGATGATCAGCCGGGTCTGTCCCCCGCCGCCGGTGGTCAGCGCCGCCCCGACCTGCCGCTCGGTCACTGTGTCCAGGCT
>JBOHGX010000463.1:0-2132 GCA_050700255.1 Pseudonocardiaceae bacterium
AACTCCCAGGGGTGCGGCGTGCCGTCGTACCACTGATGAGTGCCGGGAACGCCGTCGTAGGCGAACTGTTCACCCACCGACTCCCACGTCGTGCCCCCGTCGTCGGAGCGCTGGATCACCTGCCCGAACCAGCCACCTGACTGTGACGCATACAGCCTGTTCGGATCAGCGGGAGATCCCGTGAGGTGGTAGATCTCCCAGCCACCGAAAAGCGGCCCACTGACGTTCCAGCGCTCGCGGTTACCGTCTGACGTCAGGACGAACGCGCCCTTGCGGGTCCCTACCAGTACCCGTACCCCGCTCATCTGTGCTCCGTTCCTGATCGGCTTGCCTGCCTCCATCGACCAGCGCCATCACAAATACGACGACCGCCGGGACGCGAACTCATCGCGCTGGTCGTCGACAAGTTCTCGCAGGGGTGCGAGTCCAGCGGGTGTGGCATCCGTGCGACGTTGACCTGGGCTACCGTCCCGGTTTGCGCACCGGATGGCCGTTCACCCGCGATCGCGCCGCCGACGAGCCTCCTCCGTGATCGCCGGTTCGGAAGCGATAACCGCGCACAGCGCGGCTCATTCTTCCGAGACAGCGATCATTAGCCACCGGGAAACTGTGGGAGGCGGCACCCGACCGGTGGCTGTGTGGTCGGACCCTTGGTCCCCATGCCGCTGCGCGACCCGGGTCGCTGATGACTCTGGATGAGTGGATGGCGTGGCCGGAGGACAACACCCAGTGGGATCGCCGCTACCCCCACGCCTCGTGCAGACCCCGGGTTGCGAGCTGGTCAGCGCGCTCGTTCTCCGGGTGTCCGGCGTGGCCCTTGACCCAGTGCCACTGCACCTGATGCCGTTGCACGGCGGCGTCGAGGCGCTGCCACAGGTCGGCGTTCTTGACAGGTTGCTTGCCAGCGGTCTGCCAGCCGTTGCTCTTCCATCGCGGGAGCCAGTTGGTGTCGCCGTCCAGCACGTATTTGCTATCGGTGTGCAGTCGCACCACCACAGGCCGGGTCAGGCTTTCCAACGCCCGGATCGGGGCCATCAGCTCCATCCGGTTGTTGGTGGTCTCGGCCGGCTCGCCTCCGTAGATCTCCTTCTCGCGCGTGCCGTACCGCAGGACGGCGCCCCACCCGCCCGGCCCCGGGTTGCCGCTACATGCACCGTCGGTGTAAATGTCCACGGTCCGGTCGGCTCCCTGGGCTGCCACACCGGCAATGTACCGACCACTGCTCTCCACGAGGGACCCTTACCGGCTGCTGAGGCATCGCCGTCGGTTTACGCGGGAAAAGCCGGGTAGCTGGAGTGCCTCTCGCATGGTGAGACGGTGCCGCGACGGAGAACTCAGCGGTCGGCACCACTCGCGGCCGGCGAGCCTCGGCGTAGCATGGGCGCTCGTGTCCATCCGCTCAGATACCGTCGGCAGCAGCGAGGCCCGGTCTGAGGACCTCGAACCGTACCGCCGGGAGCTCACCGGCTACTGCTACCGGATGCTCGGCTCGTTCTTCGAAGCCGATGACGCCGTGCAGGAGACGATGGTGCGGGCCTGGCGGGGTATCGACGGCTTCGAAGGCCGGTCGGCCCTGCGGTCGTGGCTCTACCGCATCGCCACCAACGTGTGTCTCGACATGCTGCGGGGCCGCGAGCGTCGAGCTCGGCCGATGGACCTGGGGCCGTCCTCAACGGCGGAGGGATCCCTGGGACCGGTACTTCCCGAGCACGCCTGGGTGCAACCCGTCCCGGACGCACGCGTCCTGCCCGGCGACAGCGACCCGGCCGAGCTGGCGGTGTCGAAAGAGAGCGTCCGCCTGGCATTCGTCACAGCGCTGCAGCACCTCCCGGCCAAGCAGCGCGCGGTGTTGATCCTGCGCGAGGTGCTGCGCTGGCAGGCGACCGAGGTCGCCGAGCTGCTCGAGACCAGCGTGGCGTCGGTCAACAGCGCGCTGCAGCGAGCCAGGTCCACCTTGGCAACCCGCGACGCCAGCGTCTCCTCGCCCGCGGTCGACGCCGACCAGCGCGCGCTGCTTGCCCGCTACGTGGACGCCTTCGAGCGCTACGACATCACCTCGCTGGTGTCGCTGCTGCACGAGGACGCGGTCATGTCGATGCCGCCCTACGACTTCTGGCTGCGCGGCCCAGTGG